>NZ_JAIUGR010000006.1:0-361162 GCF_020164695.1 Mesorhizobium sp. ESP6-5
AAGTTTTGAAACTTTGATTGGCTTTATCTGGTCACGCTTCGAATTGACGAGAACATTCACACCTAGACACTCGCGTGTCTTGGTCGACTTATTCTCTCAAAACGTGTCCGCCAAAGTCTCGTTCGAACATCCTATCCCTGGCGGGATAAGGCGTTCAGCAGGACTCTGCCGCCCACGTTTCTCTTTCTTCATTATTCAATTGTCAAAGAACAGACACCGCATACGCAGTGTCGTGGCCCGCTTCGCTTTTGGCTCCGGGGCCGTCCGAGTGTCGCTTACGCGGCTCTCTTGAATTTCGCTGAGGGCAGACCTAGAAGCAAACTTCTTCGTCGCCAGCGGCGCACCGCCCTCGTTCGTGAGGCGTATATAGTCGCCACCAACCAAAACTGTCAACACCGTTCCCAAATGTTTTTGAACTTTTTGCGACAGAAATTTCGGGCGCGCTTTGTCGATAGCCGGCTGCCCCAGGGGAACACGGGACAACAGGAGGAGGAGGCCACGAAGGAGCCCTATTGCCGCCGCATTGCCGTTCGACACCAGGGCCAGCAAAAGAGGGCGCGAGCACAGCCGTGCAATGCCCTCTTCCAAGAGCACCGTAAGGGCGTGCGCGAGAGCCTTGTGGATGAAGGCACGCCGCCCGCTTTTAGAAGTGCTCTATAAGATGAAGTGCACGAGGGGAATTCGACCGGGGCCTGAGGCTTCGTTGACTTAACCTGCCGTGACAGGCAAATGTCATGGCCACAACAAAAGCGACAAGCCGTTCCGCCCGGGGAAGAAGCAGCCTTTCTGGATGCCAGATACGGAAGATGTCATAGCCGAACTCGGCAATGAGCCGCCGCTTATTGCGGACGGCCGCAGCGGCCCGCCCGATCGGCGTGAGGTTTCTGCGCGCTGGCTGTCGGGAACATTCCTCACCGGTGTAACCTCGAGCGTGCTGATGGGCGTCGCGCTGTTCGCCGCTCTCGACGGTCGCCAGCAACTGGCGACCCCACCCGAGATCGCCGAACTGATCGGCCTTGCCAGCAACGGCGATTCCGGCGAAGTGGCAAAGACCACCAGGCTGGTGGCGCCGCGCCAGATCGCCAAGGCAAAGGATCGCCGCCGCATGGAAGTGTCGATGGTCACCAAGGTCGGCGACCGCGATGTCATCCACACCATGCCTTTCGTGCAGATCAAGATGGCACTCGCAGCAGGCCACACCACCAGCCGGGCCTACCCCCCTTTCGACCCGATGCAGGTGTTCGGCGACGACGGCGACGATACATCGGCACAGCCTGCGACGGCGTCGGCCGCCTCCGGCCAGATCTACGGCGCCAAGGTCGAAAGCGAAATGAGCCTGAAGACTGTCGATTTCCCCATCGCGACGGCTTCCTTCGACGAGAAGAGCGACCTGTCGGCCGACGAAGTCGAAAAAGTGGTACGCGAAGCCGGCACCGACCTCAGCGATGGCGCCGTGCAGGTGGCTTCGCTTCATTATGTCGATCCGCAGCGATTCGGCGAAGCCTTTGCCGAGAGCATGGCCGGCTCTTACGATGTGAAGATCGTGCCGGAAAATGTCTCCGTATCGCCACGCGCCAACGCGGACGACCAGGCACCGGCTTTCGCCGAGGAAATCATCCCCTTCACCAAGGACACCGACCTCACGGAGGCTTTCGCCGATTCGGGCTACACGGGCGATGATGCCACCGGCATGGCCGAAGCGATCGCCAAGTTGCTCAACGCGCCGGCGCTCAAGGCAGGTACCGTGCTGCGTGTTGGCCTTGAGGTCCACGGCGATGCCGCCAAGGTCGTGCGCACAAGCGTCTATGACAAGACCACGCATATCGTCACCATCGCGCTCGACGACCGCGGCCAGTACGTGCCGGCCCAGGAGCCCGAGCCCAATCCCGAATTGCTGACCGCATTCGACGATTCGTCGGCGCCGGTAGTGGTGCGCGGCAATCTGCCCAACGTCTATGACGGCATCTACCGCGCCGCCTATTCCTACGGCATGTCCAAGGCGATGACCCAGCGGCTGATCAAGCTCCTGGCATCCGATGTCGATTTCCAGTCCCGCCTCAATCCCTCCGACCGCCTTGAAGTGCTGTTCTCGCAGCCTGATGGCGACGACCAGACCTCGGACAATTCCGAGCTTCTCTATGTCTCGGCGACCTTCGGCGGCACGACGCGCAATTTCTACCGCTTCCAGATGCAGGACGGCAGCACGGACTATTTCGACGAAGACGGCTCGAGCGCCCAGCAGTTCTTGCTGCGCAATCCGCTGCCCGCCGGAAAGTTCCGCTCCGGCTTCGGCGCCCGCAAGCATCCGATCCTCGGCTATGTCCGCATGCACACAGGCGTCGACTGGGCAGCCCCGATCGGCACGCCGATCATTGCCGCCGGCAATGGCGTCATCGAGAAGGTCGGCTGGGCCGGCGGCTATGGCAAGCAGATCATCATTCGCCATGCCAATGGCTACGAGACCTCGTACAATCACCAGAGTGCCTTTGCCAAAGGTATGGAGCCGGGCATGCATGTGCGCCAGGGACAGACTATCGGCTATCTCGGCCAGACCGGCCTCGCCACAGGCCCGCACCTGCACTACGAGTTGATCGTCAATGGCACCAAAGTCGATCCGATGCGCGTCCGTCTACCGGTCGGCAAGGTGCTGAAAGGCGACGATCTCGTCGCCTTCAAGCGCGAGCGCGAGCGCATCGACGATCTGCTGAAACAGGAAGATGGCAATTCGCTGAAGGTCGCCAGCGCCAAGATCGAAGGCTGAGACTCAGCCTTTGTCCTGCCGAGGTTCGGCGCGCCGCGACCACGGCAGCGCTTCGCCCGAAATCGTCGTCCAGGCAATGACAGCGGAAAGCAGGCATAGCAGCGCCGTCACCAAGGAGATGGCGGAAAAGGCTGCGTCGCTGGCGGCGATCCTCGCCGCATCGAGTGCCGGCGAAAGTCCTGCCGGTGGCGGTTCGCCGAAGCCAGGCACGCCGGGCGCGGCATTTACCTCCAGGGCATTGGCGTAGATCCAGGCAGCGAGCGACCCCATCGCCGCCACCGCGATCAAACCGCCGATGCGTGAGACGGCGTTGTTGATGCCGGAAGCCGCGCCGGTGTCCTTGTCTTCCACCGCCGTCATGATCGCGGTGGACAATGGCGATACGACCAACGCCATGCCGAGCCCCATCAGCGCCATCAAGGGGAAGATGCCGGTCCAGAAATGGTGAAAGCCGGCATAGGCGAGCAAGGCCAGCCCGGCGAAGGCAACCGCCACGATCAGGCTGCCGCAGGCAATGGGAAAACGGGGCCCGATCCGGTCCGACAGCTTGCCGACGGGTCCCGACAGAAGCGCGATCGCCGCCGACAGCGGCAGGAAGATGAAGCCGACCTCGGCGGTGCTCAGCCCCCAGCCTGCGATCAGCAGCATCGGCAGATAAAAAAGATTGGCTGACAGTGCGAAATAGAGAAAGAACGTCGCGACGTTGGCGCCGGCGAAAGCACCGATGCGAAACAGGCTGAGATCTATCATCGGCTCGCGCTGCCGCCGCTCGAACAGGATGAAGACGACAAGCAGCACGGCGCCGGCGGCAATGCTTGGACCGGCCATATGGCTCTCGCCGCTGGCGCTCATTGAAGTCAGTCCATAGGCGAGCGCGCCGAAGGCCAGCGTCGCAAGCGCCCCGCCGGCAAGGTCAAGGCTGCGTTTCTCCGTCGGCGCATCGGCCGGAATCTTGGCGAGCAGCAGATAGATCGAGATCAGGCCGAGCGGCAGATTGACGGCAAAGATCGCCCGCCAGATGCCGCCGCCGAAAGCCGAGAGCACCAGGCCGCCGAGCACGGGGCCGAGAGCGGTGGTCAGCGCCGAGGCCGCCGCCCAGATGCCGATCGCCCTGCCGCGTTCCTTCTTCGGATAGGCCTTGGCGATAATGGCGAGACTGCCCGGCACCATGATCGCGGCGCCGATGCCCTGGAGCGCGCGAAATGCGATCAGCACGACAGCGTTCGGCGCCAGCGCACAGGCAAGCGAGGTCACGACGAACAGCGCAATGCCGGCCACGAAAGCATGGCGCAGCCCGAACCGATCGCCTGCGGCACCGCCGGCAAGGATCAGCGCCGAGAGTGTCAGCGCATAGGCATTGGAAATCCACTGCGCCTCGGCAAGGCTGGCGCCGAGGTCGACGCGGATCGCCGGCATGGCGATCGCCAGGATCGATCCGTCGATGAAGCCGAGCGCCGAGGCCAGGATCGCCGCGATCAACACATAACGCCGCTGCGATTGCGGGCAGAACGTGCCATTCGCGACCGGAGCGGTCAGCGGAACGGCGGCGGCTTGATTGGGCGCATGCATGTCACCCTCATTAGACCGTCGGCGCGGCGGCAACAACCGGCCAGCGGCTTGTTGTCCTTGAAACCAGCCATATTGCCAGGGATCGCATCTGCCCCGATGCAAACCGCGGCAGTCATGCTAATGCATGTCGCGCAAAAGTGACCTCGGCTTTTGCGACAACGACATGCATCAGGCAAGATTTAAAGCGCGTCGCAGGAATCCGTTTCGACGAGACGCGCTTTAGGTTTTCCAGGACCCGCAGGCAGGAGAAATCGATGAAGCGTCCGCTCGAAGCATCGGTTGAGGGGCGCGGCCGTATTGTCGGTATCACCGATGGCGTGTTCGCCATCGCGCTCACCCTGATCGTGCTCGAGATCAGGGTGCCGGCGCATGAGGCGATCCACTCCGAACATGATCTGCTCGCCGCCATCGCGGCACTCGCGCCACGCTTCCTCACCTATGCCTTGAGCTTTCTGACCCTGACCATCTTCTGGTTCGGCCAGCAGGCCCAGCATGGCCTGGTTGCCAAATCCGACAGACGGCTGGCCACGCTGAACCTCTGCTTTCTCGCCTTCATCGCGCTCCTGCCGTTCTCGACCGACCTTCTGGCCGATTTTCTGGAATTCAGGACCGCGGTGCTGGTTTACTGGCTCAACCTCTTGATGCTCGGCATCACGCTGTTCGTCAGCTGGTGGTATGCGGAGAAGAGCGGCCTTGTCGCGGAGGACGTCGACGCGGAAACGAAACGCACGGTCTACCTGCGCATCGTCAAGGCGCAGGTCCTGTGGGCCATCGGCGCCGCACTTTGCCTGATCACCCCGTTGGCGAGCGTCGGCTTCATTCTGGTGGTGCAGTTGGTCTACGCGGCAACGCCGAATGTGAAGTGGGTGCGCAGGATCATTGGTTGAGATTTATGTTGAGATAGAGGTCAGGCCGGCATCGCCTGAATATCGACATACCCTACTCGACGAACTCCACCGGCACGCCCGGCGAGACCAGCTTGGCCAGTTCACGCGCGTCCCAATTGGTCAGGCGCACGCAGCCATGGCTCTCGGTCTTGCCTATCTTCGAGGGCTCCGGCGTGCCGTGGATGCCGTAAGTCGGCTTGTCCAGGGCGATCCACACCGATCCGACCGGGCCATTCGGCCCAGGCGGAATGGTCAGGATCTTGTTGTTCTCGCCCTGCTTGAAGTTGATGTTGGGGTTGTAGGTGTAGTTCGGATCGAGCGCGACACGCGAGACGGCATGGATGCCGGTCGGGGACGGCGTGTCCGATGAGCCGATGGTGGCGGGGTAGGCCGCGACCAGCTTGCCCGACCCGTCATAGGCAAAGACTTCCTTCTTGCCCTTGTCGGCGACGATGCGGGCGACAGGGGTAGAAACCAGTTTGCCGAAATTCGCGACCTTGATGATCGTGCCCGGACGATTGAAGTTGGCGTCCGGATTGAGCGCCTTGAGATAGTTCTCGTCCATGTGGAAGCGCTCGGCCAGCGCCTCGGTGACGGAGGTGAAGCCCATGCGGTCGAGTTGCGCCTTCTGGCTGTAGTCTTCCGGGATCGACGCGACGTAGGGGCCGGCCGCATCCTCCGCGGTGATGGTGTAGTTGGCGAACGCGTCGCCACCGGACTGCGACAATGCGGCCTGGATGCCGACCGAATCGGTCGATTTGAGGCTGCTACCGTTGATCTGATTGTAGGCCGCCAGCGCCTTGTCGACATTCGAACCGAAGCGCCCGTCGATGACGCCAGGCGAAGCCCCGCCCCGGTCGAGCAGCACCTGCAGCGCCGCGACATCCTGGCGTGCGCCCAGCGAAAGCGACGGATCGACCGACGTCTTGCCGCCGGCCTTTGGCGGCAATGCCGCCTGGTCCGGGGGCGCTGCCTGGTCCGTCGGGTCTGCCGGCCGGACGGGGTCTATCGACGCCTCGTTCAGCGGTTGGCGCTTGATTGTACCCGGCTGCGGCGCGTCGGGATAATTGCTGTCGTAACTGCCGTCCTCCCGCGGTGCCGGCGGATAAGCATCGACTGAACCACTTCCGTCAGGATCGTATTCGTCGGCGGGCGGTGGAATGACCCGGCCTTCCTCTTCCAGCTGTCTGCGGCGGAAGCGGGCCATGTCCTGGGGATCGTCGAGATAGTAGCGGTCATCGTCGGCGGGTGCGCGGCCAAGTTCACGCATCCGGCTCTCGCGGCGCAACGCCCGCCGGTCGAGCCGTGTCTGCGGCGGCTGGATGGCGATCACCTTGCCGGTATCCGAATCGACGATGACGCGATTGCCCCTGGCATCGTAATAAATGTCGAGATTGCCGTCCTGCGCGAGCAGAATGCCGCCGCTCCCGGACGCACGGACAGGCTGGGCGGCACCGTCATGCGTCGGCGCGGCGAACGCATTGGAAAACACCAGTCCCGCGGCAAGTGCCGAAAGGGTGAAGATAGTGCGCAGCATCGTGCGAAACTCTCCGGTCCGTATGTGCCGCCGCCGGCATTGTTCAGTTCGGCGAACCCTTCGCCAGCAAACCAGTTACCCACCATATGGTTCCAACATGAACCGGGCATGAAGATGGCGGTTTTCCGGCGCCTCAGGGAATATTGGCTAGCTTGCGCCAAGCCCCAATTCCTTGCGCGCCTGCTTCGTCAGCTTAAGGGCAACAAGGCGGTGGCTCTCGCGCAGATAGTCCTCCAGCGCACCATCATCCATGCTCTGGCTTGTCTGACGCTGGATCCACTTCATGCCGCGGGAGGCAAGATAGGGCGCGGGGCGCAGGCCCGGCTGCTCCTTGAGCACGTCATAGGCGATGTCGGAGCATTTGAAGGTGACGAAGAGCTGCCGACCCTGATCCCAGCCACCGATCGCAAACACCTTGGTCCCGACCTTCCAGACATGGGCGCCGCCCCATTGCACCACGTGGTTCGTTGCAGGCAGCGAAGCGCAGAAGCCGTTGTAATCGTCCAGCGTCATCAATCCCCCGCCAATCGCATGAAAAACGCCGCGCGCACGGTGGACGCGCGGCGTCTGAAATCAGGCCGCAACCTCGGCCGCGACGATCGCCGGCTTGGAGCGGAAATTCAGCCGGTCGGAACCGGCCGTGACCTTGACCGTCGAGCCGTCCAGTATCTCGCCGAGAAGGATCTTTTCCGCCAGCGGATCCTGCAGTTCCTTCTGCATCACCCGCTTCAGCGGCCGGGCACCATAAGCGGGGTCGTAACCCTTGGCCGCCAGCCACTCGATCGCCTCGGGATCCAGCGACAGCGTGATCTTGCGATCGGTCAGCAGGCTCTCGAGCCGCTTGAGCTGGATCTCGACGATACGGTCCATGTCCTTGCGGCGCAGCCGGTGGAACAGGATCACCTCGTCGACGCGATTGAGGAACTCAGGCCGGAACGATGCCCTGACCACGCCCATCACTTCGTCTCGTACGGCATCGACATCCTGGTCTTCGCCGAGATTGACGAGATATTCGGCGCCCAAATTAGACGTCATGATGATCAGTGTGTTGCGGAAGTCGACGGTGCGGCCCTGCCCGTCGGTGAGCCGGCCGTCATCGAGCACCTGCAACAGCACGTTGAAGACATCCGGATGCGCCTTTTCGATCTCGTCGAACAGCACGACCTGATAGGGCCGGCGCCGCACCGCTTCGGTCAGCGCACCGCCTTCCTCATAGCCGACATAGCCGGGAGGCGCGCCGATCAGCCGGGCGACGGAGTGCTTCTCCATGTATTCGGACATGTCGATGCGCACCAGCGCCGTCTCATCGTCGAACAGGAAATTGGCCAAAGCCTTGGTCAGTTCCGTCTTGCCGACGCCGGTAGGCCCGAGGAACATGAACGAGCCGATCGGCCGGTTCGGATCCTGAAGGCCCGCACGGGCACGCCGCACCGCCTTGGAAACGGCCTGCACCGCTTCGCCCTGGCCGACGACACGCTTGCCGATCTCGTCTTCCATGCGCAGCAGCTTGTCACGCTCGCCCTGCAGCATCTTGTCGACCGGAATGCCGGTCCAGCGCGACACGATATGGGCGACGTGGTCGGGCGTCACCACTTCCTCGACCATGCCGGCCTTGCCGTCCTGGGCTTCGGCCTCCTTCAGCTTCTTTTCCAGTTCCGGGATCTTGCCATAGGCAAGCTCGCCGGCGCGCTGGAACTCACCCTTGCGCTGGGCAATGGCAAGGTCGTTGCGCGCTTCGTCGAGCTGCTTCTTCAAGTCGGCCGCTAGCCCGAGCTTCTGCTTCTCGGCCTGCCACTTTGCGGTGATCTCTGTCGATTCCTCTTCCAGGCCGACAAGTTCCTTTTCCAGGCGGGCGAGCCGGTCCTTCGAGGCATCGTCCGTCTCGACCTTCAACGCTTCGCGTTCAATCTTGAGCTGCATGATGCGGCGGTCGATCTCGTCCAGCGCTTCGGGCTTGGAATCGACCTGCATCCTGAGCCGCGAGGCGGCTTCGTCGACGAGGTCGATTGCCTTGTCCGGCAGGAAGCGGTCGGCGATGTAGCGGTTGGACAATGTCGCCGCCGCCACCAGTGCCGAATCGGAGATACGCACCTTGTGGTGCTGCTCGTACTTCTCCTTCAGGCCGCGCAGGATCGAGACCGTGTCCTCCACTGTCGGCTCGTCGACGAAGACGGGCTGGAAACGGCGGGCAAGGGCGGGATCCTTCTCGACATGCTTCCTGTATTCATCGAGCGTGGTGGCGCCGACGCAGTGCAGTTCGCCGCGCGCCAGCGCGGGCTTCAGGAGATTCGACGCATCCATGGCGCCATCGGCCTTGCCGGCGCCGACCAGCGTGTGCATCTCATCGATGAACAGGATGATGTTGCCACTGGCCGAAGTGACCTCCGAAAGCACGGCCTTCAGCCGCTCCTCGAATTCGCCGCGATATTTGGCACCGGCAATCAGCGCGCCCATGTCGAGCGCCATCAACTGCTTGTCCTTCAGCGATTCCGGCACGTCGCCATTGACGATGCGCAGCGCCAGCCCTTCGGCGATCGCCGTCTTGCCGACGCCCGGCTCGCCGATCAGCACCGGGTTGTTCTTGGTGCGGCGCGACAGCACCTGGATGGTGCGTCGAATCTCGTCGTCGCGGCCAATCACGGGGTCGAGCTTGCCCGCGCGTGCGTCCGCGGTGAGGTCGCGTGCGTATTTCTTCAGCGCGTCATAACCCTGTTCGGCACTCGCCGAATCGGCGGTACGGCCCTTGCGGACGTCGTTGATGACCTGGTTCAGAGCCTGCGCGGTGACGCCGGCCTTGGCCAGGATTTCGGCGGTCTTGGCCGATTTCTCCATGGCAAGCGCCTGCAGCAGCCGCTCGACGGTGACAAAGCTGTCGCCGGCCTTCTTGGCCAGGTCTTCGGCGGTCGAGAACACCTTGGCCAGCGGCTGTGCCAGATAGAGCTGGCCATTGCCGCCCTCCACCTTGGGCATCGCCTCGAGCGCCGTCTCGACGCCGAGCTTGACATCGCGGACATTGCCGCCGGCGCGCTCGATCAACGACGCGGCCAAGCCTTCGTCATCGTCGACGAGGACTTTCAGAATGTGTTCGGGGGTGAATTGCTGGTGGTTGCGCGAGAGCGCCATGGTCTGCGCGGACTGGATAAAGCCGCGCACGCGCTCTGAGTATTTCTCAAGGTTCATATTTGTCTCCTTCCATCACCGGCCCGCTTTGCGGCACCGGATCAGATTGCGGTGACGGACCCGCCCATTCGAGCCGGATCCTGTTCAGGCCAGATATGGTGCATGGACCCTTGCCCCTCAAGATGTCGCAATATGGCAGGTGCATAATATTCCACGTCAGCCCAAACGAAAACGGCGGAGATTTCTCTCCGCCGCTCAAGGCCTTGAATGCCGTTCGCTCAGTTGTCGATGTCGGAAACCACGGGTTCGGCACCGCCGCTGTCGACCGGAGCCGCCGCTGTCTCGGCCGCATCCCCATTTTCGCTGCCGCTCTCGACCTGATCGGCATTGGTGCGCGGACGGCGCGGACGCCGTGGACGGCGGGCAGCACCGCTTTCGGCGGCCGCCTCATTGAGTTCGGCCTGAGCGGCCAGACCTGCCGGTGAAAAATTCTCGAACCGTGGAGCCGGCTCGGCCGCCGCGACCGTCTCGGGCGGCGAAGCGGCCTCTGCCTGGACTTCCGTCTGCCCCGGGGCCTCGTTGCGCTGTTGCTGTCCGCCCTGTTCGGGTGAAGCGTAGTCGCGCTGGCCGTAGCCGCCATTGGGGCGGCGATCGCGATGGCGCCCGCCACCGTTGTCGCGGCCGCCATTGTTGCGACCGTTATTGTCGCGCCCGCTATTGTCGCGATTGTCGCGACCGTTTTCCCGGTTCAGCGCAACCTCCGCAGGCATGCCCTCGATCACCGGCTGCGGACCTGCGCCATGATTGATTACGGGAAGCTGTGGATCGGAACCGGCATTGCCGCTGCTATTGCCCGCCCCACTGTTGCCGGCTCCACTGCCGGCCCCACTGCCGGCATTGTCGAACTCGTCGCGATCGTCATCGCCGTCCTCGTCGAACTCGTCGCGTGCCTGCTGGACGTTCTGGATCGGCATCTGCGCCTGCGCGGCGGCAATGATGCGATTGTAGTGTTCAGCGTGCTGGAGGTAGTTCTCCGCCATCACCCGGTCGCCGGAGCTGTGCGAGTCACGGGCAAGCGTGGCGTATTTTTCGGCGATCTGCTGAGCCGATCCACGGATTTTCACGTCCGGGCCGTTGCTCTCGTAGTTGCGCGTAAGCGGATTCGGCCCCTTGCGACTGTTGTTATTGTTGTTGTTATTGTTATTGCCACCGCCGCCGCCATTATTGTTGCGACCGCGCATGCGCCTGTTCTGCTGTTGTGGCCTCATTCGACTCTCTTCATCTTGAAATTTTGAAAAACTCTTCACGAACGGAGGCGCTCATGCAGCCAGCCGTTTCGTTTCTTCACCGGCGTTCGCCCGCATCGATTGCGTTGGCGCCACGTGTCATCCTGTTTCCGGTTACATCACTTGCCGGACGATTCCCGCACGAAGCTTGGGCGTCGTTTGCGCAAGAAGGCAGCTATTTCCAAGGAAAACCGAATCGCTAAGAGCACTGCCTGCTTCGTCTCATCCGGTTAGGCGACCCTAGCCGCATTCCCCGGTATTGCCAAGCGCTTTTTTTGCACTGCGTCAAGACGTTGCCCGTTGAAAAACAAGAACCCTGTCGTTTCCGCCGAGATCGCTAAACACCTCGCCAGCCGCGTAACCGGCCGCGCGAAATATATCGTTGACGTCGTTGCTTTGTGTGTGGCCGATCTCGACCGCAATCCTGCCTTCGGCTTCCAGAAACCTTGCCGCCTCGGCGGCGATGACCCTGTAGGGGCTCAGCCCATCCACACCGCCATCAAGGGCAAGGCGCGGGTCGAAATCGCGGACTTCGTCCTGCAGATTTCCAATCTCTTGTGTTGGTATATAGGGAGGGTTTGCGGCAATTACATGGTACCGGCCGGAAACTTTTTCGAACCAGTCCGACTGAACCCCCGTGAACCGGCCGCCGAGCCCGAATTGCCCGGCATTGCGGGCCGCCGTGGCCAGAGCGCCGGCGGAGATGTCGACACCGGTGGCGGTCGCGGCCGGCACGACGCTCAGCAGTGCCAGGGCGATCGCGCCCGTGCCGGTGCCGAGATCGAGGATGCGGCATGTGCCCTCCCGCGCGGCCATTGCCTTGACGAAGGGCAGCACCGCCTCGACCAGCGTTTCGGTGTCAGGTCGCGGCTCCAGCGTCTCCGGCGACAGCGACAAGCGCAAACCGTAGAACTCGCGATAGCCGAGGATGCGATGCACCGGCTCGCCACGGGCTCGCCGTCTCAGGGCGCCGTCGATCGCGGCGATGGCGTCCCCGTCGATCTTGCACGCGGGGTCGGCGATCGCCTGGGTGCGCGTCGTGCCGGAATAGTGTTCGACGATCAGCCGCGCATCGAGCGCGGGATCGTCGATACCGGCTGCGGCAAGCCGGGTCCGCGCTTCCCGCAGCAGCGGCCCCAGCGCCGCAGGCAAAGGATCAGCCATCGATGCGGATATCGGCCAGCAGCTTCGACTGATGATCGGCGATCAGAGCGTCGACGATTTCGTCGAGTTCACCCATCATCACCCGGTCGAGTTTGTAGAGCGTCAGGTTGATGCGATGGTCGGTGACCCGGCCCTGCGGAAAATTGTAGGTGCGGATGCGCTCGGAGCGGTCGCCGGAACCGACCTGCGACTTGCGCGACTCGGAACGCTCCTCATCCGCCTTGCTGCGCTCCATGTCATAGAGCCGGGCGCGCAGGATCTGCATGGCCTTGGCCCGGTTCTGGTGCTGCGACTTCTCCGCCTGCACCACCATGATGCCGGTCGGCAGATGGGTGATGCGGACCGCGGAATCGGTGGTGTTGACGTGCTGGCCGCCGGAGCCGGAGGCACGCATCGTGTCGATGCGGATGTCCTCGGCCCTGATGTCGATGTCGACCTCTTCGGCTTCCGGCAGCACGGCGACTGTGGCGGCTGAAGTGTGGATGCGCCCGCTGGCCTCGGTGGCCGGCACGCGCTGGACGCGATGCACCCCGGATTCGAATTTCAGATGGGCGAACACACCTTTACCGGAGATCGTGGCGATGATTTCCTTGAAGCCGCCGGCATCGCCGTCGCTGGCCGATACCGTTTCGAACCGCCAGCCGCGTTCGGCGGCATAGCGCTCATACATGCGAAACAGGTCGCCGGCGAAGAGTGCCGCCTCATCGCCGCCGGTGCCTGCGCGGATTTCGAGAATGGCGTTCTTGTCGTCGGCGGCATCCCTGGGCAGGAGCAGGATCTGGATGTCTTTCTGCAGCGTCTCGATGCGCTCCTCGACACCGGGCAGATCTGCCTCGGCAAGCGCCCGCATCTCGGCGTCGGTGCCCTTGTCGGCGAGCATCGCTTCGAGGTCGGCCTGCTCGTGCTCGGCAGAGCGCAATTCCCTGACCTTGGCCACCATCTCCTGCAACTCGGCATATTCCGATGCCATCCTCACATAGGCATCCGGTGCCGGCCCGGCCGACATCTGCGCTTCGAGCATCTCGAAACGCTTGACGACTTGATCCATACGATCGCGGGGCAAATTGACCATGATGAGGGTGCTACAACGGGATCGAGCGGTCGTCGGCGAAGGCCTGCAGCAACGCCCGCATCGGCAGCCCTTGCGCCGGCGCCATCAGATTGTCGTCGAAGAAAGCTTTCAGCTCCTCCAGCGGCAGCTCCGTCAGCATGGCCTTGACCGGACCGATCGAGGCCGGCGACATCGAGATCGAGCGGAAACCGAGGCCGATCAGCGCCATCGCCGAGATCGGCTTGCCGGCGAGTTCACCGCACAGGGTGACGGGCGTATGATTGCGGGTCCCGGCGTCGGCGATCTGCTTGAGCACGCGCAGGAACGGCGCCGACAACGTATCGAAGCGGTTGGCCAGTTGCGTGTTGCCGCGGTCGACCGCCATGACGAACTGGAACAGGTCGTTCGATCCGACCGAGACGAAGTCGACCGCCTTCATCAGTTCGTCGAGCTGGAACAGAAGCGACGGCACTTCCAGCATGGCGCCCAGCTTGAGACTGGTCGGCAGATGATGGGCGAAGCGTGAGAGATGCCGCACCTCGCGGTCGATGATTTCGCGCGCCTGGGCGATTTCGCCGAGCTCGGTTACCATCGGCAGCATCAGCTTGAGCTCGCGCCCGCCGCTGGCCTTGAGCAAGGCGCGGATCTGGGTGCGCAGCAAGCCCGGCCGGTCTAGCGTCAGGCGGATTGCCCGCCAGCCGAGCGCCGGATTCTCTTCCTGGATCGCGCCCTTGAAATAGGGCAGCACCTTGTCGCCACCAATGTCGATGGTGCGGAAGGTGACCGGCTTGCCGCGCGCTGCCTCGAGCACGTCGCGGTAGAGTTTTTCCTGGGCTTCGGCGCGTGGAAAGGTCGACGCGACCATGAATTGCAGTTCCGTGCGGAACAGGCCGATGCCGGCGGCGCCCGCCTCCGCCAACTGCGGCAGGTCGACGGCAAGCCCGGCATTCATCAGCAGGTCGACCTGTACCCCGTCCCGGGTCGTCGACGGCTTCTTGCGCAGTTCGCGGTAGACCTCCTGCCGGCGCGCCCGGAACCGCACCTTCTCGGCATAGGCGGCTTCAAGATCGGATTGCGGCCGCAGATGGATCGCGCCTTCCTCGCCGTCGACGATGATGGCATCGCCGTTTTCCGCCATGGAAACGGCGCCTTTCATCTGGCCGGCGACGGGAATGCCCATGGCGCGCGCGACGATGACGACATGGCTGGTCGCCGCGCCATCCTCCAGCACCAGCCCGCGCAGCTTGTCGCGAGGATAGTCGAGCAGTTCGGCAGCGCCCATCGAGCGGGCGACGATGATGGCGTCCTTGGGCAGCGAGGCCGCGACATCCTCGGGTCCACGTCCCATCAGCTGGCGCAACAGCCGGTTGGCGAGATCGTCGAAATCGCTCATCCGCTCGCGCAGATAGGGATCGGTCATGTGCAGCATGCGGGCGCGCATGTCGCTCTGAACTTTTTCGACCGCCGCCTCGGCAGTCAGGCCGTTACGGATCGCCTCTTCCAGGCGCCGTACCCAGCCCCGGTCGTTGGCGAACATGCGGTAGGCTTCCAGCACCTGGCGGTGCTCGCCCTCGAAGGCGACATCGCGGCGCTCCAGCATGTCGTCGATGGAAAGCCGCAGAGAACCAAGCGAGGCTTCGAGCCGCCGGACCTCCTCCTCGCTGTCCTCGTTGAACAAATTGGTGACGACGATACGCGGCTCGTGCAGCACGACATGACCGAGCCCGACGCCATCGTTGAAGGACAGGCCGGTGAAGCTGACCGGCCGGCGCAGGTCGAGTTCGAGGCCAGGCCGGGTCAGCCGCGCCAGATCGCCGGTGGCGATCATCTCGGCGATGACCATGGCCGTGGTTTCCAGCGCCTCGACCTCATCGTCGCGGTAGTGGCGCATGGTCTTGTTCTGGACGACCAGGACGCCCAGCGTGCGCCCTGCCCTGAGCACCGGCACGCCGAGGAAGGAATTGTAGATCTCCTCCCCGGTCTCCGGCAGGTAGGCGAAGGCCGGGTGTTCTTGCGCGTTGGACAGGTTGAGCGGCCTGGCACTCGCGGCAATGGTGCCGACCAGGCCTTGCCCTAGCCGCAGCTGCGCCAGATGGACGGCGTTCGGGTTCAGACCTTCGGTGGCGTAGAGCTCCAGCACCGAATCGGCGCGCAGCACGTAGAGCGAGCAGACTTCCGCGACCATGTTGGAGGCGATGTCGCGCACAATCCGGTCGAGCCGCTCCTGCGGCTCCAGCGGCTCCTGCATGAGCTCGCGGAGCCGTTTCAGCAAAACGCGCGGGCCAACGGCCGTGTCACGCATCGCGGCTTCTTCTCCAATAGACTTCTTGCCGGGGCAGTTTCCGCCGCGCCCGGCAAGTGCGCAACAGCTGATTCAGTCCTGCTACTGCTTATCCAGACCGTAGACGGAATGCAAAGTGCGAACCGCAAGTTCCGTATAGGGACCGTCGATCAGTATCGAAATCTTGATCTCGGAGGTGGTGATGGCGCGGATGTTGATCGCCTTGTCGGCCAGCGCCTTGAAGGCGGTGGCGGCGACGCCGGCATGGCTCCGCATGCCGATGCCGATGACCGAGACCTTCGACATGCCGGCTTCCGACTGTACGACATCGTAGCCAATCTCGGCTTTCAGCCGGTCGAGCACGGCCAGCGCCTTGTCCACATCGCCCGACGGCACGGTGAAGGTCATGTCGGTCAGCTTGCCGTCCTCGGAAATGTTCTGGACGATCATGTCGACATTGATGTTGGCCTCGGCCAGCGGTCCGAAAATGCCGGCGGCGACGCCCGGCCGGTCGCCGACGCGGCGCAGCGAAATCTGGGCCTCGTCCTTGGCATAGGCAATTCCGGTGACGACCTGCTGTTCCACGATCTCTTCCTCGTCGCAAATGAGCGTTCCCGGAGGATTGAGCAAATCCCCCATTCCGGGCGCATCGGGATCGTCGAAGGACGACCGCACGAAGGTACGCACCCTGTGCACCATGGCAAGCTCGACCGAACGCACCTGCAGAACCTTGGCGCCGAGCGAGGCCATTTCAAGCATTTCCTCGAACGATATCTTGGCCAGCCGCCGCGCTTTGGGCTCGATGCGCGGGTCGGTGGTGTAGACCCCATCGACGTCGGTGTAGATGTCGCAGCGGTCGGCCTTGACCGCGGCGGCGATCGCCACGGCGCTGGTATCGGAGCCGCCACGTCCGAGTGTCGCGATGCGGTTGTCCGGCCCGATGCCTTGGAAACCGGCGATTACAGCCACCTGGCCTTCGCCGAAGCGCTTGACCAGGAAGGCGCCGTCGATGTCGAGGATGCGCGCCGCGCCATGCGCGTTGTCGGTCTTGATCGGAATCTGCCAGCCCTGCCAGGAGCGCGCATGCACGCCCATGTTCTGCAAGGTGATGGCGAGAAGGCCAGCCGTGACCTGTTCGCCGGAAGCGACGACCGCGTCATATTCGCGGGCATCGTGCATCGGTGAGGCCTCGCGGGTCCAGCCGACCAGCTCGTTGGTCTTGCCGGCCATCGCCGAAACCACCACAGCCACCTCGTGACCGGCGTCGACCTCGCGTTTGACGTGACGTGCCACGTTGCGGATGCGAGCGATGTCGGCGACGGAGGTCCCGCCGAATTTCATCACGATACGCGCCATGGAAGCGAAATGCCTTTGACTGGAGCCGGCCCGCGGCCGAAAATGGAAGAAAAGCGTCCGGCTGCCGCCGGCCACTGAATGCGCGGCCTCCATAGCCAAATGAGGAAGGTTTCGCAAGGCTGACGGCGGATTGCATAACAGCACGACATATTGCCTTCCGGCCCGGCGCCGCTTACCAAATGCTGCCCGCGGGAAATTGCTTTTGGTTCGGCATAACAGATGATTGCTCGGCTTCGGCGCGCCATGCGATTGCAATCGCTCCCGCTTGTCGCGGGCTTTGCGGTGCTGGCACTGATCGTCGGCACCCGTGCGGTGCTCGTCGAGAGCCAAAGGGCCAATCGTGCCGCCGCACGTGAGACAATCGAGTACCAGGAGCAGCTTTCCGGGCTGCTTTCATTGGCGCAGGAGGCCCAGAGTGGTCAGCGCGGCTACCTGCTGACCGGTGAAAAATCGTATCTGGAGCCTTACCGGAAGGCCGTCGAGGCAATTCCGGGACAATTGGCGCGGGTCGACAGCGCGACCGCTCCCGACGATCAGATCGCCCAGCAGATCGGCCACATCAAGGACGCGCTTTCGCAACAGCAGGCCGACCTGGCCGAAACCATAGCTCTTTACGAGCGAGGCGATGCGGCAAAGGCCCTGCAACTGGTCCGCAGTGGCCAGGGCAAGGCCGCCATGGACGAGATGCGGGCCAGCATGGACACAATCCGACGCATCGGCGCCGCCGCGGTGGCCGCGCGCGACGAGCGTACCGACCGGGTCGAGGCCTGGCTGCGGATCGGCTCATTGGCCGCGTTGCTGGCGATTTTCCTGCTTGCCGCCTACACCATACGTCAATCCCGTCGCCGCTTCCACGAGGTGGTCGTCGCCCAGCAAGAGCTGATGCGCAAGAACATCGAACTCGGCAACGAGATCCAGACGCGTGAAAACGCCGAATCCCAGATACGCCAGATGCAGAAGATGGAGGCTGTCGGACAGCTGACAGGCGGCATCGCCCACGACTTCAACAACATGCTGGCGGTGATCCTCAGCGCCATGAACCTTGCCCAGCGCAAGCTGAAGCGGGGCGAGCATGACATCGAAAAACTCGTCGAGGCCGCGACCGACGCGGCCAGCCGTGCCGCCAACCTGACCTCCCGCCTGCTTGCCTTCTCCCGCCTGCAGCCTCTGGCGCCGCAGGTTGTCGACATCAACGGGCTGTTGACCGGCATGTCCGATCTTCTGCGCCGCACCTTGGGTGAAGGCATCCGCATCGAGACAGTATTAGCGGGCGGCCTGTGGAAAACCCACGCCGATCCCAGCCAGATCGAGAACGCGATCCTCAATCTGGCCGTCAATTCCCGCGACGCCATGGACAATGAGGGCAAGCTGACCATTGAGACTGTCAACAGCCACCTCGACGACGGCTATGCATCGACGCACGCCGAAGTCACGCCTGGCCAATATGTGATGATCGCGGTAACCGACACCGGCGCGGGCATGTCGCCCGAGACCATCGCCAGGGCCTTCGAACCCTTCTTCACGACCAAGCCGGTCAACAAGGGCACTGGACTTGGGCTGAGCCAGGTGTTCGGCTTCGTCAAGCAATCGGGCGGCCACGTCAAGATCTACTCCGAGCCCGGCGAAGGCACGACGATCAAGATCTACCTGCCCCGGTTTTTCGGAGCCGAGGAGCCGGCAGCGCCCGTCGGGCGCGACAAGAGCGCCGCCAAGGTCACCGAGACGATCCTCGTCGTCGAGGATGACCCCCGCGTGCGGGCCTCCACGACGGATGTCATGCGCGAACTCGGCTACATCGTCATCCATGCGGGAAGCGGACCGGAGGCCCTTCAGAAGCTCGCCGCGACACCAGGCATCGCCCTGCTTTTCACCGACATCGTCATGCCGGTGATGAATGGCCGCAAGCTCGCCGAGGAAGCGCTCGCGCGCCAGCCCGGGCTGAAAGTGGTCTTCACCACCGGCTTCACCAGGAATGCCGTGGTCCACAACGGCATGCTCGATCATGACGTGCACTTCCTGGCCAAGCCGTTCACTATCGAGCAGCTGGCGGCCAAGCTGCGTGATGTTCTGGACACGAAATAAGCCGGGCCTTTGATCGCCCAGCCACTTTGTCAGCAGAGGAAAATGTTGCCTTGACATTCGATGCCTCACGCCCGACTTCCTAGCGCATGACCCCGAAATCGACTTCGATTTCGGAAAGGGATCATGCGCAGAATCAAAGTGCTACAGCGTCCTTTGCGCGTCCGAAGGACGCGCGGCGCTGTAGCGTCCGAGGAGACCAACCGATGCCTGAGCCCCGACGATCGACGATTGATGCCGGAGAGGTGGAACGCTTTTCCGCCCTTGCCGCCGAATGGTGGAACCCGAACGGCAAGTTTCGTCCGCTGCACAAATTCAATCCGGTCCGGCTTTCCTATATCCGCGACCAGATCGCGGCGCGCTTCGGCCGCGACCCACGGGCGGCGCGGCCGTTCGAGGGCCTGCGCATCCTCGACATCGGCTGCGGCGGTGGCCTTTTGTGCGAGCCGATGGCGCGGCTCGGTGCCGAGGTGGTCGGAGCGGACGCGTCCGAAACAAACATCGAAGTGGCGAAACTGCATGCCGCCGAGGGCAATGTCAGCGTCGACTATCGTGCCAGGACGGCGGAAGATCTCGCCGAGGCCGGTGAAAAATTCGATGTCATCCTCAACATGGAAGTGGTCGAACATGTCGCCGATATCGACCTGTTCGTCGCCAAATGCGGCGAGATGGTCAAACCCGGCGGCATCATGTTCGTGGCCACTATCAACCGCACGCTCAAGGCGCTCGGCCTCGCCATCATCGGCGCCGAATATGTGTTGCGCTGGCTGCCGCGCGGCACCCACCAATTCGGCAAGCTGGTGCGCCCCGAAGAGCTGGAAAAGGCGCTGCGCGGCGCCGGCCTGACCATCATCGACCGCACCGGCGTCACCTACAATCCGCTTGCCGATCGCTGGGCGCGGTCGAAGGACATGGACGTCAACTACATGGTGCTGGCGGAAAAGGGATCGGTCTGAACAGCCAATCCTCGGCCAGCCGGGGCCGGAGCCCGGCGTTGATGCTGACGGCAGTGCGACGTGAGCCTCGAAGCCTTCAGGCTTTCTGGCTCTGCGCCTTGGTGGTGATGAACACGCCCACGGTGATGATGACGGCGCCGACCCAGGTCAGCAGTTGATAGTGTTCACCAAGGACGATCGTGCCGGCAAACAGTCCGACCGCTGCCGCGACATAGCCGATCTGGCTGAGATAGACCGGACCGCCAACCGCCTGCAGCCGGAAGAAGAAAGCAAACATCGCCGATGCCGAGGCCATCTGCGCCACGACGATGAGCGGCACGGCGCCAAGCTGGACGAAGGCCTTGCCTCCGAGCAAGGTCAGGATACCGACGAGCAGCATCGCCGCGGACGCCAGATGGCTGCCGACCGCGAGTTCGATCGGACCGGTTCCTTCCGGCCAGTCGATGGTGCGGTAGATGTTGCCGGCGGCAAGGCTGACCGGGATCAGCAGCCCCGTCACCACCCAGAACAGATCGGCCGGCTGGCCAGCCTCGCCGCGCGTCACCGCCACCATGACGGCGCCGACAAAGCCGACGGCGATGCCTGATATGCCCAGCATGTTGGGGCGCCGGACGCCGAGCAGGATCGAAAACACCAGTGTGATCACCGGCGACAGCGTGAACATGATGCCGGTGTAGCCGGCGCCCAGATGCGGAATGGCCGAAAACATCAGGAGATTGGGGACGGCATAGGACACTGCCGCGGTGACGAAGAAATAGCGCAGTTTGTGCGGGGTGAGCCGGATGCGCTGACCACGCGCCAGTAGCACGCCCAAAAGCACGCCGCCGGCGCCGAGCGAGATGACAAAGGCCCAGACCATGGCCGGCACGCCGGCCGCCGTGGCGAGCTTGCCGAAGGGCAGCGTCAGGCCCAGCAGGCCGCCGGTGACAACCAGCAGGCCGAGCGCCGAATCCCAGAGATATTTCATGATGGAACCCTATGGGTGCAAGCCTCTTGGCCGGCGTTGAATATTGAGATAAGATAATGGAAAGATTCTTAACGTCAAGATACATTATGGTGAGATAGATGGACCGCGCTGGGAAAGCCATCGAGCAATGGCGGCGGGAACGGCCGGACCTGGATGTGTCGCCGATGGCCGTGATCGGGCGCTTGAATGAGGTCTCCTCGCTGATAGCACGTGATCGCCTCGCTCCGCTGTTTGCCCGTTTTGGACTGCAGGCGGGAGAGTTCGATGTACTGGCGACGCTGCGCCGCTCCGGCTCGCCTTACGCGCTGACGCCGACCGCTCTCTATGAAGCGACGATGGTGACATCAGGCGCCATGACCAACCGGCTCGACCGGTTGGAAAAGGCCGGATTGATCCTGCGTGCACCGCACCCCAACGATCGGCGCGGCATCGTCGTGCGGCTGACCGAAAAGGGGCTCGCCTTGATCGACGAGGCCGTTGCAGCCCATGTGGCGAACGAGCATCAGATCCTGTCCGGTCTGACACAGACCGAACGGGAAACGCTTTCGCACCTGCTGGAAAAATTGATCGGCAGCGTGAGCTGATCGCTCAGTTCCGGTCATCCGGAAACACCGGGATCGGCATGAACTCGACGCCATCCTCGGCCAGGCCCTTGGCCTCCTCCAGCGTCGCCTCGCCATAGATGCCGCGCGCATCGGTTTCGCCGAAATGGATCTTGCGCGCTTCCTCGGCGAACTTGTCGCCGACATAGTCGGCGTTTTCGCGCACCTTCTCGGCCATCGCCTTCAGCTGCGCCAGCGCCTGCTTCTGCGCCTCGCCCATGGCAAGCGCTATGGTTTCCTGCTTGCGGGCCGTGGAAACGGCCGGGGCCATCAGCGCCTTCTCGACCTTGTGCGAGCCGCAGCTGGGGCAATCGACAAAACCGCGCTTCTTCTGCGTGTCGAAATCGTCATTGCTGCGAAACCAACCCTCGAACTCATGCTCGTTTTCGCAGATCAGGGAAAAGCGGATCAAGATGCGGCGCCCCTGAGACGCGGCCCCTCGCCGGCATTGATGGTGAAATCCCGCGCATTCCTGAGATTGGGGATCTTCTTGCGCGCGGCAAGCGACTGCGCCGGGTCGATCTCGGCGACAATCACCGCTGGCTCGTCATGCGCGGCTTCGGCGATGATGCGGCCCCACGGATCGACGATCAGCGAATGCCCATAGGTCTCGCGGCCGTCCTCGTGCAGGCCGCCTTGCGCGGCGGCGACGACATAGGCGCCGTTCTCAATGGCGCGTGCCCTGAGCAGCACATGCCAATGCGCTTCGCCGGTCTGGCGGGTGAAGGCCGCGGGCACGGTCAGCACCTCGGCGCCGGCCATCGCTTCGGCACGGAACAATTGCGGAAAACGCAGGTCGTAGCAGACGGCAAAGCCTAGTTTCGCATCGTTGATCGGTATAACGACGGCTTCGGTCCCCGGCTCATAGGCGGCGGATTCGCGCCAGCTTTCGCCGTTATCGAGGTCGACGTCGAACATGTGGATCTTGTCGTAGGTGGCGAGCGTCGCGCCATCGGGTCCGAACAGGAGCGCGCGGTTGGCGAGCTTGCCGTCGGCGCGCAGTATGGCGGTCGAGCCAACGTGCAGGAAGATGCCAAGCTCACTGGCGAGCTTCCGCGCGGTTGCGACAACGATGTCCTTGTCCTGCGAGGTGAATGAGGCGGCACGCGCTTCCTTGTCGCGGATCAGTGCACCGGTCATCTCCGGCGTCTGGATATAGGTCGCGCCCTGGGCCGCGGCCTCGCGCACCAGCCGCTCCATATCGGCCGCATTGCGCTCGGGGCTCTCGCCTGAACGCATCTGCACTGCCGCCGCCTTGAAAACACCCGCCGTCTTGAAAACACCCATTGTCATACCCCTCAAATCGACGAGCCGTTGGCGAGCAGTTTGTCCAGTCGGCCTTCTGCCTCCAGATCATGGAGGTCGTCGCAGCCACCTACATGTGTGTCACCTATGAAAATCTGCGGAAAGGTCGTGCGCCCGTGAGCCCGCGACATCATCTCCTGGCGCAGTTCCGGGGAGAAGGAAGCGTCGTGCTCGGTATAGGCGACGCCTTTGCGCTCCAGCAACCGCTTGGCCGCCGTGCAGTAGCCGCACATCATGCGCGTATAGATCGTGACATCGACCATGACGAATTCCGCTTCCGTTGCCGACTTATATAGTCACGGACTCGTCCGCCCGGAAGTCCCCCGGCAACACACGGGCAAAGGTGAGCACGTCGACGGCGGCCGCACCTCCCCTTTTCAGCGCCTTGGTGGCGGCACGCACGGTGGCGCCGGTGGTGTAGACATCGTCGATCAGAAGCACCCTGCGGCCGGCAATCTCGATCTCGGCCTCTGCCGGCACGCGAAAGGCGGCGCGTACGTTTTCCTCGCGCTCCTGCCGCTCCAGTCCGACCTGCTGGCGGGTGAGTTTCACGCGCCGCATGGCGGAGGGCGAGAAAGGCAGCCCGCTGAGCTCGCAAACCGCGCGCGCCAGTTCCGCCGACTGGTTGAACCGCCGCCTGAAGAAACGGCGCCAATGCAGCGGCACCGGCACCACCACATCCGCGTCGGCGATGAGCTCGGCGCCCACACGGACCATCCAGCGCGCCATCCAGGGTGCGAGATCCGTGCGGTCCTGGTATTTCAGCCCTTGCACCATCTGGCGGGCAACGCCGGAGTAGACGACCGCGGCCCGTGCCCGTTCGAAGGGAGGCGGATCCGCGATCGCCTCCGCCGACAGAAAACCATCGCCCATGTGATGGGTGAACGGCGTGCCCATCACCGGACACCAGGGCCGCTCCAGCAGCCGCAGCTTCGGCCAGCAGCCGCCGCACAACACACCGGGCTGCGAGACCTGCCGGCGGCAACCGGCGCAGACCGGCGGAAACAGGATGCGCGCCGGCCAGCCCAGAGCCGACCGTGCAGCAGACCCGGCCAGCTTCCTGATCTCGACGGACTTGATCTTGGGCATCGGATCGGCCACGTGATTGGTTCCTCGGCGCCACCAATACCAATCACATCAAGGCGCCGATATACAAGGATCAATCCCTTGCAGCCTATAATGGACACCTCTCTGTGGCTGGCGCACAAGCGGCGCGCGCTCATCCGTCCGGTTGACGGCGCCGACTTCCTCATGCGCCGTGCCGCCGAGGATCTCGCCGACCGGCTGGGCGCCGTCGAGCGAAAGTTCGCCAAGGCGGCGGTGCTGTTTTGCCAGACATTGGCCGCGGCCGATGTCCTTGCGCGGAGCGGCAAGGTGGCGGATCTCGCCCGTGTCGAGACGGCCGCGGCTTTCCTGAACGGTGCCGCCGGCCTGATTGCACCGCCGGAGACCGTCCCGTTCGAGCCGCAAAGTCTTGATCTGGTGGTATCGCTTTTGTCGCTGCAGGCGATGAACGACATCCCGGGCATGTTGATCCAGATCCGTCGCGCGCTGCGGCCGGACGGACTTTTCCTCGGCGCCTTCGCAGGCGCCGGCACGCTTGCGGAACTGCGCGAAAGCCTGCTTGCCGCCGAGACAGAGCTCTACGGCGGCGTCAGCCCTCGCGTCATCCCGTTCACCGACGTACGCGATGCCGGTGCGTTGCTGCAGCGCGCCGGTTTCGCGCTGCCGGTCGCCGACGTCGAGACGGTGACGGTGCGCTATGCCAACCTGTTTGCCCTGATGGCGGATCTGCGTGCCATGGGCGAAACCAGCGCGCTGGCCGATCGCAGCCGGCGGCCGGGCACGCGCCAGCTGTTTGCCCGCGCCGCGGAAATCTACGCCGAACGCTTTTCGGACCCCGACGGTCGTATCAGGGCAAGCTTCTCGACGGTCTGGATGTCCGGCTGGGCGCCCGATGCATCGCAGCAAAAGCCGCTGAAACCCGGTTCAGCCAAGGTTTCGCTGAAGACTATACTGGAGGGACCTGATGGGCATTGACCTGTTCGCAGGCACCAGCCTCATTGCGCAAAGGCGTTGGCAAGCCTGCTGGAGTTGTCGCTGAACAGCCAGGTCAGCGAGTTGAAGACCTGGCCGATACCGCCGATGATCGTCAGCGACAGCACGGCGATAATCAGACCATATTCGACGACCGTGGCGCCGTTTTCGTCCTCCAGAAAACGCAGCAGCACTGTTTTCATGACCTCGATCCCCGTTGCGGAAACTTTACCGCGGACCTGTTAAGAAAGGTTAACGGCAAAGGCTTAACAGGCGGTGAAGTCGCCGACCGTCGGAAATGTCCTGGCCTTGTCAGCAGTCGCCACTGCTTTTGCCATCGGAACGGATAATGCAGACGCCTCCCGGATCGGCCTGCAGCACGCTGCGGCGTACCGTATAGGTGCTGCGATGGCTGATCGAACCGGTAGCCGTCATGTCCAGGCCGGGGAAACCGTCGCGGGCCGTTTGCGAACGCGCCTGGCTGTCGAGGAAAGGGGTCGCGATCAACGCCAGCGCCACGGCGGCCGATCCGAACAGCAGCGTGAGGCGCAGGGCGCCCATGCCCGCATCAGCGACACGAAAGCCGCGCTCGGGCCGGATCGAATCCCAATCCCTGTCCAGGCTCATTCTATCGCTCCCCAGCGAAATGGCGGCGGCCGCACGAAAAACGGCCATGCATCAATTTTTCATGATGAGATAAATCTTCCATTAACGCTGGCTGATATGGACGGTGGTCCAATCAAATCCTCAAAGGAGATCGATCAGGAAGGGGATCAATGGCGCATCGGCCGGCGGCATCGGATAGTCGCGCATCTGTTTGGGCCGCACCCATTTCAGCGTCTGCCCTTCCCTCGGTTGGGCGATGCCGCGGAAGCGGCGGCAGACAAAAAGCGGCATCAGCAAGTGGAAGTCGTCATAGGAATGGCTGGCGAAGGTCAGCGGCGCCAGGCATGGGATCTCGGTCTCGATACCGATCTCCTCCTGCAGTTCACGGATAAGGCATTGTTCCGGCGTCTCGCCGGCCTCGACCTTGCCGCCGGGAAACTCCCACAGGCCGGCGAGTTGCTTGCCTTGCGGCCGCTGCGCCAGCAGCACGCGACCATCGGCATCGACCAGCGCGCAAGCGGCGACCAGGAGCAGGCGCTTGCCGCTGGATTTCACATCATTCATGCCCGACTTCACCCATGAACAGCGGGCCGGCGGTAGTGATAGCGATAGACTTCCTCGAAGCCGAGCGCGCTGTAGAGCGCCAGCGCCGGCGCGTTGCCGGCCTCGACCTGCAGCCAGGCTTCCCGCGCGCCGCGCAGCCTCGCCCATTTCAGCGCCGACAGGATCAGGTTGCGGCCGTGGCCCTTGTTGCGCGCCGCCTTGTCGGTAGCGACCTCGAACAGGCCGGCTAGATCGCCGTCATGCACGCAGATCAGCGTCGCCAGCGGCTCCGTCCCATCCTCGAGTGCGAACAGCCCGGCTTCAGGCTGGATAGCGCCGATGATCTCCGACAGGCCCGGCCGCAGCGACACGTCTGAGCCGCTGACCTTGAGCAATGCGCCGATGAAGCGGCTGATGTCCTTGAGCGGGATCTGGTCCATGGCGGCGTCGAGCTGCGCGTCGGCCAGCGGCAGCCGCATGACCAGCGATTCGTCGAACCGACTCCAGCCCTCCTTGTCGAGATGACTGGCAAGATCGGGACCCGACAATGGCGACATGCGGAACGTCAGCGGCCGGCCGTACGCGTCGAAACGGCGGCTCGCGCGGCCGATGCGGTCGGCGATGTGCTGGATGTCGCCGGGATCGAGCGGATTGACCGAGTTCAGCCGCTTGGCCGGATGACCGGCGGTCAGGCGCACCACCCAGGTGCCGTCATAGTGGACGGCGGCCGCGGGCCAGGCGCGAAAGCCGGCCGCCTCATAGCGGCGCACGGTCGCGAGCATGCTTGCGGGATGACGCGAAACCAAGGCGATCAGCTCCGGTAGTCGCCATTGATGGCGACATATTCCTTGGTGAGATCGCAGGTCCACACTGTCGCCTTGCCGCGGCCGATGCCGATATCGGCGCGGATGCGGATATCGTCGCGCTTCATATAGGCCGAGGTCTTTTCTTCCGAATAGCTGGGGTCGCGCTCACCCTCATGCGCCAGCCTGTTGTCGCCGAACCAGATCGACAGCCGGTCGCGATCCGCGGGCTCGCCGGCCTTGCCGACGGCCATGACGACGCGGCCCCAATTGGCGTCCTCGCCGGCGACCGCCGTCTTGACCAGCGGCGAATTGGCGATCGACAGCGCGATGCGTTTGGCCGAGCGGGCCGACTTGGCCCCGGTGACGGTGACCTCGACCTGCTTGCGGGCGCCCTCGCCGTCGCGCACCACCTGCAACGCCAGCGACTTCAGCACCTTGCCGAGCGCCCGGCGGAACTGGCCAAGGCGGGCGTCCCTGGGATCGGTGATCTCGGGCGCGCCGCGCTTTGCCGCCTTGCCGGTGGCAAACAACAGCAGCGTGTCGCTGGTCGAGGTATCGCTGTCGACGGTGACAGCATTGAACGTCTTGGCCGTGCCGCGCGACAACAGGTCCTGCAGGGCAGGAGCCGCGATCGGCGCGTCGGTGGCGATGAAGGACAGCATCGTCGCCATGTCGGGCGCGATCATGCCGGCGCCCTTGGAAATGCCATTGATGGTCACATCGGCGTCGCCGAGCTTGACCGTCGCCGTCGCCACTTTCGGATACGTATCCGTGGTCATGATGGCCTTTGCCGCCTCTGTCCACAGGTCCGGCTTGCCGTCGCTGACCAGCCCGGCGAGCAGATGGCTGAACTTGGCCGTGTCGAGCGGTTCGCCGATGACGCCGGTCGAGGCCAGGAAAACCTCGCCTGCCGTGCAGCCCGCGGCCTTCGCCGCCGCTTCGCCCGTCAGCGCGGTGGATTCGCGACCCTTCTGCCCGGTGAAGGCGTTGGCGTTGCCGGAATTGACGACCAGCACCCGCGCCTTGCCCGAGCCAAGGTTCTGGCGGCAGAAATCAACCGGCGCCGAGGGACATTTCGACCTGGTGAACACGCCGGCGACCGCGGTGCCTGCATCGAACACCATGGCCAGCAGGTCGGTGCGGCCCTTGTACTTTATCCCTGCTTCGGCGGTGGCGATGCGCACCCCTTCGATTTCTGGCATTTTGGGGTATTTCTTCGGCGCAAGCGGGGAAATCGTCGTGGACATTCAGACCTCGGGCGGGAAAATCGCAAGGGAAGGCCGGTTTGCCCGATACGGCGAGCCGGTGCAAGCGCGTTTTCGTCGCTCCCGCGGAGGGCAAACCCGTTCAGGATCAAGCTTGCATTTCAAATCTGTTGGCGTCGCCGGGGTCCGTGGCGCTATGATCTTCCACATTGGCAGGCGGGATCACTTATCGTTGCCAGCGAATTGAAACGAGGACGAAAGGCATGGCCGAGGAGGCGGATACGGCGCGCAGATCGATCGGTGCGCGGCGCAATCCCGACAGCGCGGACGCCATTCTGGAGGCGGCCGAGGCAGTGCTGGTCGAAGGCGGCTATGCCGGCTTCTCGATCGAGGCCGTGGCGCGCCGCGCGCGCGCCGGCAAGCCGACCATCTATCGCTGGTGGCCAAGCAAGGCGGCATTGCTGCTCGAAGTCTATCAGCGCCAGAAACGCGTCGACATCCCAGACAGCGGAAGCTTGGAAGAAGACCTCGTCGGCTTCCTGAAAAACCTGTTCGCGCATTGGCGCGACACGCCTTCGGGCAGCGTGTACAGGTCGCTGATTGCCGAGGCGCAATCGGACGAGACCGCCGGCGCGGCGCTCGCCGGCTATGCCACGGGGCGCCGGACTCACAACAGCCAGATCGTGGACCGCGCCAAGGCAAGGGGTGAAATTGCCGACGATATCGATTCAGAGGTGGTCGCCGATCTGATCGGGTCCTTCGCCTGGAAGCATCTTTTGACCAACCGCCTCGACGTGGATGAAGCCACGATACGAACCGCTGTTGGCTATGTCACGCGAGGCATCGTCACGCCCAGGCGCTAAAAAACGGCAAAAAAATAGGCGCGGCGAGCAATCACTCGCCGCGCCTTCGCGATTGCGTCCTACTTGGCGCTTTCCAGCGTGTCGACGGCCTTCTTCAGATTGGCGTCGGGGATCTCGACCTTGGCGCCGCCGCGCAACGACTTGACCAGCGCGAAATACTTGTCGCGGATGACCGCCTGCTTGGCCTGGTCCTTGACGTCGTCGAAGGCCGGCGGCTGCTTGGCGCGCTTGTCCTCGAGCTTGATGACATGCCAGCCGAACTGCGTCTGCACCGGCTCCTTGGTGTATTTGCCGACCTCGAGCGCGAAGGCCGCCTTGTCGAACTCCGGCACCATCTGGCCAGGTCCGAACCAGCCAAGATCGCCGCCATTGGACTTGCCCGAGGGATCGCTGGTGTGCTCGTTGGCGAGCTTCTGGAAATCGCCGCCGCCGTCGAGCTGCTTGATGATCGCCTCGGCCTCTTCCTTCGTCTTCACGAGGATGTGACGGGCATGCACCTCGTTGACCGGCGGCGTGTTGGCGATTTCCTGGTCGTAGCGGGCGCGAACCTCGGCGTCGGTGACCTTGTCGACCACACCCTTTTCGACCATCTCGCCATGCAGGGCGCGCTGCTGCAGGAAAGCCATGCGGCGCTGGAAGTCAGGATCCTTGTCGAGACCGTCGGTGACCGCCTTGGCTGCCATGACGCGGATTTCGATGGCCGCCGAAAGTGCCGCGGCGCGGCGCTGCTCGGGCGGCAACTGCGCGAACTGCTGCGACAGCTCGCCTTCGGCAAGCACCAGATCGGCTTCGGTCAAGGGCTGGCCGTTGACGGTGGCGATCACCGTATTCGGGTCGACCGGCGCCGCGGCCGGGGCGGCCGGAGCGGGAGCGGTCTCCTGCGCCGTGACAGGCGACAGGCAAAGAGCCGACAGGCCGAGGGCCAGGCCAAGACTGGCAAGCGACGCACGGCTGAACAACAAGGACATAAGGATGACTCCGGTCAGGGATTGTAGGGAGGGTGGCTTCCAGATCAGCCAGATTGTGGCGGAATTTGGCGCGACCGGCAGGGCCAGCGCGGCGTTGACATCAGTTGAGCCCCCTCTTATCTGTCCATCGACTTGGCGTCCAGAACCGTTTTCCGGGCGCTTTTTGTGTTTGCCCGTATTCAGGCGGTGCGTTCACGTGGATGTGATGGGGCCGGCCGGCGCCTGTCTCAAGATTGAGAATTCTATCGAAAGGACCATTGGATGGTCAGTCTCGGCGGTCTCGCCCGTAAGGTTTTCGGTTCCTCCAACGACCGTCGGGTCAAATCGACCCGCCCCCGTGTCGAGGCGATCAACGCCATGGAAAACGAGATGCGGGCGCTCTCCGATGCCGAGCTTGCCGGCCGCACGGAAAAATTTCGCCAGGATATCGCCAACGGCGCCAGCCTCGACGATCTGCTGATCCCAGCCTTCGCAACCGCCCGCGAGGCCGCGCGCCGCGTGCTTGGCATGCGCCCCTTCGACGTCCAGCTGATCGGCGGCATGGTGCTGCACAATGGCGGCATCGCCGAGATGCGCACCGGCGAGGGCAAGACCCTGGTCGCGACGCTGCCGGTCTATCTCAACGCGCTCGCCGGCAACGGCGTCCATGTCGTTACCGTCAACGACTACCTCGCCACCCGCGACTCCGAATGGATGGGCCGCGTCTACAAATTCCTCGGCCTCTCGGTCGGCGTCATCGTCCATGGCCTGTCGGACGAGGAGCGTCGCGTCGCCTACGCCTCCGATGTCACCTACGCCACCAACAACGAGCTCGGCTTCGACTATCTGCGCGACAACATGAAGTACGAGCGCGCCCAGATGGTGCAGCGCGGTCACAATTACGCGATCGTCGACGAGGTCGATTCCATTCTGGTCGACGAAGCGCGCACGCCGCTGATCATTTCCGGTCCGCTCGAGGACCGTTCGGAAATGTACAACACCATCGACACCTTCATCATCCAGCTGCAGCCGCAGGATTATGAGATCGACGAGAAGCAGAAGACCTCGATCTTCACCGAGGAAGGCACCGAGAAGCTGGAGAACATGCTGCGCGATGCCGACCTGCTCAAGGGCGAGTCGCTCTACGACGTCGAGAACGTCGCCATCGTCCACCACGTCAACAATGCGCTGAAGGCGCACCGGCTGTTCCAGCGCGACAAGGACTACATCGTGCGCAACGGCGAGATCGTCATCATCGACGAGTTCACCGGCCGCATGATGCCCGGCCGCCGCTATTCGGAAGGCCTGCACCAGGCGCTGGAAGCCAAGGAGCACGTGGCGATCCAGCCGGAGAACCAGACGCTCGCTTCCGTCACCTTCCAGAACTACTTCCGCCTCTACAAGAAGCTTTCCGGCATGACCGGCACGGCGCTGACCGAAGCCGAGGAATTCGGCAACATCTACGGTCTCGAAGTCACCGAGATCCCGACCAACCTGCCGGTCATCCGCAAGGACGAGGACGACGAGGTCTACCGGACGGTCGAGGAGAAGTACAAGGCGATCGTCAGGGAGATCCGCGAAGCCAGCGCCAAGGGCCAGCCGACACTGGTCGGCACGACCTCAATCGAAAAGTCCGAGCAGTTGGCCGAGCGCCTGCGCAAGGAAGGCTTCACGGATTTCGAGGTTCTGAACGCCCGCCATCACGAGCGGGAAGCGGCAATCGTCGCCCAGGCAGGCAAGCCCGGCGCCATCACCATCGCCACCAACATGGCCGGCCGCGGTACCGACATCAAGCTTGGCGGCAATGCCGAGATGCGCATTGCCGAGGAGCTGGGCAACATGCCGGAAGGCCCCGAACGCGAAGCGCGCGAAAAGGAAATCAATGCCGACGTCGAGCGCCTGAAGGAAAAGGCGCTGGCCGCCGGCGGCCTCTACGTGCTCGCCACCGAGCGCCACGAGTCACGCCGTATCGACAATCAGCTCAGAGGCCGCTCTGGCCGCCAGGGCGACCCCGGCCGATCGAAATTCTTCCTGTCGCTGCAGGACGATCTGATGCGCATCTTCGGCTCCGAGCGCATGGACGGCATGCTGCAGAAGCTCGGCCTCAAGGAAGACGAGGCCATCATCCATCCCTGGATCAACAAGGCGCTGGAAAAGGCGCAGAAGAAGGTCGAGGCGCGCAACTTCGACATCCGCAAGAACCTGTTGAAATATGACGACGTCTCCAACGACCAGCGCAAGGTGGTGTTCGAGCAGCGCATCGAGCTGATGGACGGCGAGGGCCTTTCGGAGACCATCGGCGAGATGCGCGCGGGCGTCATCGACGAGATCGTCGCCAAGGCCATTCCCGAAAACGCCTATGCCGAACAGTGGGACGTCGCCGGCCTGAAGGCCGAGGTCGCCGAATTCCTCAATCTCGACCTGCCGATCGAGGATTGGGTGAAGGAAGAAGGCATCGCCGAGGACGACATTCGCGAGCGCATCTCTCAAGCCGCCGACGCCGCGGCAAAAGAACGCGCCGACCGTTTCGGTCCCGAGGTGATGAACTATGTCGAGCGCTCCGTGGTGCTGCAGACGCTCGACCATCTGTGGCGCGAGCACATCGTCAATCTCGACCATCTGCGTTCGGTCGTCGGCTTCCGCGGCTACGCCCAGCGCGATCCGCTGCAGGAATACAAGAGCGAGGCGTTCGAGCTGTTCCAGGCGATGCTCGGCAATCTGCGCCAGGCCGTCACCGCGCAGCTGATGCGCGTCGAACTGGTCCGCCAGGCCGCCGAAGCGCCGCCGCCTGAAGCGCCCGACATGTTCGGCACGCATATTGACGGCACCACCGGCGAGAATGATTTCGAAGGCGGCGAAACGGCCCTTCTGGTACGCCAGGAAAGCACCGCCATCGTCGCTCCCGAGGACCGCGACCCGAACAACCCCGCAACCTGGGGCAAGGTGGGCCGCAACGAAGCCTGCCCCTGCGGCTCCGGCAAGAAATACAAGCACTGCCACGGGACTTTCGCGTAAAGACCTGCAGGATCGGTGTTCCCCGGACTTCTGATCCGGGGGCGGCTCCCATATTGTCAGATCAGCCCGGAATCGCGCGCCGCGGCGGTTGCCTCGCCGCGCGAAACGGCGTCCAGCTTGCCCAGCACCGCTGAGACATGATGATCGACGGTCTTCGGTGAGATGGTTAGGTGCTCGGCGATTCTCTTGTTGGAGAAACCGCGCTCGATCAGGTGCAGAACCTCCATTTGGCGAAGCGTCAGGCCAGCGTGATTGGCGCGTGTGCTCTGCCGCGGTCCCCTGGCGATGTTATGGACGCCATTCTGCCGCATGACGGCGCGGACGTGCTGGGCCACCGGCCGGGCACCGAGCCCTTCGAATATGTCCAGGGCCAGGCGCAGCGCCGGCTCGTCGCCGTACAACAGGGCGAGCGCCCGTTCGAACGGAGCGCCCAGCCGGGCCCACAGCATCGCGGCACCACGCCAGTCGCCGGTGAGCAGCAGGCGATAGGGCTCCGCCATGCCGGTCGTGTCGCCAGGATCGCTTTCAGGTGACAAGAGCAGCCGCCAGACGGCCAACTCGGCGAACATCGCCCTCGTCGGCGACAGGCTTTCGGCCAGATCGATCAGACGAAGTGCCTCTTCGGTGTCGCCTTGCCCGAGCCATGCCAGTTCGGCCATCGACGCCGTGTAGGGGACCAGCCGCTGCAGCTCCATTCCCTTGTCTAGGAACCGCTTCATTTCGTCCAGCAAGGGCGCGGCCGGATCGCCTCGTCTTATGCGCAATTTCGCCAGCGCGACCAAGGATGGGTAGCGCACCAGGGCCGTGGTCGCACTATCGTCGATGACGTCGTGAGCCATCGCGGCCGCATCGTCCCAAAGGCCGCGTCGCAAAAGCAATTGCGCCTGCACGCCCCGCATATAGTCGCGCCAGGTCGCGAGATCATTCTCGACGCAATAGGCAATGCCCCGGTCGAGAAAGGATTGCGCCCGGAGAAGGTCGAGCTGGTTCATTTCGGCGCAGGCGCAATTGGTGAAGCCGCGTGCGGCGTGCTCCTGGAAATTCTGCCCGAGCGCGATGTCAAGGCTGCGGGCGAGGTGCAGACGGCCCTTGGCCAGGTCAAGCCACTGCTCGGCGGAGCCAAGATTGTTGAGCGCATGACAGACTATCTCCGGCTTGTTCAACCGTTCGGCCAAACCGACTGCCTTGCAGCCGAGCAGCAGCGTCTCGTCGAGCTTCTCGGCCAGCATCGCCAGCTGCGAGAGATTGGAATAGGCCATGGCAAGCTCCGGACTGGCCGGCGCCTGTTCCAGCAATTCCACCGCCTGTGCCCCGAACAGGTCCGCCTGTTCTCGGTCACCCACCAGATAGGCGAAGCGCGACAGGCATCTGAGGCTGTCGCCCTCCCTGAGCGTGTCGCCCAACGCCTGCTGCAACCGCCGCGCCTGGCCCTGCGCCTCGATGGCCATATCGATGCGGCCGATCAGATGGCATTCAAAGGCATAGCCTTCGTAAAGCCTCGCCCGGTCGCCCATGGGCAGGCCGTCGGCGTGCCGCAGGGCGACCTCGTAATAGCCGGCCGCATCCCGATGCGCGCCGACGCGGGAAGCCTCGCGCGCCGCAAGCGGGGCAAGCTCGCGCACCGCTTCCAAATTCTGGGCCTCCACCGCATGGTGGACAAGTCTTGCCGTAGCCACCTCGGCGTTTTCCTGCAGTGCGGAAAGCGCGCGCTGGTTGAATTCGCGCCGATGGCTTGGCGTCAGCGCCATCTCGACGGCGCGACGGGCGATCTCGTGGCGGAAGGCATAGCCATCGCCGAGATCGTCGAGCAGGCCGTTCGAGACACATTCCGCCAGTTGGCCTGCGCTGGTGACACCACAGAGGCCGCGCAGCGCCCAGACATCGGCGCGGCGTGGAAACACCGACACCGCGTCGAGCATAGAGCGCCCGCCCGGCGACAGGCGCTCGGCACGCGCCAGCACAGCGTCGCGGACGCTGGCCGGCGGGATCATCTCGCTTTCGGCAGCCAGCAACTCGGTGACGAAGAAGGCGTTGCCCGCGGTGGCGCGATAGATTGCGCTGCCGTCGCGGTTGGCGGCTTCTGCAAGCGACAACACCGCCGCTTCGCTAAGCAGCGGCACTTCGATACGCTGGACGTTGGCGGCCGGAATTTCACCGAGCACCCGACGCGCGCGCATCTGCCCTTCGCTGCGGTCGGTGCGTGCCGTGAACAGCACCAGCATATGCGTGTTGGCGATGCGTCGGCCCAGGAAACGGACGAAATCCAGGGTCGCGTCGTCGGCCCAGTGCATATCCTCGATGACCAGCAGGCCCGGCCGAGACCTCGCCTCGAAAACCTCGAGAGCGTCTGAAAACAGGGGCAGCCGCTGGCCTTGCCGGTCATCGATCGCCCGGGGCAGTGCCCACTGCGCATCCCGGGCCAGATCGTAGAGCGGTCCCAGCGGATCGGGGATCGACAGATCCTCGCAGGCGCTGCGGAATATGGAAACGTGCTGCCCAACACCGCTTACGAACGCCTCGACGAGTGCCGTCTTGCCGGTGCCGGCCTCACCCAGCAATGCCGCCACGCGGCCGCGACCGCGCGCCGCCGCCGCGAGCAGTTCCTCCAACTGATCAAGTTGCGCCTGCCGCTCCAGAAGCATCGTTACTGGCCCATGAGTATCGTCGTCTGCCCCATCCCCCAGGATACCCACGCTTCGGTATCCGCAGTGTGGCTCCAAGATCGAACGTCGAAAACATAGGGAATCATCCCGCGAAATATGGGGAAAGGCTCCGATGCGCGCTTTCGAAGGCCATGGTTTTTCTCCGACCGCGCTCATTTCGAGCGTGAAATCAATCGTAAAAGGAAGCCATTCCATGCCTCGCTATCTGATCGAACGGACATTCCCCGACGGACTCAACCTGCCGATGAACGACATCGGCGCAACGGCGCTTGGCGGCATCATCATGCGCAATGCCGAGAAGGGGGTCACCTGGGTGCAGTCCTTCGTCTCGCCCGACAAGAGCAAGAGTTTCTGCATCTACGACGCCCCCTCGCCGGAGGCCATCCGCAGCACGGCGCAGAAGAATTCCCTGCCGGTGGACAAGATCACGGAGGTGAGGGTCCTGGACCCCTACTTTTATCGCTGATCCAATGGAGCAAGGATGGAGCCATGAGCGTGAAATTGTCCTGGGCAATGATAGTGGGCGGTTTTCCCTGTTGTTCCCTCCCGAAACGGCCGCCGGCATGGCGTTCGACCCTGCACCCCACCGGCGCGGTCTCGCATCGCGGATTGTCTCCGCGCTGCTATCGCCATTGCGAGGCCGGCGCGGGCGCCTGCCTCCGCAAGACGATTATTTGAGACGGGACGTCGGTCTGCCGGAGCACGAGATGCGGCGGGACTACTGGGAATACTGGTGGTGGCACCAATGAGACCGCGGTCCGGTTAGACGGGATGGACGAGGATCGAACCCGTCCCGTACTGCCAATCCCATGCCGCGGGCGTCTGCAGCCAGGCCTGGCCTTGCTGGCCGGCCTGGGCGCCTGCGGATCATCAACAATCAATGGAGAACAAAATGAACGTCAATTTCTGGCGCCTTGCCGCGCTGTTCATCACGTCGATCGCTTCCACCGCCGCATCGGCGGGGAAGGGCAATCCGCTTGCCGACGAGGTGCGGGCGGCCAACAGCCGCTTCGCGAACGTCGCGGCGGCCACCGCCGAGGGCTATGCGCCGATTCCTTGCGCCAGTGGCATCACTGGCGGCGCCATGGGCATTCATTACGTCAATGGCGCCTATCTGAAGGACGATGCGATCGACCTCGCCAAGCCGGAGGCCGTGATGTACGAGCCGATGTCCGATGGCACGCTGAAGCTGGTGGCCGTCGAATACATCACCGCGAAGGGTCCGGCCTCGCTCGGAGGCCAGTTGTTCAACTTCAACAGCGCTCCCAACCGCTATGGCCTCGGCCCTTTCTACGAACTTCATGTCTGGGCCTGGAAGCAGAACCCGACCGGCGCCTTCGCCGACATGAACCCGAACGTCTCGTGCGACGCCATGAAAAAGGCCGACTGACGGCCCCGCCTGCCGGCCCGTGCCGGCAGGCTTTTCGCGCGCATCGCGAGGAGAAATCATGCCCGAAATCGACATCGTCCTGGCGAGGCCGCGCACCCGGCCTTCGCGCCTGATGGCCGTTATCGCTTGGCTTGCATACGGATGGCACCTGCGGCATGGCCGGCGTCGCTTGGAGGCCATGCCCGGTTTCATGCTGAAGGACATCGGTATCAGCCGTTGCGCGATCGACCATGTTGCAAGGCACGGCGAGACGTGACGCCGGTAGACCTGACTGATTGACAAACGGCGCTGCGCCTGTGTCGCCTTTGCGGCACCCTCACCCGTTCGTCGTCGCTCGACCCTCGGCTACTACGCACGCCCTCCCCACCCACGCTTTCTTAAGGTGTCTTCGCTACACCAAAGCCTGAAAAGAGGCGGAAAACGGAGAGAAATCGGGGTGCGCTTTTCCGCGGCCACGACTGCCGGGCGGTTCTTGCCGCAGCGTTTGGCGCTGCGCGTGGAGCCTTTGCTTGGCCGCCTCGACGCCGTGCTGTTCACCGCCGACGAACGCGGCGAGGCCGGGCGCATGTCGGTCATCGCCTTCTCCATCCGCATCGTCAGTGCCGTCATCGCCTTCATCAGCCAGGTGCTGATGGCGCGTTGGATGGGTTCCTTCGAATACGGCATCTTCGTGCTGGTCTGGGTGACGATGGTCATCGTCGGCAACCTCGCCTGCCTCGGCTTCCACACATCGGTCATCCGCTTCATCCCCGAATACCGCGAGCGCGGCCTGATGGATGAATTGCGCGGCATCGTCGTTGCAAGCCGCCTGTTCGTGCTGATCGCCTCGACGGTCATCGCCGGGCTCGGCGCCCTCGGCGTCTGGCTGGCCGCGCCCTGGATCGAAAACTACTACGTGATACCGTTCATCCTCGGCGTCATCTGCCTGCCGATGATCGCGCTGTCGGATTTGCTGCAAGGGCTGGCGCGCGCCAATTCATGGGCGTTGTTCGCGCTGTCGCCGACCTACCTGATCCGGCCGGTGCTGATCCTGCTGTTCATGGCGCTGATGCTTTGGGCGGGCTACGCCGCCGACGCGCGGACGGCGATCTTCGCCTCGATCGCCGCTACCTACGCCACCACGCTGACCCAGCTCATCGGGGTCACCCAGCGCATGGAAAGGCAAATTCCGGCCGGCCCGATGAAAGTGCATTTCGCGCAATGGTTCGTCGTCTCGCTGCCGATCTTCCTGGTCGAGAGCTTCTTCTTCCTGCTCACCAACGCCGATGTGCTGATGGTCGGCACCTATATGGATCCCAATGACGTCGCCGTCTATTTCGCCACGGTCAAGACGCTGGCGCTGGTGCATTTCGTCTATTTCGCGGTCAAGGCCGGCGTCGCCCAGCGCTACGCGCAGTTCACCCATGGCGAGCCGCAAAAGCTTGCCGCCTTCGCCCGCGAGACGGTATCATGGACCTTCTGGCCCTCGCTGCTGATGGCGTTTCTGGTGCTGGCGCTGGGCGAACCGATGCTGGTGCTGTTCGGCCCCGAATTCACATCGGGCTATCCGCTTCTGTTCCTACTCGTCTTCGGCGTCGTGGCGCGCGCCGCCGTTGGCCCCTGCGAAAGCCTGCTCACCATGAGCGGCAACCAGAATGTCTGCGCCGCCGTCTATGCCATGACACTGGCCTTCAACATCGGGCTCAACGTGGTGCTGATCCCGCTTTTCGGCCTTTGGGGCGCGGCCATGGCCACCGCCTTTGCCATGATCTTCGAGGCCGGCGCGCTATCCTTCACGGTCTGGCGCAAGCTCGGCATCGTCATGGCGATCTTCGTGCCAGCCAAAGGAGCCGCCTGATGGCCGCCATCCCTCTGCTCGAGGAAACCAGCGGCGGTCCCGCCGGCGCCATGGTGTCCGGCCTTGCCGGGCTGGCGCGCGACGCCGATCCCGCCCATATCGAGATCCTCGCCAACAACCGGCCCGAGCGCAAACTCGCCATCTACCCGGCGTCGGCCGGCTTCGACCTGGTCGAGGAACTGGACTATCTCTGCGCCCGCACGATCGAGCCGAACGTCTTCTTCAACCCGCGTTTCCTGGCGCCGGCCATGCCCCGGCTGGAAGATCGCGAGGTGCGCCTTGCCGTGATCCGCGACGGCGATGAATACCGCAACCGGCTGCGCCTGCTGGTGCCGATCTCGGTGGAACGGCCGGTGGTGCCGCTCGGCGTGCCGGTCATGCGCACATGGTCGAGCCCATTCGGCCCGCTCGGCACGCCACTGATCGACCGTGACGATCCGGTCGGCGTGGTCGAGGACTTCTTCTCGATGCTGTCGCGCCCGCATCTCAAGCTGCCGAAAGTTCTGGTCCTGCCCGACATCAGGCTCGACGGTCCGGTGTCGAGCCTGGTCGCCACCGTGGCCGAGACGCGTGGCCTGGCGCTGGTCACCACGGGCCAGACTTCACGCCCGGTGCTGGAGAGCGAACTCGACGGCGACGATTATCTCAAGGCTTCGCTGCGCGCGCACCACTATCGCGAATTCCGCCGCCTGAAGCGGCGCCTCGGCGATCTCGGCAAGCTCGAACATGTCGTGGCACGCGGCCCCGAGGAAATCCGCCACGCCATCGAGCACTTCCTGACGCTGGAGGCGTCCGGCTGGAAAGGCCGCGAGCGCACCGCCATGGCGATCGACCGCTTCCGCGCCGCCTTCGCCCGCGAGGCGGTGCACCGGCTCGCCGAACAGGACATGTGCCGCATCCATTCGCTGACGCTCGACGGCCGCACCATCGCTTGCCTGATCGTCTTCGTCGAGGCTGGCGTCGCCTACACCTGGAAGACGGCCTATGACGAGACGCTGGCCGCCTATTCGCCGGGCACGCTGCTGATGATCGAGGTCACGAGGCAGCATCTCGACGATCCCAACATCATGATGACCGATTCCTGCGCCGTGCCCGACCACCCGGTGATGAGCCGGCTGTGGAGCGAGCGCAAGCCGGTCGGCACACTGGTGATCGGGTTGACTCGCGACGCCGACCGCCTCGCCCGCCAGGCCGCCTCGCAGCTGCATCTCTACCGCGAAACCCGCAACATGGCGCGCCTGCTGCGCAACCGGATGAAGAGTTTGCTCAGACGGCGCTAGACCTGCGCGGGGTGGGTGATGCAAAACCGTAGATTGGCGACAACCTGCCCGGTGGGTCGCGCTACTGGTAGGCCTTGCAATCCCATTCAGAAATGTCCTCTGGCATGGCGGGCCTAGGACAGTCGAACGGCCGACATGCGTTCCAGCGGCTGTCGTGTCCGGGGACGGCCTCCGCAGGCCGTCCTGATCTCGCAAGTCCGTCATGTTGGTGCAACGTCGACCCTCCCGTTTGACTGAGAGCAGGCGTTCTCGGAAGGAAGTACCTTCGCCAGATAGTCACCGACCAGGGTGGAACTCGCGGCATCGAAAGTGGCGCCAACATAGCCGTCCGGCCGGATGAGCAGGCAGCCGCCCTCGGCCAAGCTGAGCTGATTGGAGGGGTCGCGCAGTTCCGCGCCTTCGCCCACCGTGACCACTCGCAGGCCCGCGCGCGCAGCCACGATCGGCCAGTAGTCAGGGCTCGATAGAAGCAGAGTCCAGTGCGTGCCGGTCATCACGTCGAACAGACGGCGGGGCTGTCCAGCGGCGCCAGTTAGGGTCGCGTCCGGCATGCGCTCACCGGCCCGCGGGCCAATCGTCCGACCACCTCCGTCGTGAGAAAGTGATGAGTGGGGATAGCCGATGTCGAGCTGATGTGTGTCGCGGCCGCGCCGCATGCCGCCTTGTTCGCGCTGACGGTCGAGCAACTGGGTCGAAAGCCCCAGGACATCCGCCGCAACGGCGCGTCGCTCCTCCTCATAGGTGTCTAGCAGCGTTGCGGGGGCGCCGGCCAAGACTGCGGCCAATTTCCAACCGAGATTGTAGGCGTCCTGAACGCTGGTGTTGAGGCCCTGTCCGCCCGTTGGCGGATGGATATGCGCGGCGTCGCCGGCTAGCAAAACCCGTCCGACCCGGTAGCGGTCAGCCAGACGCGCGTTCATCGCGTAGGCGGATGCCCAGGCCACCGACTGAACATCGATGTCGCTACGGCCAGTCCGCTCGGCGATCATCCGCGTCAATCCATCCGCGGAAAGGTCAGGCTCGCCGTCCAGCGGGATCGGCGCCTGCAGCTGGAACAGGTCCGTGCCGGCGAGCGGGCAGATCATGACGAGCCGCTCCATGTCGCCGTCATTGAACTGGTGCCAGGCAGCGCGGTCGAGTCCGCTCAGATGGGCATCCGCCACGATAGCACGGACACCCAGCGTCTTACCGGGAAAGTCGATGCCGAGCGCACTGCGGATCGAGCTGCGGCCACCGTCAGCACCAACCAGATAGCGCGTATGGACCCGCTTCTCGCCGCCAGACGACTTGAGGCGGGCGCCGACGCCATCATCGTCCTGCTCGAAGTCGATCAATGCGGTGCCGAACTCGACACGATGGCCCAGCTCCGCGAGGCGCTCGCGCATCACGCCCTCTGTAAGGAACTGCGGGATCATGAGCGCGATGAAATAGGGGACGTCGGGCGAGGGTTCGGGCGCTTCGAAAACTGCCTTTTCGTCATAGCCGCCGTCGTTGCGATACTCCCTCATCGGCGGATAGACACCGCCGGCTGCCATGATGCGGTCGATTATGCCCAGATCCTCGAACACCTCCTGCGTGCGTGGCTGCAAGCCCTTGCCGCGCGAGCCGGCGAAGGGACGTTCCATCTGCTCAACGATGCGGAACAACACGCCTCGCCTCGCCAAGTCGATTGCAAGCGTCAGCCCGGCTGCTCCCGCGCCGCAGATCAGGACGTCAATTTCAGCTCGCTCTTCCATTTTCGGCTCCAATGTGCATAATGCACATATTAAAGGGAGCCAAGCCGGTGTCAATAAAGAAAGTGCATAACGCACATATTAAAGTGTTGTTGCCCGAGCTGCATCGCTCGCTGATTGACATCGTCACCATCATGAACCGACCCGAGCGGGATGTGGAATTGCTCACCAAGGCGGGCCTCACGCTCGAGCGTGCCCTCTTCCCGCTGCTCGTTCTTGTCGAGAGACTTGGCCCGATCGGCGTTGTCGATCTGGCTGGCCGCGTCGGTCGCGATTACACGACCGTCAGTCGACAGGTGTCACGACTGGAGGAGCTGGGACTGGTCACGCGGCGCTTGAGCGCTGCTGACAAAAGAGTTCGCGAGGCCGTTGTCACACCGCAGGGAAAAGCGGCGACGGACGCGCTGGATGCGGCGCGGGAGCAAATAGCCGTTGCGAAATTCGCCGACTGGGACCGCAAGGACTTCGACGATCTAGTCCGCTTGATGCGAATGCTCGTCGATACGATGAAGGATTAGACCATAACCAACAGCAAGTGTCGCACTTTGCAAGGATCGACCTGCGCTCTCACTCAGCAATATGTGTCTTATACACACGTCTGATGAAAAGTGCAGCAGGCGCGACATGTCTGCTTACGCTGCACTTTCTCGACAGAAGCGAGCGGCTGAAACCGGCGCGCGCCTTGTTGTCGCCCATCACAGCGTGCCGAACGGAACGGCGAAGCGCTGGTTGGCGCGTTCGTCCGCCTTCGCCGACCGCGCCGGCGTCGATCGGGGAAAGGCCGCGGCCTGGGCAGAAATGGCCGGCCGTTTGCCGCTGCTTTCCGGCGCCGAAGAGGATCTGCTTTGCGAGGCCGGGTTCTCGGATGTCGAGCTTCTTCTATGCCGCCTTCTCGTTCCGTGGCTAAGTGGCGACGGCAAGCATGGCCTGAGCGCCTCCCGCGATAGCTGCCCCAACATGGCTAAGCTTTGCTCTGATTTTGAAGGATGGTGCCCCTAGCCGGGATCGAACCAGCACTCCTTGCGGAACTCGATTTTGAGTCGAGCGCGTCTACCAATTCCGCCATAGGGGCTCAGGCCGCGCGGCCTGGATGGGCGCGGACTATACGGTCGGAGGCCTGTTCGTCAACAGGCCAATTTCCAAACCAGCCTCTGCCGCGACCAGACGGCACCTTTCCAATTTGTAAGACCGCAGCCATTGTGCAGCGCGAAAAACCTTTCTAGACAGACGGGCCGTTCCATAGGAGAGCCGATGCTTCGCGGACTGTATGACTGGACCCTGTCGCTGGCGGCGCGCAAATCCGCCGAATGGTGGCTGGCCTTCATCGCTTTCGTCGAGAGCTCGGTGTTCTTCATACCGGCAGACGTTCTGTTCCTGCCCATGGCGCTGGCGCGCCCCGAACGCGCCTATCGCTACGCGCTGACCGCCACCGTTGCGTCCGTGCTGGGCGGCATCGCCGGCTGGCTGATCGGCTACTATGCCTACGACACAATAGCACGGCCGATCCTGGAGCACTTCGGCGGCCTTGCCACGTTCGAGAAGTGGCAGTCTTCCGGCACCGGGCTAATGCTGGTGCTGCTCGTCACATCCGGCGTTGCGCACCTGCCGCCGATCAAGGTGGTCACTATTCTGGCCGGCGCGCTCCACATCAACCTTGTTGTCTTCATCGTCTCGGCCATCATCGCGCGCGGCGCCCGCTTCCTGCTGCTGGCGTGGCTTTTGCGCCGCTATGGCGAGCCAATCCGCGAATTCATCGAAAAGCGCCTGGGCCTGATCGTCGGCGCCGCCGCGGTCGCCCTGATTTTGCTCTATATCCTGATCAAATACGCCCTCTGAGGTTTGATGCTTAAAACCGCGCAACGGTTTTGGCAGCGCGGCGAGCAGACTTTGCGGACGGCGAACACAACGGACGAAAGACGCCATGACAGCGACCATGAATGCCGATACCGGCCACCAGCGGACACGCGCGGCCCTGTTTCTCGCCGTCGCGATGGCCGCGACCGTTGGCTCGGCGCTCGGCTTCCAGCACATTGGCGGCTACATCCCCTGCCACCTCTGCCTGGAACAGCGCACGCCGTATTACATCGGCGTGCCGTTGATGGTGCTGGCGGCGATAGCGTCGATGCTGCGCGCACCCGCATGGCTGACGCGCGGCCTGTTGGCCATTGGCGGCCTCCTGATGCTGTACGGGCTCTATCTCGGCGTCTATCACTCCGGCGTCGAATGGGCCTGGTGGCAGGGTCCTGCCGATTGCACGGCGGGCGCCGGACCGGTCGACACCGGTGGCAAGGGCGTCCTCGACGCGCTCGACAAATTCGTGCCGCCCTCCTGCGACAAGGCCGCCTTGCGCATTCTCGGCCTGTCGCTGGCCGGTTGGAACGCCATCGCCAGCCTGATCCTCGCCGCCGTCGCCTTCCGTGGCGCGCTGGCCCGCGATTGACGCGTCAGTCGGCACGAAGCAAAACTCGCGCTGCCCTGCATGGCTGGTTTGAGAAGTCGGCGCCGCCCCTCATTGTCCTGCCGGACATTTCTCCCCGTATAGTGACGGGGAGAAAGATGCCGTGATCAATGGTTTCGCCAATCATCGACGCTGCAGAACGGGCGCCGGCGTCGCGGACATCTCCCTTCTCCCCGTCACTATACGGGGAGAAGGTGGCGGCAGCCGGATGAGGGGCAGCGCCGGGATCGACAATTTGCGTGGCTGACCGATCGCGTCGAACTCAAGGCTCCAGTTCGACATCCCAGTAGAGATAATCCATCCAGCTTTCATGCAGATGGTTGGGCGGGAACAGGCGGCCGTTATTGTGCAGGTCATGCACCGTCGGCTGAAACGGCTTCTGCAGCGGCCACATCTTGGCGTGAGCCGGCATCATGCCGCCCTTCCTCAGATTGCAGGGCGAACAGGCGGCGACGACATTCTCCCATGTCGTGGCGCCGCCACGGTGACGCGGGATGACATGGTCGAAGGTCAGGTCCTCGGGGGTACCGCAATACTGGCACTGGAAACGGTCGCGCAGGAAGACGTTGAAACGGGTGAAGGCCGGATGCCTGGACGGCTTCACATAGGCCTTCAGGCTGACCACGCTCGGCAGCTTCATCGAGAAGGTCGGCGAGGATACGGCGTGCTCGTATTCGGCGACAATGTTCACCCGGTCGAGGAACACCGCCTTGATGGCGTCCTGCCAGGACCAGAGCGACAAGGGGTAATAGCTGAGCGGACGGTAATCCGCATTCAGCACCAGCGCTGGAAGCCCATCCGGAGATACGGCAACCGTCACCTTGTTGACCTCCTAGTTCTAGAACCGTTCGGCGTGGATACTGTAAGCCCGACATGACAGGGATGTGAAGCGGATTGTCGCTGGCACGAAGCGCCAAAAACACATGATTTCTAGGCTTTCTTGCGGATTCAGGCCGGCGGTGCGGCGTCCCGGCCCCTGGTTTCGCGATAATAGGACCAGAAAAGCCGCGATGCGACACCTCGCCACGGGCTCCATGATTCGGCCAGCGCGATCAGTGTTTTCTCCGCTGGACGCGGGTCGATGCCGAGGGCATGGCCGACAGCGCTCTGCAGGGCGACGTCGCGCGCCGGGAAAATGTCGGGATGCCCGGCGGCAAACAATAGATACACTTCCGCCGTCCAGGGACCGATTCCGGACACCGCCGTCATCCTGGCGATCGCCTCCACGGCATCGAGCGAACAGAGGTGATGCAGGTCGAGCCCATCGGCCACGGCCTGCGCAACCGCGATCAGGCCGCGCTGCTTGGGCCGCGACAGGCCGGCCTCGCGAAACATGTCCTCGCCGGCGGCAAGGATCGCCTGCGGCGTCAGCGGATCGACGAGTTTCGTCAGCCGGCCGAAGATCGCATCGGCGCTCGCCCGTGACACCTGCTGCGAGACGATGATCGAGGCCAGGCTCCTGAAGCCCGGCTCCGAAAGCCTGAGCGGCACCTCGCCGGCCATGCCGCGCACTTTTTCCAGGCGCGGGTCGATGAGGCAAAGCGCGTCCAGCCCCCGCTCAACGTCGTCCAGTGTCGCGATGCGCTGCATGGTATCCTTGTCCGAAGATGTGCAGCAAGGTAGCAACCGCCAAAACCACAGCACAACCCGATTGCCGCCTGAGACATGACGCTCCTGACATTCCGCTTCGCGCCCAGCCCCAACGGCGAACTGCATCTGGGCCACGCCTATTCGGCGCTGCTCAACCAGAAGCTCGCAAATATCAGCGGCGGCCGCTTGCTGCTGCGCATCGAGGACATCGACACCACGCGCTGCACGCCGGAGTTCGAGGCGGGCATGATCGCCGATCTGAAATGGCTGGGCCTCGACTGGGAAAAGCCCGTGCGCCGCCAGTCCGAGCATTTTGCAGAATATGGAACGGTGCTCGAGCGCCTGATCCGCGAGGAACTCGTCTATCCCGCCTTCATGAGCCGCGGCGAGATACGCGCCTTCATCGCCGACGGCGAAAAGCGCGGGCGCGACTGGCCGCGCGATCCCGACGGTGTGCCGCTCTATCCCCCGGCCGACAAGGCGCTTTCGATGAAGGAACGCAAGCGGCGGATTGCCGAGAATGCGCCCTTCGCCTGGCGGCTGGACGTCGGCGCCGCCATGGCGCGTGCCGGCAGGGACCTGGCATGGGCCGAATTCAGCGACGGGACGCTGTCCACGACGCGCTCCGTCGAGGCGCGTCCCCAGGATTGGGGCGACGTTATCGTGGCGCGCCGCGACATCCCGACCAGCTACCACCTCGCCGTAGTCATCGACGATGCCCTGCAAGGCGTCAGCCATGTCGTGCGCGGACAGGACCTGTTTTCCGCGACCGGGGTGCAACGCCTGCTGCAGGAGATTCTGGGATTGCAGCCACCCGCCTATTTCCATCATCGGCTGATCCTCGGGCCGGATGGGCGAAAACTGTCGAAGAGCTTCAGGGATACGGGCCTTGCCGCCTTGCGCGACGCAGGCGCCTCGCCGGAGGAAGTCAGAAGGATGATTGGGCTCTGACAGGAGAAACGCTCTCCGGACACGCCACCCGTTCAACCTCCTTGACGCATGGATCAATCGTTTCGTTTTGCGCGCGGGGTTGAACAGGACTAGAGCATCCTCACGGTCAATTCTCACCAGCGCGGCGATCCCGGAAAATGTCCAGCATCAAGCGGTTCATCCCCGCCACCTTCGTTGTCCTGTGGGCGACCGGCTTCATCGGCGCGCGTTACGCCATGCCATGGGCGGAGCCGTTCACCTTCCTCGCCGCGCGTTTCGTGCTCGCCGCCATCCTGCTGGCCGTGCTGATGCTGGTGCTGGGCTCGAAACGAGCCACCCGCGAGGAGGCTCTGCATGCCACCGGCGCCGGCGTGCTGATGCATGGCATCTATCTCGGCGCCGTCTTCTGGGCCATCCATCGAGGCATGCCGGCCGGTTTTTCGGCCCTGATCGTCGGCCTGCAGCCGCTGATCACCGCGGTGCTTGCCGGCAAGTTTCTGGGCGAGGCCATCCTGCCGCGCCACTGGCTTGGCCTCGCTATCGGGCTGGTCGGCATCGTCATCGTGCTGTGGCCGAAACTCGGGGCGCTCGGTGGCGGCGTGACGGCGGCGACACTGGCCGCCTCGCTGGTCTCGGTGCTCGGCATGAGCGCCGGCACGATCTGGCAAAAGCGTTTTGCGTCCGGAGGCGACCTCGTGGCGGCCACCATGTGGCAATATGTCGGCGGCGCTTCGCTGATGATCCTGGCTTCGCTTGCCTTCGAAACCCAAACCGTCGTCATCAATGGCGAATTGGTCTTCGCCATGGGCTGGCTGCTGCTGGTGCTGTCGCTCGGCGCCATCTTTCTCCTGATGGTGATGATCCGTGACGGCGAGATGTCGAAAGTGGCCTCGTTGTTCTACCTGGTGCCGGCGGTGACGGCCGTCATCGCCTGGGCCTTGTTCAACGAGCAGCTCAATGCGCTGCAGATCGTCGGCATGGCCATCACCACTTTCGGCGTGGGCCTGGCAACCGCCCGAACAGGCAAACTTCAGCCGACCCGGGCACGCGCCTCTAGATAACGGCTGATCGCGGCGTTGAGCTCGCCGCCGAGGATGAAGATCGCCGAGACGATGTAGAGGAAGACCACCGCGATCATGATCGAGGCGAGACCGGCATAGGTCGTCACATAGGACGAGAAATGGTCGAGATAGGTGGCGAACATGGTCGAGCCGATAAGCCATGCGGCCAGTGTGAAGATGATGCCGGGTATCAGCGAGACGAAACGGCGCTTGCCGGCCGGCAGCCAGTAATGGACGGCAAACAGTCCGCCGATGATGACGGTTGAGGCGATGACGTACCGCCACAGCGTGATCGTGCCCGTATAGGGTTTGATCCATTCGAAATGGGCTTCCGCCAGCCGCGCCAGCAGGGGCGCGAACACCAGCAGCACGCTTATCGCCAGGAACCCGGCGGTAGCGATCAGCACGAAGAAGATGCTTTGCACCCGGCGATAGATGATGCCGCGCGTTTCCGTGACCCGATAGGCGCGGTTGAGCGAGGTGCGCAGCGCCTCGATGCCGTTGGAGGCAAAGTAGGCGGCAAGCAGCACGCCGTAAGTCAACAGATCGCTGCGCCTGACGGTCAGCACGTTCAGCACCTCGTGCGCGATCGGCTTGGCGATCTGGTCCGGCCAGGTGTCGAAGACCAGGTGCACGGCTGTGTCGGCAAAGGCCTGGGCACCAAGGAAGCTGCCCAGCGTCGTGGCGAAGATCAGGAATGGAAACAGCGCCATCAGCGAAGTGATCGCCAGATGGCTGGCCATCGCCCAGCCGTCATCGGTATTGAAGTGGCCGAGCGCGTCGTAGAGCACGCGGCGCAGGGCGACAATGTTCCGCAGCAAGGACGCGCGCTCCCCTCGATTGTCTCGACGCCGCGAATATGGGAAATGAATGCGGCAAATGGCAACCCTTCGTCAAACCCCGAATTCTCCAGCGGCAGAGTTGCGCACCATCATCGTCACCGGTGCATCTTCCGGCATAGGCGCCTATTGCACCCGTGCATTGAAGGCTGAGGGCTGGCGGGTGTTCGCGACGGCGCGCAAGCCGGAGGACATCGCCGCCCTCGAAGTCGACGGCGTCGAGGCTTTTTACCTCGACTATAGCGAACCGGACTCAATAGCCGCCTTGGTGACGGCGGTGCTCGACCGCACCGGCGGCAGGCTCGACGCGCTGTTCAACAACGGCGCCTACGCGCAGGCAGGCGCCGTCGAGGATCTGCCCGTTGCGGCGCTCAGGGAGCAGTTCGAGGCCAATTTCTTCGGCTGGCACGACCTGACCCGCCGCCTGGTTCCGGTGATGCGCCGCCAGGGCCACGGCCGCCTCGTCCACTGCTCGTCGATCCTCGGTCTCGTGCCGGTGCGCTTCCGCGGCGCCTATTCGGCCTCCAAGCATGCCTTGGAGGCGCTGATGCTGTGCCAGCGCCAGGAACTGGCCGGCAGCGGCATCCATGTCTCGCTGATCGAGCCGGGGCCGGTGAAATCGAAGATCGCCAGCAATGGCCTGCCCTGGTTCCTAAGGAATATCGACCATGAGAATTCCGCGCATCGCGCCGACTATGCCGCGCAACTGGAGCGCATGCGCGCCGGCGGCAGCCAATCGGCGCGGAAGCCCGGGCCTGAAGTGGTCCACAAGGTGCTCCGCCATGCACTTCTGTCGCGGCGCCCGCGCCCGCACTATGTGGTAACAATGTCGGCCAGGATCGGTGCCATGCTCAAACGCGTCCTGCCGGCCTCGATGCTCCACCGCCTGCTCGCCAAGCGCGCCTGAACAAGCAAAGAACTGGAAACGCAAAAATGGCCACTGCCTTCAACATCCTTGCCATTCTGGTCATGGCCGCCGTCGTGGTCGTGCTGATCAGGGGGCTCATCAACATGATGCGCGGCGGCTCCGGAGTGACCTCCAACAAGCTGATGCAGGCCCGCGTTCTGCTGCAGGCCGTGGCGCTGGCGCTGATCCTGCTGGCCGTGTATTTCACCCGCAAGTGAGGCTTTTCGGGAGGCGATGTGGTCAAGCTCAACAAGATCTACACCCGCACCGGCGATGATGGCACTACGGGCCTTGGCACTGGTGAGCGGCGGCTGAAATCCGATCTCAGGGTGGACGCCTACGGCACGGTCGACGAAGCCAATGCCTGCATCGGCATGGCTCGCGTGCATACCGAACAGAGCTACCAGGCGATCGACGCCATGCTCTCGCGCATCCAGAACGATCTCTTCGACCTCGGCGCCGACCTCGCCGTGCCTGATGACGGCAAGCCGCTTGGCTACGAGCCGTTGCGCATCGTTGCCACGCAGACCGACCGTGTCGAGCACGACATCGACGTCCTCAACAAGAAGCTCCAGCCGCTGAAATCCTTCGTGCTGAACGGCGGCACGCCGGCAGCGGCGGCGCTTCATCTCGCCCGCACGGTGGCACGGCGCGCCGAGCGGCTGATGGTCGCCCTGGCTCAGGACCCGGCCGAACACGTCAACCGCGACGGGCTGAAATACATCAACCGCGTCTCGGATTTCCTGTTTGTCGCCGCCCGGGCGGTCAATGACAACGGAAATGCCGACGTGCTATGGGTTCCCGGCAAGAACCGCTGAACGGACCAGAGGCGGGAGGGGCCGGCGACCGATGTTCATCCCGCTTTACGACACCAACAGGCTGCGCCACATCAGGCTGCAATATGTGACCATCGGTCTGATTGTCGCCAACGCCGTGATCTATTGCGCCACGGCGCTCGGCGGCGAGAACTTCACCAATGCCGCCGTGCTTGGTCTCGGCTTCATCCCGTCCGTCGTTCACGACACGGCCGAACTCGACCCCCGCTTTGTCATCATCCCCGAGAGCCTGAGCTATCTCACCTATTCCTTCCTGCATGCCGATATTTTCCATCTCGGCGGCAACATGCTGTTCCTTTGGGTTTTCGGCGACAATGTCGAGGACGCGCTCGGCCACATCCGCTACCTGATCTTCTATCTGCTGTGCGCCATCGCCGGAGCCGCCTTCCAGGGGCTGGTCGCCTGGGATTCGCAGGCGCCGTTGATCGGCGCGTCGGGTGCCATCGCCGGCGTGGTCGTCGCCTACCTGATCCTCTATCCCAGGGTGAAGGTGTGGGTGCTTGCCTTCGCCCGCATCCCTTTGCGCATTCCAGCCTTTATCCCGCTCATCCTGTGGGTGCTGTTCCAGATCGTCATGTTCGCGGCCGGCGGCGAGGATCAGATATCCTGGGCCTGCCACATCGGCGGCATCATTGCCGGCGCGGTTCTGGTGCTGGTCCTGCGCAGCCGCGGCGTGCCGCTGTTCGCACCCGCCGACGAGGATGCCGTGGTACCTACTCCTGAACAGCCGCCGGTGGTCGGCGAACCAGCGGCGCCCCAAACGGCCGCCACCACGACGCGCTGGGGACGTGGAAACCCTTCTGGCCCAAACTGAACCGATTTGAGCGGCTGTCAGCGTATTGACGGCACGGGTTGCCACAATTACGGAAACGTCTCCGCCGCGGCCCAAGGCGTTTAAGGAGCAGCCAGGGCGGGCAAAGACCAGAATTTCCATCCGGCCAGAATTCCGTCTGGCCGGAATTCAGTCAGGAATGTCGGCTTTCGACAACTCAGAAGGGGCGCAGGCTGCTATAGCGCGCCCAACTAGCGTGAAGAGGTGACAGGCAAATGAAGATCCTTGTGCCCGTGAAGCGGGTTGTGGACGCGAACGTCAAGGTGCGCGTGAAGGCTGATGGTTCGGCGGTGGAGCTGGCCAACGTCAAGATGGCGATGAACCCGTTCGACGAGATCGCGGTGGAAGAGGCGATCCGGATCAAGGAAGCCGGCAAGGCCGAAGAGATCATCGTCGTGTCGATCGGTCCGCAGCAGGCGCAGGAAACCTTGCGCACCGCACTCGCCATGGGCGCCGACCGCGCCATCCTGGTCAAGACCGACGAACAGACCGAGCCGCTGGGCGTCGCCAAGGTGCTGAAGGGCGTCGTCGATGCGGAACAGCCAGGCCTTGTCATTCTCGGCAAGCAGGCGATCGACGACGATTCCAACCAGACCGGCCAGATGCTGGCGGCCCTGCTCGGCTGGGCGCAGGGCACCTTCGCCTCCAAAGTCGTGATCGAGGGCGATCATGCCAAGGTGACGCGCGAAGTCGACGGCGGCCTGCAGACGGTGGAGCTGAAGATGCCGGTGATCGTCACCGCCGACCTTCGCCTCAACCAGCCGCGCTATGCCTCCCTGCCCAACATCATGAAGGCCAAGAAGAAGCCGCTCGACGAGAAGAGCCCGGCCGATTACGGCGCCGACGTCAAGCCACGCCTCAAGGTCATCAAGACCGAGGAGCCGAGCGGCCGCAAGGCGGGTGTCAAGGTCAAGAGCGTCGCCGAACTGGTCGACAAGCTCAAGAACGAAGCCGGCGTGCTCTGAGATCGGAAGGAACAGACAACATGGCAATTCTCCTCATCGCTGAACACGACAACGCCACCCTTTCCGACCAGACCGCCAAAGCGCTTTCGGCCGCCCTGCAGATCGGCTCGGACGTTCATGTGCTGGTGGCCGGCAAAGGCGCCAAGGCTGCCGCCGACGCAGCAGCGAAACTGAAGGGCGTGAGCAAGGTGCTGCTCGCCGAAGCCGACGAACTCGCCGAGCGCCTGGCCGAGCCGACGGCGGCACTGGTCGTCTCGCTGGCTGGCGCCTACGACACGGTCATCGCGCCGGCGACGTCGGCCGGCAAGAACATCGCGCCGCGCGTGGCGGCCCTGCTCGATGTCGCGCAGGTCTCCGAGATCATCGAAGTGGTGTCGCCCGATACCTTCAAGCGGCCGATCTATGCCGGCAATGCCATCCAGACGGTGCAGTCGAGCGACGCCAAGAAGGTCATCACCGTGCGCACCGCCTCCTTCCAGGCCGCGCCCGACGGTGGCTCGGCTTCGGTCGAGACGGTCAATGCGGCAGCCAATCCCGGCCTGTCCACCTTCGTCGAGAACAAGCTGTCGGAGACCGACCGTCCGGAGTTGACCTCGGCCAAGATCATCATCTCGGGCGGCCGCGCGCTCGGTTCCTCGGAGAAATTCCAGGAGGTCATCCTGCCGGTCGCCGACAAGCTCGGTGCCGCCGTCGGCGCCTCCCGCGCCGCCGTCGATGCCGGGTACGCGCCGAACGACTGGCAGGTCGGCCAGACCGGCAAGGTCGTCGCCCCCGATCTCTACATCGCGGTCGGCATCTCCGGCGCCATCCAGCACCTTGCCGGCATGAAGGATTCCAAGGTCATCGTCGCCATCAACAAGGACGAGGAAGCGCCGATCTTCCAGGTCGCCGATTACGGCCTCGTCGGCGACCTCTTCGTCATCCTGCCGGAGTTGCAGAAGGCGCTTTGACGCTTCCGCGCAACCGTATTAAATTGTGAGGGGTGGGGTAGACGAAGTCGCCCCACCCTTTTAGTTTGCACCGCACAATAAGCAGGCCACAAAGGCTGAGAGCAATTCCAGCAGCAGTGCGCAGGGGTTTTTGCGCCGGGAATTGCGGGAAAACAAAGAGATGGGGCGGTTCGCGATCCAGCGAAAAACGCTCCGGACGGGATCGGGTAATGAGCAAGATCGAGACGATCGGCATCATTGGTGCGGGCCAGATGGGCGGCGGCATCGCCCACGTCTCCGCGCTTTCGGGCTATAAGGTGCTGATCTACGATATATCGCCCGACCGCATCGAGAAGGGCATTGCCACAATCAGCGGCAACATGGCCCGTCAGGTGGGGTCCGGCAAGCTCGACGAGAAGCTGCGCAATCAGGCCATGGCACGCATCGCATCGGCACCGACGATGGCCGATCTCGCCGGCGCCGATCTGGTGATCGAAGCGGCAACCGAGGACGAAACCGTCAAGCGCAAGATCTATGCGCAGCTCTGTCCGCAGCTCAATCCCGAAGCGATCCTGGCGACCAACACCTCGTCGATTTCGATCACACGGCTAGCTGCCCAGACCGACCGGCCGGAGCGGTTCATCGGCATACATTTCATGAACCCGGTACCGCTGATGAAGCTGGTCGAACTGGTGCGCGGCATCGCCACCGAGGACCAGACCTTCGAGGCGGCCAAGACCTATGTGAAGCAGCTCGACAAGACGATCACCGTCTCGGAAGATTTCCCGGCCTTCATCGTCAATCGCATCCTTTTGCCGATGATCAACGAAGCGATCTACACGCTCTATGAGGGCGTCGGCTCGGTCGATGCCATCGACACCGCCATGCGGCTCGGCGCCAACCATCCGATGGGACCGCTGCAGCTTGCCGATTTCATCGGCCTGGATACCTGCCTGTCGATCATGCAGGTGCTGCATGACGGCCTGTCGGATTCGAAGTACCGGCCTTGTCCGCTGCTGGTCAAATATGTCGAGGCCGGCTGGCTCGGCCGCAAGACCGGGCGCGGCTTCTACGACTATCGCGGCGAGCATCCCGTTCCGACGCGCTGACGTGATTGCCGCTCACGAGGCCGCGGCGAGTGGCTTGGGCGGTTCTGACCTGTCGTCGTCGCTGATCTTGCCGTCCGGCGCCACCGAAACGCATCCCCGGCCGGCGGCCTTGGCCGCGTAGCAAGCGGCGTCGGCCCTTGCGATGATCTCGTCGACTTCGCCGCAATTGGCGCAGATCGCCGTCAACCCGATGCTGGCGCCGATCCCGTGCGGCCGGCCATCCCAGATGAAGTTCAGGCCCGCTATCGCATCGATGATGGAACGCGCCGCGATCCTCGCGCCGGTGATGGAAGCCGATTTCAGGATCACGGCGAATTCGTCGCCACCCAGGCGCGCGACGATGTCTTCAGGACCAAGCACGCCGCGCACGGCGTCAGCGACCCGCTTCAGCAGGGCGTCTCCGGCAGCGTGACCTCCCGTGTCGTTGACCAGCTTGAAATGGTCGAGGTCGATGAACATAAACTGATGGCGACCCCCTGTCGTCGTGCCGTCCTTGCGCGCCTGATCGACCATCCCCTCCATGGCGCGGATGAAGCTCGAGCGGTTGGCAAGGCCCGTCAGTGCGTCGTGCGCGGCGGCATGGGCAAGCTGTCGCTGCAGGGCACGCGCATCGGTGAAGTCCTGGAAGACGATCACCAGACCGCAGAATTCGTTGCGTTCGTTGAGGATCGGCGACACGACCTGGCGGATGCTGCAGCGTGTGTCGTCGCGGCGGATGAGGACCGCGCGGCTGTTCTGGTCGGAGCGCGCCTCTTCGCCTGTCACCGGCCGCGTCATCCCGATCCTGTGGCCCGTCTCCTCGTCGACTGCCCAGTAGACATGGCTCAGCGTCTTGCCCAGCGCATCGTCACTGGAAACGCCGGTCAACTTTTCGGCCACCGGGTTCATGAAAGTGACGCGGTTCGCGGCATCGGTGCAGATGACGGCATCACCGATCGATTGCAGCGTCACCCTCAGCCGCTCCTTCTCGTCGGCCAGCATCGCCGCCGAGACGATGAGCCGTTCTTCGGCCTGCTTTCGCCGGGTAATGTCCATCAAGCTGCCGATCGCTCTGACCAGGTGTCCGTCCGCATCGCGCTCGATGGCCTTGCCGCGGTCGAGGATCCAGATCCAGCGGCCGTCCTTGTGGCGCATGCGGAATTCGGCTTCGAAAAATTCCGTCTCGCCGGCGAGATGGGCGCGATCGGCCTCCGCGACCGTGGCGCGATCGTCTGGATGGATCATCGTCAGCCAGCGATCGGGGTCGCCATCGAGCTCGCCATCCCCGTAGCCCAGCATCTTGACCCAGGTGGAGGAATAGGTGGTGCCCCCCTTGCGCATGTCGAAATCCCAGACACCTTGACCGGCGCCGGCCAGCGCGAAGTTCCAGCGCGTTTCGGCCTCTGTGATGCGCGCCTCGGCCTGTTTGCGCGCGTCGATGTCCTCGATCTGGGAGACGAGATAGAGCGGCCGGCCGCTTTTCTCGTCGCGAATAACCGAGCCGGCAAGATGAGCCCAGACGGGTGTGCCGTCCTTCTTGAGATAACGCTTCTCGAAGTGGAAGGCATCGACGGTGCCCGCCTTCAGGCCGGCCATCGTTTCGCTGCCGATCTGCACATCGTCGGGATGCGTGAGCTGGAAGAAGGTCAGCGCCTCGATCTCGTCGCGGCTGTAGCCAAGCATGGCGGCAAAGGCCGGATTGGTCTGGAGAATACGCCCGTCGAGACCGACGATAGCGATGCCGATCGCCGAGTCCTCCATGGCCCGGCGGAACCGCTGCTCGCTGTCCGTGATCTGCCGTCGATCCTCCGAGATTCGACCGATGAACAGATAGGCCGCGAAAAGCGCGCAGACCGTCACCGCGACCGATATTTGGAGGCAAAGTCTGAGGGCTTGCGCGCCAAGGTCCAGCCTTGACAGTACAAGCGAGGCGGCCACTACGGCCAGACCGGCCACAAGCAGCGTGAGAGCTGCATGCTTGTGCCGTCCCGGCCCGATGATACCTCGCAATGTCACGATTCGTGCCACCCCCGTGGGCAATCGCTTTTTCCCGTTAAAACCCTGAAGGATCGATTTTAAGGAAAGGTTGCGCCAAGGGCATAGGCGACATGGAAAACCGGCAAACAATTGCCGGCATGATTAAGGATCGGTATTCACGGGGTGTAGGCGTGAGTATCCTGCTACCAGCGCACGAAAAACCGCCCGCCGAGCGCACCAAGCAAAGCGAGAGCTGCGATGGCGATCGTGTACCAGGTGGCAACGAAAAGCGGCGAATCGTCGAAGCAGTGCGCCGCATAGAAAGTCGCCGCCAGCCCGCCGGCAAGCAGCCCCGCGACCGCGCCGGCAAGCACCGGCCGTGTCGGCGCGCCATAGCGCAGCATCCACAGGAAGATGGCCAGCGGGCCGATGCCGATCAGCGAGATGAAGCCCATGCAGATCATCATGTTCGAGCCGATCATGCGCGTGCTCCACAGGGCCTGCGGCACCACGAAGAGCTCCAGCACCACGGCCACCGCGACCAGCAGCGGCGCCGCGATCATCGCCGCCATAGCCCGGCCTGTCGCCGCGCCCGGCGTCGATAGGGCACGGATCAGGGCAAAGGCGCTGATGGCGAGCACGATGGTGAAAACGAATTTGGACAGGAAACGCACCGTGTGCGCGGCCACCATGAAATCGGGGCGCGGCCCGATCGTCATCATGAAGACAGCGGCCGCGACCAAGGCGGCCGCGCCAGCCGCCAGCCACCAGGCCGAGCGCAATGGCATCGCCTTGCTGCGGGCATCGGCGTCGAGCGCCTTGATGAGATCGTCGGTCTTCATGTCATTCCCGCCCGAACCGCCCCTGCCCGAATCGCCTGGCTATGGCGGTAAGTCCCCGGTGCAGCGACACCCGCACCGCCGTCTCGCTGATGCCGAACTTAGCCGCCGTCTCCCCGATCGAGCGGCCCTCCACGGATACTGCTGAAACCACGGAACGCTGTGCCGGCGGCAGCCCGTCGAGCGCCCGGTTGATGTCCCGCTCGCTGACGGTTTCCGTTTCGGGCTCGGCGAACGTCTCGGCGATGTCGTCGACATCGATCTCGATGCGCCGTCCGCGCCGCCGGAACGCATCGATCAGCTTGAAACGGGCAATCGCATAGACCCAGGGCAGCACCGGCGCGTCCTGGCGCCAGGTGTGCCGTTTCACATGAATGGCCAGCAAGGTTTCCTGCACGACATCCTCGGGATCGACCCCGCCCTGCACGATCTTGCGCCTGACGAAACCGCGCACCAGCGCGGCAATCCGGTGCAGAAAGTCGGCATAGGCCTTTTCATCCCCCGCGATCGCGGCCCGCATCAGCCGGGAAAGCTCGGCCTCGTCCTTGCCGCTCACAAGAGTTCACTCCCCGATCTTCGCGCCTCGGCACTGATTTGTTACGTGGCCGGCGAAATAATGTCCAAGCCAAACTACGGGCAAATCACGAAAGTTTGCGGGATGGCTCGCTAAATTCCCGGACGGGTTCTCTGGTTCCCAGCTCATGCGTGAGGAGCGGCGCGGGACCAACCTTTGATTGACGTAAGGTAAACCCTTCTGTAGCGTCAAGGGATCGGAGGGCGGCCGAAATGGATTTCATTGAACGCATTTTTGGATTTTCTCCCGACAATGGCTCGGGAACTTTCGAGAGCAGCCTTGTCATTGCGGCCATAGTCCTTGTCGCCGCCGTCTACTTCTACAGAAGACAGGGATCACTGAAGAAATAGCCTCTGGACAACCGGCGGAGACAGGTCCGCCAGGAAAACATTACCGTTGCGTCCTCTCAGCGTGGGAAACACGACATGGCAGGATCTCTGGTCAACCACATCAGAACCGCGGCCTTGCTGTTGTTCGCCGCCGAATTCTGGAAGCGTCTGGCCGCCGGGCTGAAGGTGCTGTTTGCCACGATATGCAGGCTGCTGTGCCGGCTGGCCAAGGACCAGCGGCTGCCCAGCCCGGCGCAGAACGACTGCTGCATCCAGCTACCGCCCGACATCTACAAGCGCGCCGATCCTCTTCTATACGCCCAGTACTATCTGATGGCGCAGGGGCTCGCGGTCACCTGGGACAATCCCGACATCGACATTTTCGACGGCACCTTGCCGGTCAGCGGCGCGCTTCAGCCAGCACATGCATATCGCGTTCGCGTGCGCGTCTGGAACGGGTCCTATGACGCCCCGGCGGTGGGCGTCGGGGTGGCACTGTCCTACCTGTCATTCGGCGCCCAGACCATTTCCCGTCCGATCGCCAACGTCGCCATAAATCTCGGAGCCAAGGGCACGATCGATTGCCCTGCCTATGCCGAGTTCAGTTGGACCACGCCCGCCACCGGCGGCCACTACTGCCTTCAAGCACAGCTTTCCTGGGGCGATGACGCCAACCCCAGCAACAACCTTGGCCAGAAGAACGTCAACATTGCCGAGATGCGCTCACCGGCGAAGTTCGTCTTCAGCGTGCGCAACGAGGCCTCGGTCGTCCGGCGTTTCCAGATCGAGGCGGACTGCTACGCTCTGCCGAAGCTGCGGCCATGTATCCCGCCACGCGGCCAAGGTCGAGACGAGCGCACGGACACCCCACAGCCGCGGCTCGCCGAGAGCAAGGCGCGCTGGGCCGAGGCCCTCGAGGAACAGGCGTATGGCCGGTTTCCCGTGCCGGACGACTGGTCGGTCAGGATCGTCCCAAGAACGCTTTTGCTGCAGCCGCGCCAGCTGACCGAGATCGCTGTCGAGATTGAACCGAAGGACTCCGCCTTTCGCGGCTCAAAGACCTTCAACGTCCACGTCTTCACGATCGGCGAGAGCGGATCGCGCACCATGACCGGCGGCGTGACGCTCACCGCCACGAAAGGCTGAGGCGCCCCGATGGCTTACAAGCACTATACGAGCTGCTTTCTCTATCCGGTCGGTGGCAAGCCCTACAACGAGGACGATCGGCTGGCTTTCCTCGCCGGCCAGGCGCTGCAGATCATCGTGATCACCGGGCTGGCGGCCGCCTTCGGCCTGCTGCTGGGGCCGGTCGGTGCGGCACTTGCCGCGGCAATCGCATTTCTGGCGTCCGCTACCGCGACGATCGACAAGGCCGCCGGGGAATGGCTCAACCATCGCCTGGTCTGCCTCGACAAGGACAATCCGAAATGCGCCGTCGGCATCGTCTCCTACAATCCGTTCCGCAGCGATCTCGGCGCCTTCGACAACGACCAGTATTTCGACGTCATACTGATGCCGCATCCGACGACCGAAATCTTCAACGCCGAGACAAACGAGGCGGCGTTGGCGGCGGCCAATCGCTACAATGCCGACGGCACCGTCGTGGCGGAATTCGCCGCCAGCGTCGCGGCCCATCCGGCCAACGATATTCTCAATGACGGCTTTCAGGGTCATGAGCTGCTGTTGCCACGCGACGACCTGAAGACGGATCTGGGCTACGCACCGGCCGACGATCATGCCCGCTGGAGCCTGCACTGCGAGGCCGAGGGCGACTTCTGGATCAAGATGCGCCAATGGGCGCCGGCCATCGTCATCCTGCTGACGGCGGCCCTGGTCGTCACGGTGGCCGCGGCGGCCGCCGGCGCCAGTGCCGGAGCGGCTGTCGGCTGCGCCATAGGATCGTTCTTCCTGGGTGCGCTGGGCTGCGCCATCGGCTCGTTCCTGGGAGGATTGCTCGGAGCGGCCATTGGCGGCGCCATCGGCGGAGCGGCATCCTATTTCGGCGGGGTCAAGCCGGTCCTGCAGGGATTGTTCAACTGGAACCCCGGCAATGTCGAGGACGCCAATGTCGGCGACAAGGCGCTCGGCCCCATCAGGATGGGCGATCATGTCGCCGTCCTCGGCGAACATGTCTATGACGGCTACCACAAGGGCTGGCACGAGTTTCATCCGCTGATGGCGGTGGTCAAATTCGATGCGGCCGCCAGTGTCGACGCGAAACACTATCTGCAGTGGGATCCGGACTTTGCCGACACGGGCACGGTTCCGCCCAAACCGCCGGGCGAGACCACCGACCTGACCGCGCAGGATATCCGTGACGGGCTTGGCAGCGCGGCGTTCCGGACGCGCTGCGACAATCTGCGCAGGACCTGGTGCGCCATGCTGAACGAAGCGTTCGATCCCGAGACCAAACGAACACAGCAGGGGCTGGACCAGCGGTGGACCATTCATCCCATGGTCGATGGCTGCATCCCGCAGGAGCAGCCACCAGCCCCGCATATCGGGTGATGCCATCGGCGTCCGACACGCGAAACCGTGATGATGCCCGTCGTCTTTCAATCTTGACTAGTGCATTCATGAATTGGTACTCGGACGCACCCCAGTGCGGGACAACCCGAGGAGTACCCTATGAAATCCCCCCTTCTTGCCCTGGCCAGCGTAGCCGCGTTTGCAATCAGCCTCGCCGCTGGTCCGGCGACGGCCGAAGATGCCGGCATCGTCGTCTATAACGCCCAGCATGAAAGCCTGGCGAAGGAATGGGCGGAAGGGTTCACCAAGGAAACGGGGATAAAGGTCACCTTGCGCAACGGCGGTGACAGCGACTTCTCCAACCAGATCGTCGCCGAAGGTGCTGCCTCGCCCGCCGACGTGTTCCTGACGGAAAATTCGCCGGCCATGGTGCTGGTCGAAAATGCCGGCCTGTTCGCGCCAGTCGACGCCGATACGCTGGCTCAAGTCCCGCAGGACTATCAGGCCACCAGCGGCAAATGGGTGGGCGTGGCCGCGCGCAGCACCGTGTTTGCCTATAACACCACCAAGCTCAAGGCAGACCAGCTGCCCAAGTCGATGCTCGATCTCGCCGACCCGAGCTGGAAGGGCCGCTGGGCGGCTTCGCCTTCCGGCGCCGATTTCCAGGCCATCGTGAGCGCTTTGCTGCAGCTCAAGGGCGAGCCCGCCACGGCCGACTGGCTGAAGGCGATGAAGGAGAACTTCACCGCCTACAAGGGCAACAGCACCGTGATGAAGGCGGTCAATGCCGGTGAGATCGAAGGCGGCGTGATCTACCACTACTACTACTTTGGCGATCAGGCCAAAACCGGCGAAAACTCCAAGAACGTCGCGCTGCACTATTTCAAGAACCAGGACCCGGGCGCTTTCGTATCGGTTTCCGGCGGCGGCGTGCTGGCCTCGAGCAAGCATCCCAAGGAAGCCCAGGCCTTCCTGAAATGGGTGACCGGCAAGAACGGCCAGGACGTGCTGAAGAACGGAACCTCCTTCGAATACGCGGTCGGCAAGGGCGCGCAGTCCAATCCGAAGCTGGTGCCACTGGCCGACCTGCAGGCGCCGAAGGTCGATGCCACGACGCTGAACTCCAGGAAGGTCACCGACCTGATGACGGCAGCCGGCTTGCTTTAGTTGTCGTTCTTCCTAATAAGGACGTCAGATCGTGCTCCCGCGGGAATTCACCTTTCGCGGGAGCGTTTTGTTTCGAGATGCATTCGTCCATGACGACACGCTTCGTTCCTGACCGCGACCGTGGTCCCATGATTGCCGCTGCCGCGTCGCAACGGTATGGCGCCTGAACTGATGCAGTCCGCGGTCGATCTCGCGCGTCCCGGCCTGCCGCCCAAGATGCGTCGACGGGCGCAGCGGCGGGCTGCGCCTTGGCTTGTCGCCGCCGCCATATTTGTCTCCCTGCTGGCGCTACTGCCGCTCGCTTTCATCATCTGGATCGCGGTGCAGACCGGCTGGGAGACGGTCTCGGCACTGGTCTTTCGGCCGCGTGTCGGCGAACTGCTGGTCAACACCGGCCTGCTCGTCCTGCTGGCGGTGCCGATCGCCATCACCTTGTCGGTGACGCTGGCCTGGCTGACGGAACGCAGCGACCTGCCCGGTGCCCGGCTCTGGTCCTGGCTCTGCGTGGCGCCGCTCGCCATCCCCGCTTTCGTGCACTCCTATGCCTGGATCACCCTCGTGCCCGGGCTGCACGGCCTGTGGGCTGGCGTGCTGGTGTCCGTCATCGCCTATTTCCCTTTCCTCTATCTGCCGGTGTCGGCGGCCCTGCGCCGTCTCGATCCCGCTCTCGAGGACGCGGCCGCGGCACTTGGCCATGGACCCTGGCGCGTGTTCTGGCGCGTCGTGCTGCCGCAGCTCAGGCTCGCAATATGCGGCGGCTCGCTGTTGGTCGGCCTGCATCTGCTGGCCGAATATGGCCTCTATGTCTTCATTCGCTTCGACACCTTCACGACCGCGATCGTCGATCAGTTCCAGTCGACCTTCAACGGTCCGGCCGCCAACATGCTGGCCGGCGTGCTGGTGACCTGCTGCTTCGTGCTGCTCGGCCTCGAAGTGCTGGTCCGCGGCGAGGAACGTTATGCCCGTGTCGGCTCGGGTGCCGCGCGATACCAGCAACGAATGAACCTCGGCCGCGCCACCCTGCCCAGCTTGCTGCTGCTCGCCGCCACCACATTGCTGGCGCTTGGCGTTCCGTTCGTGACCATCGGGCGCTGGCTCGCCGCCGGCGGCGCAGATGTCTGGCGCTTCGACGAGATCGGCCTGGCACTCGGCCAGACGCTGTTCCTGTCGCTCGCTGGCGCCCTGCTTGCCACTGTCGCGGCCATGCCGATGGCCTGGATCTCTATCCGCGCGCCGGGTCCGTTGCAGCGCTTGCTCGAGGGATGCAATTACATCGTCGGCTCGCTGCCCGGGGTCGTGATCGCGCTGGCGCTGGTCACCATCACGGTGCGCATCGCACTGCCGCTCTACCAGACCTTGTTCACTATCCTGGTCGCCTATGCACTGATGTTCCTGCCGCGCGCGCTGGTCAGCCTGCGTGCATCGATCGCGCAAGCGCCGGTCGAGCTCGAACGCGCCGCGTCCAGCCTCGGCCGGCGGCCGCTCAATGCGCTGTGGTCGACGACGATCCGCCTGTCGGCGCCCGGTGCGGCGGCCGGCATGGCCCTGGTGGCGCTCGGCATCATGAACGAACTGACCGCGACCCAGATGCTGGCGCCGAACGGCACCCGCACACTGGCCATGGCGTTCTGGTCCTACAGCAGCGAGATCGATTACGCCTCGGCGGCTCCTTACGCCTTCATCATGGTGGCGATGTCGCTGCCCCTGACCTGGCTGCTCTACGTCCAGTCGAAGCGGATGGCAGGACGATGAGCTTTCTCGAACTCGGCAATCTGCACAAGCACTACGGCCCGGTAGCCGCACTGGCCGGCGTCAACCTGAACGTCGCCAGCGGCAGCCGCACGGCGATCGTGGGACCTTCCGGCTGCGGCAAGACGACCTTGCTGCGGCTGATCGCCGGCTTCGAGGCGCCTGACCAAGGCCGCATCGTACTCGACGGGCAGGTGCTGGCCAATGGCGGCGCCGCTGTCCCGGCGCATCGCCGCGGTATCGGCGTGGTGGCGCAGGACGGCGCTCTGTTCCCGCACTTGACCATCTCGGACAATATCGGCTTCGGCATGGCACGGGACGACGACAAGCGCGCCGAGCGCATCGTCGAACTTGCCTACATCGTGGGACTCGACAAGGCGATCCTTAAACGCCGCCCGCACGAGCTCTCCGGCGGCCAGCAGCAGCGCGTGGCGCTGGCCCGGGCCATGGCGATGAAGCCGCGGCTGATGCTGCTCGACGAGCCGTTCTCGGCACTCGACACCGGCCTGCGCGCCTCGATGCGCAAGGCGGTGGCCGAACTTCTGGAGGCGGCCGGCATCACCACCATCCTGGTGACGCACGATCAGGCCGAGGCACTCTCCTTCGCCAGCCAGGTGGCGGTAATGCGCGATGGGAAATTTTCCCAGGTCGGCACGCCGCGCGAGCTCTATCTCAAGCCAAAGGACAGGATGATCGCCGAGTTCCTCGGCGACGCCATCATCCTGCCGGCGAGCATTTCGGGCGGCTTCGCCAGTTCGCCGCTGGGCCGCATCGCCGTCGACGCGCCGGACAGCCGCGATGTCGCCCGTATCATGCTGCGGCCGGAACAGATCGGCCTGAAACGCACCTCGCGCGAGGGCATGTCGGGCACATCGGACATGCCGTTCGGCGAGGTGACGGAATCGGAATTCGCCGGCTCGACATGCACGATCGCGGTGCGGCTCCTGAACAATTCCGATCCGCCCGACGCCGCGGCCATCGGCGGCACGCCGCTGATCCTGCGCAAATCCGGCATGGACGCGCCGGCGGTCGGCGAGATCGTGCGGCTGACCGTATCGGGCAAGGCGCACGTCTTCGCCTGAGCCCGACGATTTTAAGCCCTTGAACCAAAGCGAAGTGGCAAGCTCACGCCATGATGCGTTCGCCGGTTTCGGCTGAATAGATCGGCCATTGCTCGATAAAATCGCAACCGTGCACCACCACGCACGCGTTGGCGCTGTCGATGAGGATGACGGCGTAGGACGGCGGCGCTTGTTCGACGATCTCGCTCGATCGCTCGAGGGCGAGCTCGAAGCGGGCATGCAGGCCGCGCTGCGCCGAGAACGGGATGCCGGCAACGGTGCCGGCAATGTCTCGATGGACATGGCCGAAGAAGATATGGCGGACGTTGCCATGGCCCCGCAACAAGTCGAGCAACCGCTCGGGCTGTTGAAGCGCCAGCGGATCGAGTTGAGGCAGGCCGAGCGCGACCGGCGGATGATGCAGGAACACGTAAGCGGGCCGGCCGCCCGACCGTTCCAGCCGGGCTTCGAGCCAGGCAAGCCGCCTCTCGCACAGTTCGCCCTCGATGCGCCCTTCCGCCAGGCAGTCAAGAAACAACAGCACTTCGTTGCCGGTATCGTGGACCGACTGCACGAAGCCGTTTTCGTCGACCGGAACGTCGGGAAACGCGGCGATGAGATTTGCCCGCCGGTCATGGTTGCCCGGCAGCAGCCTGTACGGCACCGACAGCGTGGTCAGGGCAGCGCGCAGATCGGCATAGCTCCGCGGCGCACCGGTCTCCGTCAGGTCGCCGGTGAAGACGCAAAGCGCGGCGTCGGCGTGATGCGCATTGATGTGCGCGATGCACTGATCCAGCCGCTGGTGCAGGTCGGCCCCAAAGCGGCGCTCACCTTGCTGACCAAGATGCACGTCGGTGACCTGGATGATTTTCATGTACGTCTCTTTGGCGGCGCGCGTGCTGGAAATCAAAGCGCTGGCTCTGGCACCGAAGCCTTGAAGACATCGAGACGGGTCCCTGTCTCCGACGAGAAGAAGTGCATGTCGTCAGGCGAGATCTTCAGGCCGACGGTGCTGCCGGGCTCGGGGTGAACGGGCTCCGAGGTCATCACCGAGAACGGCGCGCCGTCGAGGTCGACATAGATCACCCGCCCCGCGCCCAATTCCTCGACCAAGTCGACAGTGGCATCGAGCGCGCCGGCCGTGCCTGGTCCCACCAGCCGGACCGCTTCCGGCCGGATGCCCATCGCCACTTTCGTGCCGACCGGCAGGCCGGCGCGAGCCATCGCCAGGCGCCGGCTGCCGCCGAGCAGCGACAATCCGTCGAGTTCGGCGGTGCCTTCGAGGATGTTCATGGCAGGCGCGCCGACGAAGGTGGCGACGAAGCGGCTGGCTGGGCGGGTGTAGATTTCACCTGGCGTGCCGACCTGTTCGACCCGTCCCCCATTCATCACCACCAGCCGGTCGGCCAATGTCATGGCCTCGACCTGGTCGTGGGTGACGAAGACGGAGGTGGCATTCAGCCGGCGATGCAGCTTGCGGATCTCCGAACGCATCTGCACGCGCAGCTTGGCGTCGAGATTGGACAGAGGCTCGTCGAACAGGAACACCTTCGGCTCGCGGATCATGGCGCGGCCCATGGCGACGCGTTGCCTCTGGCCACCCGAAAGCGCCATCGGCTTGCGGTCGAGCAGTTGCTCGAGTTCCAGTGTGCGGGCCACCGCCTGGATGCGCTGGTTGCGCTCGGCCGAGGGAACACCGGCGACTTTCAGCGAATAGCCGATGTTCTGGGCCACGCTCATATGCGGATAAAGCGCGTAATTCTGGAACACCATGGCGCAGCCGCGCTCGCGTGGCTCGAGTTTGTTGACCACCGTGCCGTCTATGGCGATCGTGCCGTCGGAAATTTCTTCCAGCCCCGCGATCATCCTGAGCAGCGTGGACTTGCCGCAGCCGGACGGCCCGAGGATGACGACGAATTCGCCCGAGGCAAAGTCGAGATCCACGCCGTGCACGACCTGCGTCTTGGCATAGTTCTTCTTGACGCCGCGTATTGCGATGGAGGCCATTTTTTGTCTCCTTGTTACTTCTCGGTGGCGATCAGGCCGCGCACGAACCAGCGCTGCATCAGCACCACGACGATCATCGGCGGCAGCATGATGATGAGAGTGCCGGCCATGGCGATATGCCACTCCGGAGTGCCGCCGACATTGGGGATGAGCTGCTTGAGCTCGGTCACCGCCATCGCATGCGACTGGTCGGTGGTGATGAGCAGCGGCCATAGATACTGGTTCCATGCCCATAGGAACATGATGGTTCCGAGCGCCGCCATGTTGTTGCGCGACAGCGGCAACAGGATATCGATGAAGAAGCGCAGTGGCCCGGCGCCATCCATGCGTGCGGCTTCCGTCAATTCGTCCGGCACGGTCAGGAAGAATTGGCGATAAAGGAACGTCCCGGTCGCCGTGGCGACCAGCGGCAGAATCAGGCCGGGATAGGAGTTGAGCAGCCCAACGCTGAGCTGGACCTGCACGCCCGAAACCGTTTCGATCAGCCAGCTCAGGCCGGTCGCGTCCAGGATAGCCTGATACGGCTCGAGCACGTTGGCGACCACCGCGTAGGTCGGCACGATGCGCACTTCAAGCGGCAGCATCAGAGTGATGAAGATCAGCCAGAAGATCAGCGTGCGGCCGGGAAATCGGAAATAGACGATCGCGAAGGCGGTCAGCGCCGAGACGATCACTTTGCCTGCGGCAACGCCGGTCGCAACGATGAAGCTGTTCAGCAGCTTGGGACCAAGGTCGGCCGTCACCCAGGCGGTCTTGATGTTGATCCAGAAATCGCTGCCCGGCAGCAGCGACATCGGCACGTCGTTGACATCCCTGAGATTATGCGAAGCCGCGATCGCCACGATGGCGAACGGCGCCACGCAGAAAACGAAGCCGACGAACAAGATCAGGTGCGTGAAAAAATTGAGGAACGGGGTACGCTCGACCATATCAGTCTCACCTGTAGTGGACGCGCCGCTCGATGAAGCGGAACTGGAAAATGGTCAGCACGATGATGAGCAGCATCAGGATGATGCTCTGCGCGGCGGCACCGGAGTAATCGAGGCCTTTGAAGCCGTCGGAGTAGATCTTGTAGACCATCAGATTGGTGGCATTCGCCGGCCCACCGGACGTCATGATGTCGACGATGCCGAAGGAATCCTGGAAGCTTTCCGTGATGTTGATGACAAGCAGGAAGAAGATGGTCGGGGTGATCAGCGGAAACTGGATGTCCCAGAAGCGCCTCATGACACCAGAGCCGTCCATCGCGGCGGCTTCGATCAGGGAACGCGGGATCGCCTGGAACGCGGCGAGGAAGAAGATGAAGTTGTAGCCGACATACTTCCAGGAAAAGGCGATGATGATCGAAGCCATGGCGTCGGCGCCGTCCAGGCCGGGATCCCAGAAGCCGGGCCAGACCTGGTTGACGACGGCCATGAAGCCGGCTTCCGGCGCCAGGATGAAGCGGAATGCCAGCGCCAGGGCGGGCGCGGCGATGCCATAGGGCCAGATCAGCACCACGCGATACAGCCATGAGCCGGCTAGCTGGCGGTCGGTGAGCGCGGCGAGCACGAGCGCGACGAACATCGCAAGCCCGGTGCTGATGCCGGCAAAGACAAGGCTGGCGGTGATCGAGTTCCAGTAATCGGCGTTGGCCAGGATCGAGCGGAAATTGTCGAGCCCGACCCAGATGTTGCCGCCGCCCCAGGGCTGCTGCAGCGTCAGCGACCAGTATACGGCCTGGCCGGCAGGCCAGTAGAAGAAGGTGAAGATCAGCAGGAGCTGCGGCACCGCGAAAAGAATGCCGATTGTCCAACTGCCGAAAGTGACGCGTTTTTCCATCGGTCCGCCGTTGCCGCAGGGTGGTCAGCTTAAAGCAAGCGAGAGATTAATAACGAAATGTCCGCCCGTCGACCCAGGCATGATCCCGAAAACTGGAAACCGGTCTTCGGGATCATGCTCAAATAGGTCGGCGGGCGGTCTGGGAAATCCCTGGATCAGGGCAGGGTCTTGCCTGGATATGTCTGCTGGAAGCGGTCGAGGATGGCGTCGCCGTTCTTGACCAGCGTGTCGAGACCTTCCTGCACGGTGAGCTTGTTGGCGAAGATCGCCTGCATCTGGGTGCCGAACTCGGCGCGGATCTGGGTGAAATTGCCCAGGCGGATGCCGCGGGTGATTTCGGTCGGCTCGGAGGCGGTCAGGCTGGCGATCGCGACTTCGCGGCCCTTGTAAGGCGCCTTGTCGTAAAAGCCCTGGCCCTTCATGTAGTCGAAGCCCGACTTGGTCACCGGGATGTAACCGGTGTTGGTCGACCAGAACAGGGCGGTCTTCGGATCGTGGATGAAGTTGAGGAACGCGGCCGCGCCCTTGTATTCAGCATCCGACTTGCCCGAGAGAACCCACAGCGATGCGCCGCCGACGAGCGAGTTCTTGCGCTCCGTGCCGGCATAGACGGGCAGTTCGGCGACGTCCCAGTTCATGCCTTCCTTCTGCGTACGGCCAACCGTGCCGTGATCGCCGACCGAGGTCAGGATGACCTGGCAGGTGCCGGTGGCAAAGGCCTGGACCATATCCTGGCCGAGATCCTTCGACTTGATCTTGATCAGGCCGGCATCATACCACTTCTTGAGGTCGGTGACGTACTGCACGAACTTGGTCTTGTTGACTTCGAGGCGGGCGTCGAGGCCGTCATAGCCATTGTTCTTGGTAGCGATCGGCTGGTTGTGAATGGCGGAGAACTGCTCCATCAGCTGCCAGCTTTCATTGGCCGAGATGTTGATCGCCATCGGGCATTCATAGCCGGCGTCCTTCATTGCCTTGAGGTCGGCGCCGACGTCTTCCCAGGTCTTCGGCGCTTCGGTCTTGCCGATCTTGGCGAAGGCGTCCTTGTTCCAGTACATCAACGCCGTAGACGAGTTGAACGGGAAGGACAGCATCTCGCCTTTCGAGGTGGCGTAATAGCGGGCGATGCCGGGGAAATAATCGGCGTAGTCGATCTTGTAGCCGTTTTCTTCCATGAGCTTGTCGGCCGGCTTGTAGGCACCCGACAGCATCATGGTGGCGGTGCCGACGTCATAGACCTGAACGACGGTGGGCTGCTTGCCGGCGCGGAAGGCGGCAATGGTGTTCTGCAAGGTGGCGTCGTAATTGCCCTGGCTGGTGCAGACGACTTCATAGTCCTTCTGCGAGGCGTTGAAATTCTTGCACAGCGTGTCCACGACCCGGGCGAGATCGCCCGAAAGACCAAACCAGAAATCGAATTTTGTCGGTTCCGCGAAGGCAGGCATCGCCAGCGCGGAGCCGAGCACGCCAGCGGCAAGGGCAGCAAAGCCCCGCTTGATGATCGTCATGATTTCTTCCCTCTTGAATGACTGTTGACAAGGGTCTTGCGCAAGTCCTTGCCCGCTCTCTTAGAGAAGGTATGTGACAGTTCTGTTGTGGCCTCCCGGGCCTGTGCACAGCTGGTCTTTTCTCCCCTCCGGCGGCTACAGCGGCATGAAAACGTCACACCGGCGCCTTAGGTAGCTAGGGCGACTTCCAAGGACGTAAAGGCCGTCATTGTTACCCGGCTAAAAGGGATGATGAAATGCTGGTGAAGCAGCTGGCGCACGTGCCCATCACCGACAGGCAGGCGATGCGCGAAGGCCCGCGCGATAGCGCCACCCATTTGCGGCATGCAGCCGCCATTCCGGCTCTTGGCCAGATCGAAATCGGCGGCAAGGCGTCGCGCGCGAACGTCGGCGAGGCCTTGAAGGTGGTGGCCTGGAACGTCGAGCGGCTCCGTCATGTCGATGCCATTGCACGAACGCTTGCCGGGCAGGCCCCCGAAATCGTGCTGTTGTCCGAGGTGGACAAGGGCATGGCACGCTCCGGCAACGGCCATCCGCTCAGCGTGCTTGCCGACCGGCTCGGCCATGCCTTCGCCTATGGTGTCGAGTTCGTCGAACTCGCTGGCGGCAACGAGGCCGAGCGCATGGCAACCGGTGAAGCCGCCAACGCGGAAGGCTTTCACGGCAATGCCGTGACCAGTGGCATGCCGCTGCTGCGACCCTTCCTGGTGCGCCTGGACGCCGCCGGCGGCTGGTTTCGGCCGGAGCGCGGCCAACCGCGCATCGGCGGACGCATGGCGATCGGCGGCCAGGTGCGCATCGGCGACCGCAGGATGACGGTCGTCTCGGTGCACCTTGAAAACCGAACCGATCCGGCTGGCAGGGCAGCTCAGACACGCAAACTCCTCGACGCGATCGACAACTATGATGCGCAAGCGCCGGTACTGCTCGGCGGCGATTTCAACACGCTGACGGCAAGCCACGAGGAGCGCCATGACGACCCACGGGCGTGGATGGCTCGGGTCATGCGCGAACCGGACCGGCTGATCCATGCCGAGCGTCACGAGCCGCTGTTCGCGGCCCTTGCCGAGCGCGGCTATGATTGGCAGGCCGCCAACAATTTGGACCTGCCCACCCAGCGTCGGCCCGCCGGCACCCCGGTTGGCCGAATCGACTGGTTCTTCACGCGCGGCCTCGCGGCCAGCGCGCCGGCGGTTCTTCCGGCGGTGTTGCCGGATGGCAGCCCAAGCTCGGATCATGACGCCCTGACAGTGACCGTCCGCCTGAAATAACCGTCGTCTTCAATCGATGCGGCTGACCTGGCCTGTGCTCTTGCGGTCAGCTTGCGCCGCAAAAGCACGCTATGGTTGCAGGCGGCTTTATCGATCCTTCAACAGCCAAGCATTAATCAGTCATATTTCTTTCTTTATTTCCTGCGGGCCAGGGGGAATAAGATGCTGACGGTCTATAACTGCATCGTGAACCAGCACGATCTGAGGCTGGTTGCACTGGCAGCGCTGATTTGTGGAATTTCCTGTTTTTCAGCCGTCAATCTTCTTCATCACATAGGCCGCTCGACGGATCGAAATCGGCTTGCCTGGCTGACGATCGCCTCCACCTCGACCGGTTTCGGCATCTGGGCAACGCACTTCATCGCCATGCTTGCCTTCACGCCGGGAATCCCCAACGCCTATGATCCCGGACTTTCAGTACTCTCGCTCGCTGGCGCGGTGGCGGTTACGGCGGCCGGCATGTGGGTCGCCACCTTGCGCGACGAGCTTGATTACCATCTGGTCGGCGGCGCCGTTCTGGGCGGCGGTATTGCCGCCATGCACTACATCGGCATGGCGGCATTCGAGGTCGAGGGCCGGATCGAATGGAACCTGCTCCTCGTCGCCGTCTCCTTGCTGGCCGGCGTGACGCTCGCGGCGCTGGCTTTGCGCGTCGTCCTGCGCGGCTCGTCGCTGCCTGCGACGCTTGCCGGTGCGGTCTTGCTGACGCTGGCAATCTGCGGCCTGCACTTCATCGCCATGGCTGCCGTCTCGATCTTCCCGGATTCCTCGATCGCCATATCCCAACACACCGTCGCACCGACCTCGCAGGCCTTCGCCGCCGCTGCGGCCACTCTGGTGATCCTGGTGCTTTCGGCCACCGCGCTGTGGATCGACCTTCGCTTCCGCCGCCAAAAGCTTGAGGTCGACCGCATGCACGGCTTAGCCAACGCCGCGGTGGAAGGCCTGATCGTCTGCGATGGCAATCGCATCGTCAGTGTCAACGACAGCATGGCCAGGCTGACCGGCATGGTCGCCACGACACTGAACGGAAGGGAACTTGGCGACCTCTTCGATGAGCGCACCGCATCCGACCTGATCAACTTCCAGGGACAGCCGTGGGAGGCGGAACTAAGCAATCGCGACGGGATGAGAATTCCCGTCGAACTGATCGCCAGAAGCATCGACTATTGCGGCAAGCCTCACAATGTCGTCGCCGTCCGCGACATTCGCGAACGCAAGAAGGCGGAACAGGAAATCCTTCGCCTCGCTCATTTCGATCCGCTGACGGGGCTCGCCAACCGCCGTAGCTTTTCCAGCCGGCTTGATACCGAAATCGCCGCCACGAGCCGAGACGCAAAAGCCGGCAAGGGCGCGAGGGGCGGGCATCTTGCGCTTCTGCTGCTCGACCTCGACCGGTTCAAGGAGGTGAACGATCTTTATGGGCATGGCGCCGGCGACGCGATGCTTCAGAAGGTGGCGAACTGTGTCTCCGGCGTTCTTCGCCACGGACAGATGCTGGCGCGCCTGGGCGGCGACGAATTCGCCATCATCGCCCCCAACCTGCCCGACCCGCAGGCGGCGAGCCGGATCGCCGACGCGGTGCTCGCCGCGATGCGCGAGGAGAACCGGCTCTCGGCGGGTGGCGGGCTGGTATCGGGGAGCATCGGCATCGCGCTCTATCCGCTGGACGCGGAAGACCAGGCCAGCCTCATCAGCCATGCGGATACCGCGCTCTATCGCGCCAAGACCGAAGGCAGGGACACCTATCGCTATTTCGAGGCGTCGATGGGCGCCGAGGCTCGCGACAAGCGCGTCATGGAGCACGAACTGCGCCAGGCAGTAGCGCGCGACGAATTCTATCTCGTCTACCAGCCGCAGAAAGAGATCAGCAGCGGCAAAATGGTCGGCTTCGAAGCCTTGATCCGTTGGCGGCATCCCGAACGCGGCGATGTTCCCCCGTCCATATTCATTCCGCTGGCGGAGGACAGCGGCGCCATAGGCCAGATCGGAGATTGGGTGCTGACCGCAGCGTGCCAGGAGGCCGCCAGTTGGGAAAATCCACTGACGGTGGCCGTCAACGTCTCCGCGGTGCAGTTGCACAATCCGAACTTCAGCCGAAAGGTGCACGAGACCTTGCTCAAGTCCGGTCTCGCGGCAGCCAGGCTGGAACTCGAAATCACCGAGACGGCGCTGGTGAAGGACATGCCGCGCGCGCTGGCGAGTTTGCGACAGGTCAAGGCGCTTGGCGTGCGCGTGGCCATGGATGATTTCGGAACCGGCTATTCCTCCCTCTCCAACCTTCGCGCCTTCCCTTTCGACAAGATCAAGATCGACGGTTCCTTCATCAAGTCCGTCGACACCAACGGCCAGGTTGCGGCGATCGTGCGCGCCGTGCTCGGGCTGGGGCGCGGCCTGGGTCTGCCGGTGCTGGCGGAGGGCGTCGAGACGCTCGGCGAGTTGAAGTTCCTCGACGCCGAGGCCTGCGAGATCGGCCAGGGCTATTATCTCGGCAAGCCGGCGCCGATCGAGGCGTTCGGAGACCTGACCGGCCAAGGCAAGCGTGTTCGGGCGCGAGGCGCCGACCGCCAGGATGGCAGCCTCGTATTGCTCAAGCCGAGCGTACGCTCGGCCTAGAGCTTTTTGTTTTTACGCAATTCCGGACGGAGAACCGTTACACACTATCCTGGAGGTGCTCTGGCTCACGACCCGAGCGCCGTCTCGACCAGCCGCTTTGCATCGGGGCCCGCCCATTCGGCTGGACCGTTCATGTGGGCGATCAGGCAGCCTTCGCCGTCGATCAGCATGGTGACGGGCAGGCCGAGCGCCAGACCGCGCGTCTTGAGGTCGTTGAACAGTGTCATCGTCGAATCGCGGTAGTAGCCGAGCGTGTGCACACCGGTATCGGCGAGAAACTTCTTCGGTTTCACGTCGTCGCCGGCATCGACGTTGACGGCGACGACCTGAAAGGCGTCGCTGCCTTTCTCCTTTTGCAGCGCATCGAGCGCCGGCATTTCGGCACGGCAGGGCGCGCACCATGTGGCCCAGAGATTGAGCAGCACGGTCTTGCCGGCATGATCGGCGATCGTCATCGGCTTGCCGTCCGGACCGTGGAAGGCGAGGCTCCTCATCGACTGCGGCGGATCGGCCGGCAAAAGTGCCGCGACCTCGCCGGTGGCCGCGGCCGCGACCTTCTTGGCGCGATCGCTCTTGGCGGCGCAGGCGACATCGTCCTTGCTGTCGCCGGCGGCTGCTTGGGGCGCGGCGTTGTTGCCAGACCGGCTCTCGCTGACATATACCGCGACCGCGCCGGCCAGCGCTCCCGCCACCAGGGCGGCGAGGATCAGGCGCCGGGCCGGGAAAAATCTGTTTCCGTCTGCCATATTCTCAAACTGCTCCGAAGCACGGGTTATAGCCATGAGCGACAAGAAGACCAGCAACCAGATGTGGGGCGGACGATTTGCCTCGGGTCCGGCCGCGATCATGGAAGCGATCAACGCGTCGATCTCGTTCGACCGCAAACTCTACGCGCAGGACATAAGAGGTTCGATCGCCCATAGCGAGATGCTGGCGCAAACGGGCATTATTTCGGCGGCCGATCAAGAAAAAATCGCTCACGGTCTGAACACGATCCTGAAAGAGATCGATGGCGGCAGCTTCGAGTTTTCGACGCGGCTGGAAGACATCCACATGAACATAGAGGCCCGCCTTGCCGACCTGATCGGTCCGGCGGCCGGCCGGCTGCACACCGCCCGTTCGCGCAACGACCAGGTGGCCGTCGATCTGAGGCTCTGGGTCAAGGACGAATGCTTTCGTGTCGCCGAGGCGTTGAAAGGCTTGATCATGGCCCTCCTGGCGCGAGCCGAGGAACATGCGGCGACCATCATGCCGGGCTTCACCCATATGCAGGCGGCGCAGCCGGTGACCTTCGGCCATCACTGCATGGCCTATGTCGAGATGTTCGCTCGCGACCTGTCGCGCGTGCGCGACGCCATTGAGCGCATGGACGAGAGCCCCCTCGGCGCCGCCGCCCTTGCCGGCACCAGCTTCCCGATCGACCGCCACCAGACCGCGAGCGCGCTCGGTTTCCGCGAGCCGATGCGCAATTCGCTGGACAGCGTCTCCGACCGCGATTTCGCGCTGGAATTCCTTGCCATGGCGGCGATCAGCGCCACCCACCTGTCGCGGCTGGCGGAGGAGATCATCATCTGGTCGACGCCGCAATTCGGCTTCATCAGGCTGTCGGATAGCTTCTCCACCGGCTCCTCGATCATGCCGCAGAAGAAGAACCCCGACGCGGCCGAACTGGTTCGCGGCAAGACAGGCCGCGTCAACGGCCATCTGGTCGGCCTGCTGACGGTGATGAAGGGCATGCCTTTGACTTACGGCAAGGACATGCAGGAAGACAAGGAATCGGTGTTCGACGCGGCCGAGACGCTCGACCTGATGCTGGCCGCGATGACCGGCATGGTTGCGGACATGACGGTCAATGCCGCCGCAATGAAGAAGGCCGCCGGCTCCGGCCACGCCACCGCCACCGACCTCGCCGACTGGCTGGTGCGTACTTTGGGCCTGCCGTTCCGCGAGGCCCATCATGTCACCGGCCGCGCGGTGGCGCTGGCCGAAGACAAGAAGGTCAGCCTGGAAAAGCTTTCGCTGGAGGATCTGCAATCGATCAACCCAGGCATCACGGCGGACATATTCTCGGTGCTGGCGGTGCAGAACTCGGTCAAGAGCCGCACCAGTTTCGGCGGCACCGCACCGTCGGAAGTGAGAAAGCAGATACGCTATTGGAAAAAGCGTCTCGCCAAGGCGTAATGCCGGATATTGCGATCAGCAATATCCGGGGTGCAATGCACCGAGAACTCGGCTAAAAGCAGCGGCGGACAGAGAGTTTCGGACGGATGGATCGATGACCGGAAGCAGGATTTTGGTGACGCTGACGCTGCTTGCGGCGCTTGCCTTCGTGACCGCCTGCGGCCGCAAGGCGGGCCTCGACACGCCCTATGAGGCGGCTGTCCAGGCACGCAAGGATGCCGAGAAGGCCCACCAGCCCGTGCCGCCGGAACCGGAAAAACCGGTCGTGGACAAGAAGTTCATTCTCGACCCGCTGATCTAGCGCCGATGAAGGCGGGATTGGTCTTGTCCAAACCCGATCGCATCGTGCCTCAACTTCCGGAACCACACTCGTGAACCATTTCGACTACCGCGATGGCGTGCTGCATGCCGAGGACGTGGCGATCCCTGATATCGCCGCACAGGTCGGCACGCCGTTCTACTGCTATTCGACGGCGACCCTGACTAGGCACTACCGTGTCTTCGTCCAGGCCTTTGCCGGGCTCGATACGCTGGTCTGCTACGCCATGAAGGCCAATTCCAACCAGGCGGTGCTGCGGACCTTGGCCAAGCTCGGCGCCGGCGCCGACGTCGTCTCGGAAGGCGAATTGCGCCGGGCTCTCGCCGCAGGAGTCCCGGCCGGCAAGATCCTGTTCTCGGGCGTCGGCAAGACCGCCCGCGAAATGGACTTTGCGCTCCAAGCCGGCATTCTCTGCTTCAACGTCGAATCCGAGCCGGAACTCGAGCTGTTGTCGGCACGTGCCGTGGCGCTCGGCAAGGTGGCGCCGATCTCGCTGCGCATCAATCCCGATGTCGACGCCAAGACCCACAAGAAAATCTCAACCGGCAAGGCTGAAAACAAGTTCGGCATTCCCTGGCAGCGGGCGCGCCAGGTCTATGCCCGCGCGGCAACGCTTCCGGGCATTAAGGTCACCGGCATCGATACCCATATCGGCAGCCAGATCACCGAGTTGCAGCCCTTCGACGACGCCTTCGCCCTGCTGGTCGACCTGGTCGGAGCGCTGCGCGGCGACGGCCACGCCATCGAGCATGTCGATCTCGGCGGCGGTCTCGGCATTCCCTACCGCGTCGACAACAACCCGCCCCCCTTGCCCGACGCCTATGCCCAGATCGTCCGCAAGCATGTCACCAAATTGGGTCTCAAGGTGATGTTCGAGCCGGGCCGGCTGATCGTTGGCAATGCCGGCATCCTGGTCTCGGAAGTGATTTTCGTGAAGGAAGGCGACGCCAAGAATTTCCTCGTCGTCGACGCCGCCATGAATGACCTGATCCGGCCGACGCTCTATGATGCCTTCCACGAGATCAGGCCGGTCGTGCAGCCGCCGGCCGACGCGCCGCGCATGATGGTCGACGTGGTCGGCCAGGTCTGCGAGACCGGCGATTATCTCGGCCTCGACCGCGACCTGCCCCGGCTGATGGCGGGCGATCTCGTCGCCGTTTCCACCGCCGGAGCCTATGGCGCGGTCCAGGCCGGCACCTACAATACCCGCCTGCTGGTGCCGGAGGTGCTGGTCGACGGCGACCGTTTCCATGTCGTGCGTCCGCGCCTGACCTATGACGAGCTGATCGGGCTGGATTCGGTGCCGGACTGGCTTGCGTAAGCCGCCCTGCCGCGACGCTATAACCGGTTCTGCGCTATAACCGGTTCTGGATGAGTGCCCTTGCGTCGGCGATCCTGTCCTCGTCGCGGCGGTAGAAGGTCCATTGCCTGATGCGCTTGGTTCTGAGCAGGCCGGCCTGGACGAGCACGCGCATATGCTCGGAAAGCGTCGCCTGAGTGATGCCGAGCTTCTCGGCGATCAGCAGCGCGCAGACGCCGTCCTCGACCAGATCGCCATCCGCCTGTGCCCGGAAATGCGCACGTGGATTCTTGAGCCAGTCGAGAATCTGCAGTCTGCGCTCGTTGGCGATCGCCTTGAAGACATCAACCTCTTGCATTTAGCCATTTTGCCAAGTTACTAATTGCTGTCAATCCCAAGGAGATTTTGATGTCGCAGGGCAACGTCGTCACAGGCGGACGCATCGCCGCGATGGAACCGCGCATCCGCCCCTATATCAGGCACACACCGGTTCTGCGCGTCGACATGGCCGACTTCGATCGGGGGCCATTGGCGATCGACCTCAAGCTCGAATGCCTGCAGCATTCCGGCTCGTTCAAAGCCCGCGGCGCCTTCACCAACCTCCTGGAGCGGCCGGTTCCCGAGGCCGGCGTCGTCGCCGCATCGGGCGGCAATCATGGCGCTGCCGTCGCCTACGCCGCCATGCGGCTTGGCCACAGAGCAACCATCTTCGTTCCCGAAGTGAGCCCGCAGGCCAAGCTGGACCGCATCCGGGCCTATGGCGCCGACCTCGTTGTCGGCGGCGCCCGCTATGCCGAAGCGCTGGCCGCCAGCGAACGGTTCGCCGAGGAAACCGGCGCCTTGCAGATCCACGCCTTCAACCAAGAGGAGACGCTGGTCGGCCAGGGTACGCTCGGGCTCGAAATCGAAAGCGATCTGCCTGAGATCGACACGCTGCTGGTCGCCGTCGGCGGTGGCGGCCTGATCGGCGGCATCGCCGCCTGGTATGCCGGCCGCATCCGCATCGTCGCCGTAGAGCCCGAGGGCGCGCCGACGCTTCATCGCGCCTTCGCGGCCGGCCATCCGGTGGACGCGCCGGCGGAAGGCATCGCCGCCGATTCGCTGGCGCCGAAGCGGGTCGGCGAGATGATGTTCCCGATCGCAGAAGCCTTCGTCGAACGCTCCATCCTGGTCAGCGACGACGACATCATCGCCGCCCAGAAGGCGCTCTGGGACCGCGTGCGCATCATCTCGGAGCCGGGTGGTGCCGCCGCCTTCGCCGCGATCCTGTCCGGCCGCTACGCGCCGACGCCGGGCGAACGGGTCGCCGTGCTGGTCTGTGGCGCCAACGCAAACCCCGCCAATTTCTGATTGCAACCATTTCGGCAGGGTACACGTTTTCTCAAACTGCCTCGCCTTTGCCGTGTTTGCTGGTATTCTTCGAGTCGTGAGGCTTGGGCTATCCCGTCCGCCTCGCCGCATGATCCCGAAAAGTGGACTCCAAGTTTCGGAACAGATCATGCCCAAAGAGATAGAAGCCCATTACGGTCCTTCAGGACGGAACAGGGCTCCAGGAAGGGCCGATGACCGAACGACCCACCTTCAGCAGCGATCGCGGCCTGGCCGGACGCCTGGCCTTGAGCCGGCTGGCGACGCGGGTCTCGATGGCGATCGAGCGTGGCTGGCCGCTGCTGCTTCCGCTCATTGTCGTCGTCGGCCTGTTCCTCAGCGTCTCCTGGTTCGGTATTTTCCCCCGGCTGCCGGACGTGGTGCGCATCGGCCTTATCGCCATGTTCTGCCTGGCAGGTCTGGCGGCGCTTTATCCGCTGCGCTTTTTTCGCATACCTGGCGCGGCCGAGATCGATCGCCGCATCGAAGCCGCCAACAGACTGCTGCACAGCCCCGTACAGGTGCAGAGCGACCGGCCCAGCGGCCAGGAAAGCAGTTTCTCGCAAGCGCTCTGGCGCGAGCACCAGAAGCGAATGGCTGGAAAGCTCGACAATCTCGGCGCCGATCTGCCGCGCACGCGCGTGCCGGAGCGCGACCCGTGGGGATTGCGCGCCGTGGCGGCGCTCCTGCTGGTCACTGCCTTTGCCTTCTCCTTCGGGCCGACCGGCGGCCGGCTGACAGATGGGTTCAGCGCACATGGCACGCTCGACGCCGTACCGCCGCGCATCGACGCATGGGTGACGCCGCCGGCCTATACCGGCAAGCCGCCGATCTTCCTGACTGCCGACGCCAACCAGGCGACGCCGACTTTTCATGTCCCCGAGGGTAGCGACGTCTCCCTGCGCGTTACCGGAGGCTCGGGCGAGGAAACGCTTGCCTATGCCGACAAGGACGGCAATGCGCGCGCCATCGACCCCGCAAGCCCGCAAGCCGCCGCCAAGCCGGCAGCAAGCCCGGCGGTGTCGTCCGCCTCGCCTTCGAAGGTGCGCCAGTTCGCCAGCAAGCTGACCGGCGACGGGACGCTGACGCTGAAATCGGGGGAGGATCAGCTTGGCCGCTGGGCTTTCGCCGTCATCCCGGACAAGCCGCCGCAGATCCGCTTCGTCGGCGAGCCCAAGCGCGCCGCAAACGGCGCCTTCGAGCTCAACTATCAGATCGATGACGATTACGGCGCCGCCACCGCCAAGGCGGTCTTCGCGCTGGCTGACCCGCAGCCGCCGGGTGCGCATCCGCTCTATGGTCCGCCCGAAATGCCGCTGACACTGCCGCGCCGCGGCGGCAAGTTGAATGCCGCCAAGACCACGAAAGACCTGACCGAGCATGTCTGGGCCGGCAGCAGCATCAAGCTGACGCTGGTCGCCACCGACGACGCCGGCCACACCGCCTCAAGCGAAACCAAGACGCTCGCGATGCCCGAGCGGCCGTTCACCAACCCGCTGGCACGCGCGGTGATCGAACAGCGCCGCCTGCTTGCGCTCGACGCCAATGCCAAGCCGCGCGTGCTCGACCTGATGGAGGCCATCACGCTGCGGCCTGAAGACACGTTCGATACCATGTCCCACTACCTCGCCATCATGAGCGCAATGAGCCGGCTGAAGCTGGCGGTGAACGACGATCAATTGCGCAGCGAGGTTGCCTACCTCTGGGAGATCGCGCTTGGTATCGAGGAGGGCAACCTCTCGGCGGCCGAAAAGCGGCTGCGCCAGGCCCAGCAGGCACTGCAGGACGCCATCAAGAATGGCGCCAGCGATGCCGAGATCGAGAAGGCGATGAAGGAACTGCGCGAGGCGATGAACCAGTTCCTGCAGGAGTTCGCCGAACGCGCCAAGCAGAACCCGAACGCGCCGCAGATGCAGCAGAACGGCCAGGAGCTGCGCCAGAGCGACATCGACCGCATGATGGACCAGATCGAAAATCTGGCGAAGTCCGGCGATCGCGACAAGGCCCAGCAATTGCTGTCTCAGTTGCAGGACATGATGAACAACCTCCAGGCCGGCCGCCAGCAGCAGGGGGGCGAGCAGGACAGCCAGATGCGTCAGCAGATGGACAAGCTTGGCGAGATCCTGCGGCGGCAGCAGGAGATGATGAACGACACCTTCCGCATGGATCAGATGCAGCGCGGCGAGCGCCAGCGCGGCCGCAACCGCGACGAGCAGCTTGGCCAGAACGATGAGCAAGGTCAATCTGGCGAAAACGGCAAGCCCGGCGAGAATGGCGAGCCAAAGCCTATGACGCCGCAGGAATTCGCCGATGCGCTGAAGCAGCTGCAGGAGGGCCAGGGCCAGCTGAAGAGCGATCTGGAGCAGCTGAAGAAAGGCCTCGAGGGCATGGGCATGGAGCCCAATGAAGGATTTGGCGAGGCCGGCAAGTCCATGGGCAGCGCCGAGCAGGCGCTTGGCGAGGGCCAGGGCGACGAGGCCGTCGGCCACCAGGGCCGGGCGCTTGAGGCGCTGCGCAAGGGCGCCAAGGACATGATGAAACAGATGCAGGCCATGCAGGGCGATCAGGGCGGCAGCCAGGAAGGCGGCCGCCAGCAGGATGCCGACCGTGACCCGCTCGGCCGGCCGCGCGCCAGCCAGGGTCCTGATTTCGGGGATTCGGTGAAAGTGCCCGACGAGATCGACGTTCAGCGCGCGCGCCAGATCCTGGAAGCGATCCGCAAGCGGCTCGGCAATGCGCTCAGCCCCGACATCGAGCGCAGCTATCTGGAACGGCTGCTGGAGCTGAAATAGGAAGCGGCGAGAGCGACCAGCTTCATTTCCATGGAGCCGTCTACCTGTTGACGAACGCCTCGCGGATTGCCTCCTGCATGCCGTCGATTGCTTCGCCTGACGCATTCGGGTTGCGATGCATCACCACATTGGAGGAATCGATGTCGCCGAACCCGTCCGCGGACGTCAGCTCTCGGCAGTCCGCCGGAATGTTGCTGCGTGAGATCGGCGCGATCGCCAACCCCGAGGTGACGGCAAGCTTCAGGCCGCCATTGGTATCGCTTGTATAGGCGACGCGGTAGGCAAGGCCGCGCTGCTCCAGCGATTTGATGGCGAAGTCCTTACACCAGCCGGCGCGGTTATAGAGCGCGATCGGCACCGGGCGCTCCTCATGCATGTGATGCAGGTTCGACGTCACCCAGACCGTCGGATCATGCATCAGCACTTCGCCGCCGGAAGGATCCTGCCATTCGAACACCACGCATAAATCCAGCTCGCCGGCGGCGAGCGCCGCGATCTGCGCCTCCGAATGCGCGTAGCGTACGGTGACCTCGACCTTGGTGTGACGCTTCGAAAATGCGCCGAGCGCGCGCGACAGGATGGCGTGGCCATATTCCTCCGGAATGCCGATGCGAACCGGCCCACCGAGCGGCGCCGCCGCCATCGACGCCGCCGTTTCATCGAGCAGCGAAACGATACGGCGGGCATTGACGATGAGTTCGCCGCCACGCCGCGTCAGCGCGACGCCGCGTGAACCTCGCTCGAACAGGCTGTCGCCGACCAGCTCTTCGAGCTTCTTCATCTGCATCGACACGGCCGATTGCGTGCGGCCGGCCTGCTCGGCGGCCCTCGTGAAATTGCCGGCCTCGGCTATGGCGACAAAGGTACGCAGGAGATCACTGTCGAGGGTTGGCCGCATGGCATCCATCATAAGTAGATTTGATCGCTGGCATCATTCCAATTCGTTTGCAACATGTCAAACGCCGAACGATAATCGCCTCACCCATTGGATATGCAGTCGCGAAATCGGCTGCGGACCAATCAAGAGTCCTCACTCGTGCCCGCTACCCGAAAACGGTGGCGGGTTCTTTTTGATCTGGTGAGCGTCGCCGGATCGGATGCGCGGGAGCCTGAACGGATGCAGAATAGGATGGTGCGTGGCATCCTGAGCCTGTGCCTGGGCGTGCTGGTCTTCTCGCTGCAGGATCCGCTCGTCAAAGCCGTGTCGAGCGGCTACCCGGTGACCGAGGTGATGGCGATCCGCTCGATCGTAGCCTTGCCGATCCTGATCGTTCTGGTTCACGCCGATGTCGGGCTGCGGGCAATCCTGTCGAAACGGTTCGGCCTGCTGACGATACGCGCCTTCATCCAGTTCACCTCCTACACGGTCTATTACCTGGCCATCGCCGCCCTCCCGCTGGCCGACGCCGTGGCGCTCTATTTCATGGCGCCGCTCTGCATCATGGCGATGGCCGGCCCCTATCTCGGCGAGCGCGTTTCCTGGCAGACGCTGTCGACCGTGCTGATCGGCATGCTTGGCGTGCTGGTGATGCTGCGCCCCGGCGCCGGGCTGTTCGACTGGGCGGCCTTGCTGTCGCTGGGCTCGGCCGTGCTCTACGCCTTCTCGCAGCTGATGGCTCGCAAGATCGGCGATACCGAATCGTCCACTGTCATGGCCTTCTACCAGAACGGCGCCTATCTTACCGGCGCGGCCGTCGTCGCCGGCACGTTCCACATTGCGGGCATAACCCACGCCGTCCACCCGAGCCTCGAATTCCTGGTGCGACCATGGATCGCGCCGACGCTGCCGGATTTTCTCAAGATGGCCGCCTGCGGTTTCGTCGCCTCGGCCGGCATGATCCTGCTCTCGCAAGGCTACCGGCTGGCGCCGGCCAACCGCGTCGCCACCTTCGAATATACCGGCATCCTGTGGTCGCCGCTGTGGGGTTTCCTGTTCTTCGCCGAGGTGCCCAGGTCAGCGACGGTGATCGGCGCGGCGCTCATCATCGGCGCCGGCCTGCTGGCACTCAACACCGAGCGCCGCGCCAGCCCGGCACCGGCGCTTGTCGCCAGGGATCCAGCCTGATCAGGCGAAGCAGATCAGCGCCCGTTCGACGCGAGAGCGAATCTCGGCGAGCGTGAAGGGCTTTTGCACAACATCGAGGATGATGCCGTTCAATTCATCGGCGCGCTCGCGCTGGTCGGCATAGCCGGTCATCAGCATGATCTTCATCGCGGGAAAAAGCGCGGCTGCCGCAACCGCCATCTCGATGCCGTCCATCTCCGGCATGCGTATGTCGGAGACGACGAGATCGTACCCGCCTTTTGCGGCGCGGATCAGCGAAAGCCCCTGCGCGCCATCGGCGGCGATATCGATTGCGTGGCCGGCGCGTTCGAGCGCGCGGGCTGCGAGGGTGCGGACGGACTCATCGTCCTCGACGATCAAAAGCTTTGCCATGGCCGGCATATTTGGTGGCGAAACGTTGACTTTTCCTGAAAACCCAGGCGCTCGCCCAGACTAATTTTCCTGACACCGTTAAGGCCTTTTTCAGGATTCACCGGTGCGAGGCACTCGCCTTACACATCGCCTTTCACCACACCCACGAACGGCAATTCACGGAAAGCATGCGCCACATCCATGCCATAGCCGACGACGAAATAATCGGGGCAGTCGAAGCCGACATAATCGGCATTCAGCGCGGTCTGGCGGCGCATGCGCTTGTCGAGCAGCACGGCGATGGAACAGCTTTTCGCGCCACGCGACAGCATCAGGTCGCGCGTGAAGCTCAGCGTCTTGCCCGATTCCAGAATGTCGTCGATCAACAGCACGTCACGGCCGGCGACCTCGTTGTCGATGTCGCGCAGCACCCTAACCTCGCCGCTGGTTGTGCCGGCGCCATAACTGGAGATGAAGATGAACTCGACTTCCGGCGACAGGCCGACATCATGCATGGCGCGGATCAGGTCGGCGGCGAAGATGAACGAGCCTTTCAGCACCGAAATCACCAGGAGATCGTGATAATCGTGCCCGGCGATCTCCTTGGCGAGTTCGAGATTGCGCCGCGCGATCGCCGATGCCGAAAACAGGACTTCGATGTCCTTGCCGCGCACGTTTGGCATTTCTCGCCCCTCCAGTTTTTTCCCAACGCCTTCACATAGAGCGTATGTTGAGAGTCAGGTCAGGCCGAGCCGAAAGCGGTGGTTTCCGAGAACCGGAGCGGAGCGTACGTGAGCACCGGAAGCGCAGGGAACCACCGTTTGCAGGCCGGCTTCACCTGAATATCGACACACGCTATTCGGCGAAGGTGACCAAAACGGTCCTTACGCCGTTCTTAGGCACGTCGAGCCGGCTGGCAAAGCCGAATCTTTCGCCGGATGCCAGCGAATGGCCAGATGTCCCCAGCGTATAGCGGGTTGTGCGCCCGTCATTGCCCGTCACCCGGATTTCGAGTGGCGGCATTGTCGCCGGCATCGCCCCGTCATTGGCGGCCTCGCCGTCGACGAACAGCACCGGATTGGCGCCGGAGGCATCGACGCGTGACGTCACGCCTGAAATGGTCAGCGCCGACGCTTGCGCGCCGGGCAGGAATGGTGCCTGGCGCACCAGCGCATGGCCGCCCGAGACCCAGAAGGCGGCAAGGGCGGCGCCGATGCCGGCGATCCAGAAGATCGGACCGCCGCGCGAGGCCGGCGGCCGTTCCGCCGGCATTTCCGGCTTGCGCAGCATGTCCATGCCTTCGATGGCCGGGGTGACAATCGCACGCGGCAGGGACGAAACATTTCCGACTGGAGGTGCCGGCCGCGGCAACACCATATAATCTGCATCGATGATATCAGCCGCCGGAGCGCGCAAGATCCGGTCCGCTGCGGCAATTGCCGCGGGATCGGTCATGATTTCGCCGGAAACCGGGCGCGCGGTTCGTTCGTCAGCCATCATGGCCCCAGTATTGCGCGTGTTCGCTCTTCGTTTCTTTTGCGTAAACACAAATGGTTAACGCTTCCCCACCGGAGCCCTCTTGAAGAGCCTAAACGAGCCAGGAATTAACCGCCGGTTAACCATGCCGGCCGATGGTCTTTTCACAAAACAGGCCGGTTCGCCGCGGCCAGGAAATTCAGGTCGTCGAAATTGATTCGCTTCGAAAATGTCGGCCTCCGCTATGGCATGGGTCCGGAAATCCTCCGCGACATCTCCCTGCACATACCGGAGCGCTCCTTCCAGTTCCTGAGCGGGCCTTCGGGTGCCGGCAAGACGACATTGCTGCGCCTTTTGTTCATGTCGCTGAAACCGACGCGTGGACTGATCACCATCTTCGGCAAGGACCGCTCGCGCATCTCGCGCACCGAACTGCCGCATCTGCGCCGCCGCATCGGCGTGGTGTTTCAGGACTTTCGCCTGCTCGACCACATGACCACCTATGAGAATGTGGCGCTGCCGCTGCGCGTGCGCGGGCGCGAGGAAGCGAGCTACCGCACCGACGTCACCGAGTTGTTGAAATGGGTGGGGCTGGGCGAGCGCATGCATGTGCTGCCGCCGGTCCTGTCCGGAGGCGAGAAGCAGCGCGCCGCGATCGCGCGCGCCCTGATCGAGCAGCCGGAGATCCTGCTCGCCGACGAGCCGACCGGCAATGTCGATCCGCCGCTGGCGCGGCGGCTGCTGCGGCTGTTCATCGAGCTCAACCGGCTTGGCACCGCCGTTGTGATCGCCACGCATGACCTTGGCCTGATGGAGCAGGTCGACGCGCGCCGCATGATCCTGGCCGGCGGAAGGCTTGATATCTATGACTGAGACCGAGCTATCGGCCGACCATTTCGAGGAGCAGGATGCCGAGGCGGTGGAGGCGAGGCCGCGCGCACAACGCAAGATGGCGCCGATCGTGCCGGCGCAGAACATTGCCGGCCGCGCTCTGGTGCTGGTCATCGCCATCATGACTTTCCTGTCCTGCCTGACTTTCGGCGCGGTGACCCTGGTGCGCGACACAGCCTCGGTTTGGGAAAACCAGATCTCGCGCGAGGCGACGATCCAGATCAAGCCGGCCGACGGCCTCGACATGGAGGCGGCGCTTACCCAGGCGTCACGGATCGCCGGCGAATTCCCTGGCGTGAAGTCGACCCGGATCATCGACCGCGAAGCGACCGCAAGGCTGCTGGAGCCCTGGCTGGGTTCGGGTCTCAACATCGACGACCTGCCCGTGCCGCGCCTGATCATCGTCACCATCGACGAGAGCAGCCCGCCTGACTTCGCGGCCATGCGCGCCGCGATCACGCCGAAACTGCCGAGTGCATCGCTCGACGACCACCGCACCTGGGTCGACCGGCTGGTGGCCATGGCCCGTACCACGGTGACCATAGGCGTTGCCGTTCTGGCCTTGATGCTGTCGGCGACGGTACTGACCGTGGTGTTCGCGACCCGTGGGGCCATGGACGGCAACGGCCACATCATCGAGGTGCTGCATTTCGTCGGCGCCGAGGCGCGCTTCATCGCACGCGAATTCCGCCGGCATTTTCTGGTCACCGGCATGAAGGGCGCGGCCGCCGGCGGAGCGGCGGCGGTGCTCGTCTTCATCGTGTTCTCCTGGTGGTCGTCACGCAACATGGCAACGCCGCAGGCCGATCAGGCGACCGCTTTGTTCGGTAACTTCGCCATCGGCTCGGCGGGTTACGCAGGTGTCGTCCTGATGGTGCTGGTGATTGGCGCGCTGACGGCGGCAACCTCGCACGTCACCGTCGTTGCCTATCTCAGCGACATCGACGTTCGCCAACCCGATGCATGAAAGGACCTCGTCTTGGCTTGGACGGAAACAGGGCGATCACGGAGAAAGAATTCGCGTAACGCAAAGTGCGTCTTTTACCTATCAAAGGCCGCATTTGAGGATTAACTATATGACCATGGACGTGCGGGATTCGACCGGGACGGCTGGACAGTTGCCAGTGGTGGTTGACCGTTGGCGCGGCCGTGGCAGGGTTAGCCATCTAAGGACCGCCCTGCGCTTCTCCGCTCTCTCCCTGCTTGTGCTTGCAACAGTGTTCGCTGGCGGCTTTGGCTGGTTCGCCAGCAAGGTCAGTCATCTGACCACGCCCGCCAACCCGGCCAAGGCCGACGCCATCATTGTGCTGACCGGCGGCCAGTCGCGCCTCGACGCCGCGATGGAGCTGCTCGCATCCGGCAAGGGCGAGCGGCTCTTGATCAGCGGCGTGCACCCCTCGGCCAGCCGGCGCCAGCTTCAGGCGGCCACCGGCGGCGACAAGAAACTGTTTTCCTGCTGTGTTGACATCGATCGCGCCGCGCTCGACACGATCGGCAATGCCGAGGAAAGCGCCAAATGGGTGGAAAACCATGCCTATGGCACGGTGATCCTGGTGACCAACAATTATCACATGCCGCGCAGCCTTTTGGAGATGGGCCGGCTGCTGCATGGCGCCAAGCTCGAACCCTACCCGGTGGTCAATTCCAACCTGGATAATGGCAGTTGGCTGACCAAGCCGCGCGCGGTGCGCGTGCTGTTCACCGAATACACCAAGTACCTGCTGGCGCTGGCTCGCGGGTTTATCCCGGTGAAGCCGACGCCCGAGGGAATCGCCCTGGCCGAGACCGCCGCCGGCGGCTGAGCCGCGTCATTGCTTGGCGACAGCCCCTGAAACGCCCTTGAGGCGCGCGATCTCTTGTTCAAGGTCTTGGATGCGCCGGTCGCGCTCGCCAAGCGCGGCTGCCACATCAGCCGCCTCGAAGCGCTGCGGTATATGTAGCGGGCAATTGGCATCCCATGCCGAGACAGTGAACAGGATGATCTGCTCGGTGCGCGCCTTGTAGTCCGGCGGCATCAGCCTCGCCGTCAACTCGGCATCGTCCTCGACAACGCGCGCCGTACCCCAGATCTTGATGCGCTGGCGCATCATGTAGTCGATCAGGAACAGGAAGGCCCTCGGATTGTCGGCCAGATTGCCCTGCGTGATGAATTGCCTGTTGCCGGAAAAATCCGCGAAGCCGATCGTCTTCTCGTCGAGCACCTTGAGAAAGCCGGCAGGGCCGCCGCGGTGCTGGATGTAGGGCTGGCCATCGCCATTGGCCGTCGACAGGAAGATGCTGGTCTGCATTTCGATGAATGCGGCGAGGTCCGGTGTGATCGCCGACTGCCAGCCGCCGCGCTCCTCGACGCGGGCGTAGGACTGGCGCGAGCCCTTGCGCGCCTGGATCGCCTTGACCGTCGGCGTGAAGGCGACATCGCTGGTAAAAGCATGTGCGTTCATCGAAACCTCCTTGCCTGAATGCTTCTAAAGACCGAGCTCCGACAGCGTCGGATGGTCGTCCGGCCGCCGGCCGAGCGGCCAGTGATATTTGCGCTCGGCCTCGGCGATCGGCAGGTCGTTGATGCTGGCGATGCGCAGCCGCATCAGCCCGTGGTCGTCGAATTCCCAGTTCTCGTTACCGTAGCTGCGGAACCACGAGCCGCTGTCGTCGCGCCATTCATAGGCGAAGCGCACGGCGATGCGGTTGCCGTGGAAGGCCCAGACCTCCTTGATCAGCCGGTAGTCGAGTTCGCGGCTCCATTTGCGCGTCAGGAACGCCTGGATGGCATCGCGGCCTTGCAGGAACTCGGCGCGGTTGCGCCAACGGCTGTCCACCGTATAGGCGAGCGCCACCCGCGCCGGATCGCGCGAGTTCCAGGCATCCTCGGCCATGCGCGCTTTCTGGGCTGACGTCTCGGCGGTGAAGGGCGGAAGCGGCGGGCGGCTCTCAGACATGGGATTTCCTCTGCGGCATGAAGGGTGGGGACCGGCGGGCACCGCCGCTCCTATCCGGATTCAGGCAGCATTGCGGGCGGAAACAACCGGAAAATCGATCTCGGTCTCGGCAACCTCATTGATATAGTTGGTCCAGACGTTCAGGGCGACATGCTGGACAATCTCGATGATCTCTCCGTCGTCATAGCCCGCGAGCCTAGCAGCAGCGATATCCTCACGGGCGACATGTCCGCGGCTTTGCGCAACCCGGGCGGCAAAACGCACCGCCGCGGCTGCCTTGGGGTCCATGGAGCCGCCATGGCGATTGGCCATCATCTCGGCATCGTCGAGGCTTGCGAGCGTCTTGCCGAGATAGGTGTGCGCGCACAGGCAGTAGTTGCAGCCATTGATCTCGGCGATCGCCAGCGCGATGCGCTCGCGCGTCGGCGCCGGAAGCCGGCCCTTGGCCAGCGCGCCCATCATGCCGAGATAGCCTTCCAGCGCCGCCGGACTGTTGGCGACCATCCGAAACAGGTTCGGCACGACACCAAGCTGTTTTTCCACCACTTGCAGCATGGGCTGCGCGGCGGCGGGAGCGGCAGCGATGGACGAAGGCGTAGCGATGCGGGGCATAGAGATTTCCTGGTTGAGGTGTGCCCCCGTTATATGCAGCCTTCCATGTTGCGGATGTAGATGCCATATTTGCAACCAACCCTTCCATTTTCTGGAAGAAATGATGGATCGTCTCGAAGCCATGTCCCTTTTCGTCGCGGCGGCGGAGGGCGGCAGCCTTTCCGCCGCCGCGCGCCATTCGGACGTTCCGTTGGCAACAGTCAGCCGCAAGGTTTCCGAACTGGAACGGTACCTGAAGACACGCCTGTTGAACCGCTCTACGCGGCGGCTGACACTGACCGACGCCGGCCATGCCTATCTCGCTGCCTGCCGCCGCATCCTCGACGAGGTCGGCGACGCCGAACGCACCGCCGGCGGCGAATACAGCGCCCCGACAGGGGAATTGATCGTCACCGCGCCGATCGTCTTCGGCCGCCTTCACGTGCTACCGGTCGTCACCGACTTCCTCGCCGCCTATCCCCTGGTGGATATCCGCCTGACGCTCGGCGACAGGATAAGCCAGTTGGCCGAGGATCATATCGACCTCGCCGTCCGTATCGGCAGGCTGCCGGATTCGCGCATGGTCGCCATCAGGGTCGGTTCGATCGGTCATGTTGTCTGCGCGAGCCCTGCCTATCTGGCCGGACGCGGCATTCCAGAAACTCCGGGAGATCTCGAGGCGCACAGCTGCATTACCTTCGAGGGCCTTGGCTCGCTCGCCACCTGGACCTTCACCGTGGACAAGGCTGATTTTGTCGTGCCGGTCCGATCAAGGCTCCGGGTCAACACCGCCGAGGCGGCGATTGATGCGGCGATCGCCGGTGTCGGAGTGACACGGGTGCTTTCCTACCAGATTGTCGCCGCCGCACGCTCGGGAACACTGCGCCCCGTGCTCAGGGATTTCGAACCCGAGCCTTGGCCGGTAAACCTGGTGCATGCGGGCCAGGGCCGGCTGCCGGTGAAACTGCGCGCCTTCCTCGACTTCGCCGCCCCCCGCCTGAGGGAACGCCTGGCGCAGGCGACCTGGTAGGAAGGGCAGTATCGCACCGTTTCCTTTTTCTCCGCGCTTGGTGTAACCAACGCACACTTCCTCACCGGACCTCCCCCATGCTCTATGTCAGATCGCTGGCGTTCAATTTCGTCTTCTACGTCAATCTGATCGTCCAGATGATCCTCTGGACCCCGTACTATTTCCTGTCGCCCCGCCACCGCGCCTGGTTCGTGCCGAAATTCTGGTCGCGCACCTCGATGTGGCTCTATGACAAGATCGCCGGCACCAAAAACGACATCACCGGGCAGGAAAACCTGCCCGAGGGTTCCTTCATCCTGGCACCCAAGCACCAGTCGTTCTGGGACGCCATCGCCTTCTTCCCGTTCCTCCAGGACCCGCTCTACATCCTCAAGCGCGAGCTGACCTGGATCCCCTTCTTCGGCTGGTACATCTTGAAGATGCGGATGATCCCGGTGCATCGCGGCAGCCGTTCCAAGGCCTTGAAGGCGGTGGTTGCGGCGACCAAGGAAGAAATGGCGCGCAACCCGCGCCAGCTGATCATCTATCCCGAGGGCACGCGCCGGGCGCCGGGCGACGAGCCGGCCTACAAATACGGCATCGTCGAAATCTATTCGCAGCTTGGCGTTCCGGTCGTGCCGGTCGCCCATGTCGCTGGCCTCTATTGGCCGCGCCGCAAGTTCCTGCGCTATCCCGGCACCGTCAAGGCGCGCTTCCTGCCGCCCATACCGCCTGGCCTGGGCAAGGACGAGTTCATGGCGCGGCTGATCGGTGAGACCGAGACTGCCTGCGACCAGCTTCTCCTCGAGGCATCCCGCGCATCAAACCCGCCGGCCCTGCCGCCAACGGCGGTGAAGCGGGTTCGGGAGCTCGGCGCGAAGGCCTGAAGCCTCCTGACCACCGGCCGTCAGCCGTACACCGCCAGCGTGGTCAGCACCAGCGTCGCAACCTCAGGCGCTGGCCTTGTCGAGTTCGGCCATGTCGTCCGCGGACAGCTTCAGCGACGCCGCGCGGATCAGGCTGTCCATCTGCTCAGGCTTGGTCGCACTGGCGATCGGCGCGGTGACGCCGGGCCGCGCGATAACCCAAGCAAGCGCCACTTCCGCCTGTTTGGCCGAATGCCTGGCCGACACCGCGTCCAGCGCCGCCAGGATGCGCATGCCACGCGCATTGAGGTAGTCTTTCACCCCGCCGCCGCGCTCGCTTTGGCCGAGATCGGCCTCGCTGCGGTACTTGCCGCTGAGAAAGCCCTTGGCCAGGCTGAAATAGGTGATGACGCCGATATCCTCCGCCACGCAGAGATCGCGCAGCGGGCCATCGAAGGAGGAGCGGTCATAGAGATTGTATTCCGGCTGCAGCACCTCATAGCGCGGCAGGCCGCGCAGGCTTGCCACGTCAAGCGCCGCGCGCAACTGGCCGGCGTCGAGGTTGGAACAGCCGGCATAGCGGATCTTGCCCTTGGCGAGCAGTTTCTCATAGGCGCCGAGGGTTTCCTCATAGGGCGTGGTCGGATCCGGCCAGTGCGAGAGGTAAAGGTCGATGAACTCGGTCTGCAGCCGCTTCAGCGATGCATCGACGGCCTTTTCGATATAGGCGGCCGACAGGTCCTTGTGGCCCTGTCCCATGTCCGAGCCGACCTTGGTGACCACCACGACCTTGTCGCGATTGCCACGATCCTTCATCCATTTGCCGATGATGGTTTCCGATTCACCGCCCTTGTTGCCGGGAACCCAGCGCGAATAGGCGTCGGCCGTGTCGATGGCATTGAGGCCGGCCCCGACAAAGCGATCAAGCAGATCGAAAGAAGTCTTCTCGTCGGCGGTCCAGCCGAAGACATTGCCACCCAGAACCAGCGGCGCGATGAAAAGGTCGGTGCGACCGAGACGGCGTTTCTGCAAGACGGATCTCCGTGGTGATTGGGACCGGGCGGATGCCGCCCGCTGGCTGGGTTCGGAGCCTAACCTAGGTCTTGCCGCATCGAGATCAAAGGCCTGGCCGCCTTTTCCGCGGAGCCAGCGCTTCACAAAGTCGCTATCCGGCGCGCCACATCCTCCAGCCAGTGGTCGCGAATCTCGAGCGCTTCCAGATGCTTCAGCGTGCTCAGCACATAATCCTCGTTGTCGCCGGACCGGCCGACCGCGCCGCGCACCACGGCCGCCGCATCCGCCGCGTCCAGCGCGCCCGCATATTGCTCATGCTTGCGGTCGACAATGTATGCCACGGCATCCACCGCGCCACCGCCGTCGAGGCGAACCTTGAGCGTCCGCTCGACATAGACGCTGGTGACGAGTTCGCGCTCGCGCAGATAGGCAATGACCTCGTCGCGCAATTCGCCAGGGACACGGTACGCAAGGCCGACGCAGGAGCCGCCATGGTCGAGGCCAAGCACCAGTCCGGGCCGCTGGCGCGTCCCGCGATGCACGAAGGAATAGACGCAGAGCGAGCGGCGATAGCCATGCAGGCGGGCGCGTCGTGTCTCGACATGAGCGAAACCCGGCCGCCAGATCAGCGAACCGTAGCCGAACACCCAAAAATCGCCCATATCACCGCGCCTGATTGCAAAAAGAATGGCAGCACCGCACCGGTAACCGGTGTTTTTTCCATCCGTCTCTGTCTACCTAGTGTTCGGAACCTGAGAATCCGTCCACACCATCCATGCGTTAATGAGAGCCAAAGCATGACGTCAAGTGACGAACGCCAACCGGGTAACCGTCGCCGCCTGTGGTGGCTTGCCGCGTTCATCCTCGTGCTGTTCGCCATTTACAGCGCCGGCTGGTTCTATCTGGCCAACAGGGTCAGGTCCGAGGCCGACAAGGCGGTTGCCACGCTCAACAAGAGCGGCGTCGAGGCCGGCTGCGCCAATCTCCAGGTCGGTGGCTATCCACTGAGCTTCACGGTCTCCTGCGACAACCTCGCCTACGAGGACGACGCCAAGAGCATTGCTGCCTCGGCCGGCTCCTTCAACGCCGTCGCCCAGATCGTCCAGCCCTTGTCGCCTGTTGCCAATCTACGCGGTCCGCTCCGGACCTCCGTCCCCGGCATGATGCCGCTCTGGATCGACTGGGACAATCTGCAGGCCAACGTCAAATTGTGGTACCCGCTGCCGCGGCGTGTAGCGCTGCAGGCAGAGGGCCTGTCGGGCCAGACCGACCCGGCCGACGATACCGATCCGGTGGAACTGTTCAGTGCCGGCAAGGCGTCAGGCCAATTGCAGCCCAACAACGGCGATCTCGACTATGTCGGCAGCTTTGGCGATCTTGAGATCGATGCCGACGCGATCGGCGGGCGGGTGTTGCCGGCGCTCGATGCCAGCGGCGACGTGACACTGAAGAACGGCGTGGCGCTGATCGGCACGCAGGTGAAAAGCCTGCGCGGCCAGCGGATCGAAATCCGCAACCTCGATCTGTCGTCCGGCACGGCGCGCGTCACCGTTTCCGGGCCGCTGTCAGTCGATGCCGAGGGTCTCGTCGACGCCGACCTGATGATCAGGATCAAGGATCCCAAGGCGGTGGCATCTATTCTTGCCGGCGCCATACCCGAGCAGAAGAATGCGATCGAGCAGGGTTTTGGCGCCCTGGCGCTGCTTGGCAGCGAACCGTCCATGCCGCTGAAAGTGGTCAAGGGCAAGGCTTCCCTCGGCTTCATTCCGCTGGGCAAGATCAAGCCGGTCAACTAACGGATGGCGGGGCCGGCAAAGCTGCTGAGCGTCGGCGCACTGACGCTTGACACCATTCTTCGTGTCGAATCACTGCCCACGCATCAGGGAAAATTCATCGCCTCGGACGGCATCCAGATCGCCTCGGGCATGGCGACGAGCGCGGCCTGCGCCGCGCATCGCCTGGGTGCCGAGGTGTCGCTATGGGCGAGCGCCGGCGACGATCCGGTCGGCGATCTGCTGATTGCCGGGATAGAGGCCGAGGGCGTCGATTGCAGCCATGTACGCCGCGTCAGCGGCGCCCGCTCGGCACTGGCCTCGATCCTGGTCGATGCGCATGGCGAGCGGATCATCGTGCCTTTCTACGACGCGCGCGCGCAGGCCGATCCCGAGGTTTTGCCGTTCACCGACATAACGGCATTCGACGCCGTACTGGCCGACGTGCGCTGGCCGGGCGCCGCGGCGCTTGCCCTTAAGGCGGCGCGCGCCGCCGGCCGCCCAGCCATACTCGATGCCGATACCGCGCCCCTGGCGGTACTGGAGCGATTATTGCCGCTCGCCTCGCACATCGTCGCCTCGGAGCCGGCGGTCCGCATCATATGCGGCCACGCGCTGGATCTGGAGACCGCCTGCACCGATTTGGCGTCCCGCACCGATGCGTTCGTCGCGGTCACCGGCGGCGCGGCGGGTACCTGGTGGTTCGACCGAAGCGCCGGATCATCCCGCCATGTCGAGGCACCGAGGGTCAAGGCGGTCGACACGCTGGCCGCCGGCGATGTCTTTCATGGCGCCTTTGCCGTCGGGCTGGCGGAAGCCATGGCGGTCGAGCACGCACTGCGCTTTGCCAGCGCGGCCGCCGCGCTCAAGTGCCTGCGCTTCGGCGGCCGGCTGGGCGCGCCGGATCGGGCGGAGACGCTCGCCATGATGGCAACCGCCTGGCCGGTTGAAATCACCTAGCTCTTTGCCGGATGCTCGACCGCCTGGCGGCCAAAATCGGGCGCGTCGATATCCTGGCCCGCCTCGATGATCGAGCGGCGCACGGCGCGGGTGCGGGTGAACAGGTCGAAGAGCTTGTCGCCGTCGCCCCAGCGGATGGCGCGCTGCAGGAACGCCAGGTCTTCCGAGAACCGCGCCAACATTTCCAGGATGGCATCCTTGTTGTGCAGGCACACGTCCCGCCACATGGTCGGATCGGAGGCAGCCAGACGCGTGAAATCGCGAAAACCGGAGGCGGAATATTTGATCACTTCCGTCTTGGTCACCGATTCCAGATCGTCGGCGGTGCCGACGATGTTGTAGGCGATGATGTGCGGCAGATGCGAGACGATGGCCAGCGTCATGTCGTGATGCTGCGGGTCCATCGTGTCGATGTTGGCGCCGCAGCGGCGCCAGAATTCCGACAGCCGTTCCAGCGCTTCCGGATCGGTGCCCGGCACCGGCGTGAAGATGCACCAGCGGTTGTCGAACAGGTCGGCAAACCCGGCATCCGGGCCGGATTTTTCGGTGCCCGCCAGCGGATGGCCAGGAATGAAATGGACGCCTTCAGGCACATGCGGCTGCATCTGCGCGATGACCGAGGCCTTGGTCGAGCCGACATCGGTGAGGATCGCCCCCTTTTTCAGCGCCGGCGCGATTTCCTCCGCTACAGCGCCGGATGAGCCGACCGGCACCGAGACAACGACCAGATCGGCATCACGCACCGCGTCCCCGGCATCGATGGTGTAGGAATCGCCAAGGCCCAGTTCCTCGGCTCGCTTGAGCGTTGCCGCACTGCGCGTCGAGATGGCGACATGGCGAGCCAAGCCCTCGCGTCGGATGACGCGGGCCAGAGACGAGCCGATCAGGCCGATACCGACCAGCGCGATCTTTTCGAACATCGGTGATGCCATGGTGTTCCAGCTCTTTAGACGTTCTAGCTTTTCAGGAATGTCGTGAGCGCGGCGACAACGCCGCGATTGGCCTCTTCAGTGCCGACGGTCATGCGAAGCGCGTTGGGAAAGCCGTAACCTGAAACGCGCCGCAGAATATAGCCGCGCGCGCTCAGATAATCGTCAGCCGCCGCCGCGGAATGCTTCTGATCGTCGGGAAAATGAATGAGCAGGAAATTGCCGACGCTCGGCGTCACGCGCAGCCCGAGCCCGGTCATTTCGCCGCTCAGCCAGGTGAGCCAGGTCTCGTTATGCGCCACGCTGCGCTCGACATGGGCACGGTCGCGGATCGCGGCGATGCCAGCCTCGATCGCAGTCGCATTGACGTTGAAGGGGCCGCGTACACGATTGATGGCGTCGACGATATGCAGGGGACCATACATCCAGCCGATGCGCGCGCCGCCGAGCCCGATCTTGGAGAAGGTGCGGGTCATCACCACGTTCTCGGCGCTGCCGGCCAGCTCGATGCCGGCTTCGTAGTCGTTGCGGCGGACATATTCGGCGTAGGCCGCGTCGAGCACCAGGAGCACGTTTCCCGGCAGTCCGGCATGAAGGCGGCGCACCTCCTGGAACGGCACATAGGTGCCGGTCGGGTTGTTGGGATTGGCCAGGAACACGATTTTCGTGCGCGGCGTGACGGCCGCCAGCATCGCGTCGATGTCGGCGCGCTCGTCGGTCTCCTTGACCACGACCGGGGTGGCACCTGCCGACTGGATGTAGATCTTGTAGACCATGAAGGCGTGTTCGGTGAACATAGCCTCGTCGCCGGGCGCGAGATAGGTCTGCGCCAACAGGCCGAGGATCTCGTCCGACCCGTTGGAGCAGATGATGTTTTGCGCGTTGAGGCCATGCACCTCGGCGATAGCCTCGCGCAACCGCTTGGCGCTGCCGTCGGGATAGATGTCGAGTTTGCCGGCGACCTCGCGCGCGGCCTCGATCGCCTTCGGCGAAGGCCCAAGCGGATTCTCGTTCGACGACAGCTTGTAGACCTTGGCCACACCGGCGGCCGCCGAGCTTTTGCCGGGCACATAGGCCTCTATGTCCATGATGCCCGCGCGCGGAGTTGGACGTGCCTGATCCGGTGTCTGGTTCATATCTTGCAAAATCCGTCGAAAACGCCTCCATCCGGAGGCCGCTGCGGAAATACAAGCCATGGCACGCAATGTCGAGAGGTGGCAGTGGTGCCAGCCGCCGCCATTGACGGCGAGGCAGGCGGGTTCTAGAAAGACGATGACAGTTCCGTGGTGATTTGGCCGGTCGGCTTGCAGCCACGTTAAACAATTCGCTAAAGGGCCGTTTGCGTGACGTAACCGGCTTTGCGAAGGCAATGCCGGTTTTTTGTTGTCCGCGACCGGCCGGACGCACGCATCGGCGGCGGAGATCGGCAACGATTTCCACGAGCGCACGGTGCAGCAAGAGAGACGTGATGGCCGCTCTGCGTGCAGGAAAGACCAACAACGAGGCCGACCAACCGTCGAGCCCGGTGTTGCGTTTCGGACCCGACAAGCCGCTCAAGCTCGACGCCGGCACGCTGCTGTCGCCGTTCCAGATCGCCTACCAGACCTATGGCACGCTGAACGATGCCCGCTCCAATGCCATCCTCGTCTGCCACGCGCTGACCGGCGACCAGCATGTCGCCAGCACCAATCCGGTAACCGGCAAGCCCGGTTGGTGGGAAGTGCTGATCGGACCGGGCAGGATCATCGATACCAGCCGTTTCTTCGTCATCTGCTCCAATGTCATCGGCGGCTGCTTGGGTTCCACCGGTCCGGCCTCTACCAACCCGGCCACGGGTAAACCCTATGGCCTCGACCTGCCGGTCATCACCATCCGCGACATGGTGCGCGCGCAGCAGATGCTAATCGACCATTTCGGCATCGAGAAACTGTTCTGCGTGCTCGGCGGCTCGATGGGCGGCATGCAGGTTCTGGAATGGGCGTCGAGCTATCCCGAGCGCGTGTTCTCGGCGCTGCCGATCGCCACCGGGGCGCGCCATTCGTCACAGAACATCGCCTTCCACGAAGTCGGGCGGCAGGCTGTGATGGCCGATCCGGACTGGCATGGCGGCAAATATTTCGAACACGGCAAGCGCCCGGAGAAAGGGCTGGCGGTGGCGCGCATGGCCGCCCACATCACCTATCTGTCGGAAGCCGCCCTGCACCGCAAATTCGGCCGCAATTTGCAGGACCGCGAAGCGCTGACCTTCGGCTTCGATGCCGACTTCCAGATCGAGAGCTATCTGCGCCACCAGGGCATGACCTTCGTCGACCGCTTCGATGCCAACTCCTATCTCTACATGACGCGGTCGATGGATTATTTCGACCTCGCCGCCGACCATGGCGGCCGGCTGGCCGACGCCTTCGCCGGCACGAAAACCCGCTTTTGCCTGGTGTCCTTCACATCGGACTGGCTGTTCCCGACCGAAGAGAGCCGCTCCATCGTCCACGCACTCAACGCCGCCGGCGCCTCGGTATCCTTCGTCGAAATCGAGACCGATCGCGGCCACGACGCCTTCCTGCTCGACGAGCCGGAACTGTTTGCCGCCATCAACGGCTTCATCGGCTCGGCCGCGCGCGCCAGGGGGCTCAGCGCATGACCCCGAAAAGTTGCAGACGTTTCGGACCAAGGCCATGCGCCGTCCACGAGGCGAAGCCATGAGCGTCAACGGCAGCCAACGCGTCGACCTCGAGGTCGTCGCCAACCTCATCCCGCCGCAATCGCGTGTGCTCGACGTCGGCTCGGGCGACGGCTCATTGCTCGAATTGCTGCAGGACACCAAGCAGGTCGACGGTCGCGGACTCGAGCTGTCGCAGCGTGGCGTCAACGAATGCGTGGCGCGCGGTCTCAGTGTCATCCAGGGCGACGCCGACACCGATCTCGAATTCTATCCCGACAAGGGCTTTGACTTCGTTGTCCTGTCGCAGACCCTGCAGGCCACCCGCAACCCGAAGCTGGTGCTCGACGAGCTGCTCAGGATCGGCAACCGGGCGATCGTGTCTTTCCCCAATTTCGGTCACTGGCGGGTGCGCCTGTCGCTGTTCGTCAAGGGCCGCATGCCTGTGACCAGCGACCTGCCCTATTCCTGGTACGACACGCCCAACATCCACTTCTGCACGATCCGAGACTTCGTCAATTTGTGCGAAGAGCTTGGCGCGACAGTGGAGAAGGCGACCGCGCTCGACGCCAACGGCCAGAAGATCGGCCTGTCGATGCCATGGTGGTTCTGGAATTTCTTTGGCCAACAAGCAGTGTTCCTGCTGAAGCGATAATGAAATGGGCGCCGCCCGCAGGCGCAACTGCCAATCCTTGAGGGTGGCCGCGCGTCTTTCAGCGGGTGCGAAAGTGTTGCAGTTGAAGCGCCATGAGCTGGAATTCATCATGCCTGGTCGGTCGAACGACGGCACGACGGGGTGACATGGCAGGTTGTTTTTTGTAGCGTCGCACCGAATCCGATGAGGCCCATCCAGGGGGAAGTCCGATCCATTTAGCCATCCCGATGATCAAAGGACCTGGCGCGAAGGGTGTTTACGCGCTGGAGGCGACCGACGTGATATGATCGGGAAGACCGAACAGGCGCCCCTCGTCACGGTGATCACGCCCACTCACAACCGGCGCGAAACAGTGCTCCGCGCCGTCGAAAGCGTGCTTTCCCAGAGCATGCCGCGATTTGAACATATCGTCGTCGACGATGGTTCGACGGACGGGACCGAGGCGGCGCTCGCCCGCATCCATGACCCCCGGCTGATCTATGTCGGCGCGAAGTGGCGCGGCGCCAATGCCGCCAGGAATGCCGGCATCGAGCTAGCCCGGGCGCCCGTGGTGACTTTTCTTGATTCGGACGATCTCTTCCTGCCGCACCGGCTCGAACGGACGCTGGCATGGTTCGACGACAATCCAGCGCTCGAAGTCCTGCTCTCCTCATATGTCTCGGTGAAGGGTGGCCGCGGCACCGCCTGCGTCAACCGCGGCGCTTTCCTGAACCCGCCAATGCTGGAGCGGGCGGTGGTCGCGCAGACGGCCTTCATAGCCGGATCGGCGATAACAGCCAGGCGCGAGGCTTTGCTGGCCATCGGCGGCTATGACAGCGACATTCCCCGGATGCAGGACCGCGAGCTTCTGCTGCGCTTCGCACAGCGCTTCGGCGCGCAATTATCGGAAGATATCGACTGGACGAAGCACAATTCGCAGAATTCGATTTCAGGCCGCAGGGACGGCTATGTCGAAGCCTACGCGATCCTGATGAGTAAGCATCCGCACATCGCTCGCTCCTACCCCCATGTCCCTCCCTTTATGATCACGCGGCAGATCATCGCCGATATTCTCCGGGGGCGAATACCACAGGCATTTGCGGGATACATGGCCAACCGCTCGTCTGATGCGCTTGGTTATTCATTGCCGGAACTGATCAACGGTTATCTCCACGGCCGCCGCTGGCGGCGCGACCTCTACGACGAAGTTCGTGGCAAGTTTGGAATTCCACCGGCCTGACCGGCGACAGCTCAGCGATCGAGCACGGCGCGTTGCAGGGCGCATTCCTTCTCGTCCGGCAGCGAGATGCCGACCGCCAGGGCCTTGGCGGCCAGGCAACGGGCCGCAACGGGGGAAAAACTGCTACTTCCTGTGGTGGAGGCTTGCCGCGGCTGGCGGCGGCTCGATGGCACCCGCCCTGACGTGGGCAGGTTTCAGCGCGGGCGCGTCGGAATCCTTAACGATCGTCAGGGAACGCGGGAAGAACTGATTGTTGTGCTGGCCGCGCCCGATGTTGATGATCGCGGCGCCGGGCAGGCGCTTCTCCAGCAGCGACAGCACGCGCCGCAGCGAGGGTCCGTCGAACGCATCCATGGCTTCGTCGATGATCACCCATTTTGGCTGTCGCAAGGCGAGCCTGGCCACGCCAAGCAATCGCTGTTCGTCATCGCCCAACTCATGGTCCCAGCGTCCGACGCGGTCGAGCGACGACGACAGCCGTCCAAGACCGACCTCGGCAAGCACCGCTGAAATGTCGGCGTCGTTCGCCGGCGCATGCCCGTTCGGGTGATTGAGGACCTCGCGCAGCGTGCCGGCTGGCAAATAGGGCACACGCGGCACGAAGATGATGGTTTCCCCCGCCGGCAGGCCGATCCGCCCGCTGCCCCACGGCCACAGCCCGGCAATGGCGCGGAAGAACAGCGTCTTGCCGGCGCCCGGTTCACCGGTGATCATGACGCGCTCGCCGGCATGGATTTCGACATGCTGGTCGGCGAGCTTGGTGCATCCGTCCGGCGATGCCACCTGAAGCTTCTCGAACGTCAGGTTGCCATTGGCGTTGTCGGCGAATTCGATGCGCTTCTCCTTGTCGTGCAGCACATCGGTTTCATCGAGCGCGATGCGGAAGTCGGCGACACGCATCAGCGTGGCGCGCCAGTCGGCAATGCTGCCGATGTTGTTGATGAACCAACGCAGGGAGGAGTGGACCTGGTTGAAGGCCCCGACCGCCATCATCAGCCCGCCAAAGCTGATATCCCCCGAGAAATAGACCGGCGAGGCGACCAGGATCGGCGCCACGACCGTGATCCAGCCATAAGTATCGGTTACCCAGGACAGATTGATCTGGGCGGTGTAGATGCGCCGCATGGCGCCCAGCACCGTGCCGAGGTCGAGTTGCAGCCGTCGCTTGGCGTCATCCTCCCCACGGTACAGCGCGATGGCATCGACATTCTCGTTGACGCGCACCATCGAGGAGCGCAGCTCCGCTTCGCGCGTATAGCGGTCGCTGTTGAGGCTGATGAGCGGCCGCCCGACCAGCCAGCTCAGCCACGAGGCGGTACCGGCATAGAGGAACGCGGCCCAAACCATGTAGCCCGGTATCGCCAGCGACCAGCCGTTGACGTGGAAGACGAAGCCCGAAGACAGTTCCCACAGCACACCGACAAAGGACACGAGCAGGATGAACGACTGCAGCAGGCCGACACCAAGATCGGTCGACAGGTCCGAGAGATGCGCGGCATCCTGTTGCATGCGCTGGTCGGGATTGACGCCGATGGCGCCGGCATTGGCCAGCCGGAAGGCGCGCGCCGGCCGCATCCATTGGTCGATCAGGTCCAGCGTCAGCGCCTCGCGCAACTTCAGCCGGATCATCTGGTTGAGCCAGGTCTGGCCGATATTGAGCACCAGCAGTCCGCCGGCGATCATGGCAAAGACCATCAGCTGATGCAGGAAGGCCGCCATGTCGCGGCGCGCGAGGGCATCGTAGAAGGGCTGGTTCCAGCGGTTGAGCAAGACCTGGCCGATCGACGTCGCGATAATGACGCCCATGATGCCGAGCGACGTCCACAGCAACCACTTGCGAACCGGCGATCCGATCAGCGCCCGCTTGATCGTCGCCACCTGATCGCGCAGGCTGCTGGCGACGGCGACCGGCTGAATGGTGGCCTGATTGTCCAATTGATCAGCCATGGCCGAGGTCCTTGCGTTCAGTAGCGAAGCTGAAACCGGATGAAGGGAGCCGACGGCGGCAGCCCCTCAACCACTCCGCGAGCCCAGCACGACAGATAGGTCGGAAAGACGCGGCGCGATGCAAGTTTCCATCGCGATCACGAAGGTGTCACTTGCCGGGGCGATGCCACACCCCTTGCCTCGGCCCGCCGGCCGAGCCGTGTCGCGCCATGCGGCGACAGCACCGGCACGAAGACGCGGCGGGACGCACGCTGGGCCACCGGCACGCCTTGATAGAGCCGTTTCTGCGCTTCGACGACAATGACGCCGGAAAAGATCGGCCACAGCCTCCGGCCGGCGCGCTCCAGCACATTGTGGAAGCGCATCATGAAACGCCGCCGCGATGGCGGGAAGAACAGCGCATCCGACCAGGCGGCGGGCGTGAAATTCGCCTCACGCAGCAATTCGGTGAGCTGCCCGCGTGAGAAGGGCCGCCCATTGCCGAACGGCGTATGTTCGAAGCGCGCCCAGACACCGCGCCGGTTTGGCACGACGATGACCACGCGCCCGGCCGGCGACAGCACCCGCCAGATCTCGTTCAGCGTTTCACGCGGGTTTTCGACGTGTTCGAGCGAATGGACGAGCAGCATGCGGTCGATGCAGGAATCGACCAGTGGCAGTTCCTCGTCGAACACCAGGGCCGTCGCCGTTGGCCCGGCCGCCGGCCAGACCACGGCGCCCTGGGTCGCCGGCATGAAGGCGAAGACCCGCTCGGCGTCGGTGCCGAAGCGTTCCAGCCAGGGCAAGGTATAGCCCAGGCCGACCAGCCGCTCATTGGGCACCGCGGCCCATATCGACGACAGCGCCATGGTGATCGAGCGCTCGGCGAACCGGCCGAGCGTTGTCGAATAGAAGGAACGAAGGTCGACGATGTCGGAATGCATGTCAGGGATGTAGCCGTGATGTCAGCCGGATTCAACAAAAGGCCAAAGCGGCCGGCACGGCGGATGTCAATTTGACATCCCACGATAACATTCGCTTTGCTCGCCATCCGGGATGACATTCGCTTTCTCATCCGGGATGACATTCACGCAGCGGCGCCCTATGTCTGCGGCGGCAAATGGAGAAATGCGATGCCGGTCGAAATCGAACAGTTCATGTGCCGCACCGACAATTTCGGCGTGCTGGTGCATGACCCCGAAAGCGGCCAGACCGCGATTATCGACGCGCCCGAGGAAGCGCCGATCCTGGCCGCGATCAAGCGCACCGGCTGGACGCCCACGATGATCCTGACCACGCACCATCATATGGATCACGTCGAGGCCAATCTGGCGCTCAAGGAGCGCTTCAAGCTGCGCATCGTGGGCCCGGAGGCGGAAAAGGCCAAGATCCCCGGCATCGATGAAACCGTCGAAGAAGGCTCCGTCCTGCATCTCGGCCATGAGCGCATCGAAGTGATCGCCACGCCCGGGCATACCGCTGGCCATGTCTCCTACCATCTGCCGTTGTCGAAAGTGGCGTTCACCGCGGATACGCTGTTTGCGCTGGGTTGTGGACGGCTGTTCGAATGCAAGCCGCCGGTGATGTACGAATCGCTGCGGAAGCTCGCGGCCCTTCCCGCCGAGACGACAATCTGTTGCGGCCACGAATACACGCTCGCCAATGCCCGTTTCGCGCTGAGCGTCGACCCCACCAATTCGGCGTTGAAGGAGCGCGCCGCGCGGATCGAGGCGCTGCGGGTCGACAACAAGCCGACGCTGCCGACGACGATCGGCGAGGAACTGTCGACCAATCCCTTCCTGCGCTGGCACGATCCGGCAATCCGCAAGCATCTTGGCATGGAAAAGGCTGGGGATGCCGAGGTCTTCGCCGAGATCCGCAAGCGCAAGGACAATTTTTGATGCCAGCTTTCTGCCGATGACCAGTTCCGCGGAAGTCATCGCAACACTCGCCCTGAAGCCGCATCCGGAAGGCGGCTGGTACGCGGAAACCTTTCGCGACGAAGCCGGCGGTGCGCTCGGCCATTCGACCGCCATCTATTTCCTGCTGGAACAGCATCAGGTTTCGGCCTGGCATCGGGTCAGGGATGCCGCCGAGCTTTGGCACTTTTATGCCGGCGCGCCTCTGGCGCTGTCGATGTGGGAAGAAGGCGGCGCCATTATCGAGCAGGTGCTCGGCATCGAGCTCGCGGCGGGTGAACGGCCGCAGATCGCCGTGCCGGCGGGCTGGTGGCAATCGGCGCGCACACTGGGCGAATGGACACTGGTCGGCTGCACGGTGGCGCCGGGTTTTGATTTCGCCGCCTTCGAACTGGCCGAGCCGGGCTGGCAGCCGAAGCCGATTTAACCCAGCAGGAATCCCAGCGTGACCGCCAGTTGGGCGGCATAGTACAAAACCCACACGGTGAAACGCATCCAGGCGCGATGCTGCGAGACGGCCGCCACTAAAAATTTCTCCATGGCGAGCAGCCCGTCCGATGCCATGAACAGCACGGCGCCACCGATCATCCAGACATTGCTTGTCGTTAGCGCCGACATGCCCATCGCCAGGATCGCCACGACATAGACGGCAATCGGTATACGCAAGCCGGGACCAACGCGGCGCCAAAGCGCCGCCAGCATGACGATCGCGAACACCGCCATGGCCAGCGCGATCGCGCTGCGCCAGGGCTCGGCGCCAAGCAACTCCAATCCGGCACCGCTGCGCAGCAACAACGCGACATAGACGATATGGGCGACGAGAAAACTGGCCAGTCCACCCAGAAAGGCTTTTTCGCCGTCGCGCGATAAGAAGGCATCGCCAATGGCACTCAGCGCAAGGGCGGCGACCAGCAGCAGCGGCCCGCCTTGTATTGCGGCGAGTACGGCGAGCATCGCGACGGCAAGTGTCTTTGCCGCCGAGCGGGCCAGCGTCGGCGGCATGCCAAGCGTGAAGCCATAGATCACCGCCGCCACCAGCGAAAAGATCAGCGTCGCATTGGCGTTGCCGTCGATGCCCCCGGCAAACGGCATCGTCATGCCCTGGCTCCGTCTTCGGATGCCCTGGCTCCGCTCTCCGTAGCCGGCTTGCGCAGGAACAGCGATTTTGCCGCTAGCGCCGCGCCGCCGGTGATGAGCACACAGGCGGCCAGAATGCGCAGCGACGGTTCGGCGACGCCGGCCGCGATCAGCACCAGCGTCGACAGCAGCGGCGCCGCGTAGCTCGCGGCACCCAGCACCTGGATGTTGCCGCGCTTGACACCGATGTCCCAGGCATAGAAGGCCGCGCCCACCGGCATCAGGCCGAGCCCGAGCACGGCCAGCCACTGGCCGGCGCCGTCAGGCAGAACCGTTTGTTCCAGCGCCAGGTGGCAGACGAGCGACAGCACGGCGGTTGCCGCGCAGAACCAGGTGACGATGCTGGTCGGCACCGACGGGAAACGTCGAGACAGCAAGGAATAGGACGACCATAGCAGGGCACAGACGGCGGCCATGGCGTAACCGAAGGCGTAGCGCGCATCGAAAGCCAGGCCGCCGCCCTTGGTGACGATCAGAACGGTGCCGGCAAGGCCGAGCAGCGCGCCGACGACATGGTTCCAGGCCAGCTTCTCGCCCGGCATCAGCGCCGAGCCCAGCACGATCAGCAGCGGCCAGAGATACGCAATCAGGCTCGCCTCGACCGCCGGCGCGTTGCGCAGCGCGGTGAAGTAGAAGAAGTGGTAGCCGAACAGGCCGGCAATGCCGATCACCCAGACCTGAGGAGGGGTCTTTTGACTCCTGTCGGTGGTCGGCATGAACAGTCGTGCGACAAGCCCTACGCCTGTGCCGATCGAGAAAGTGATCGCCGACAACAGGAATGGCGGCACCTTGCCGGACGCATCCGTCAGCAACGCCAGCAATGCCCACATGGCGACCGCCGAAAAGCCGATCAGTGTTGCGCGCCCCATTTTGTCTCCAGTGGCGCGCCCGTTCTGTCCCCGGTGGCGTGCCTTATTGTACCGCTTCGAACCGTCTGGCGCTGATGGTCAAGGTGCCGATCTGCGTTCCGACCGTGGCGTGGATCGGCGCATATACGCCGGTTTGGCCGAGCGGTGCAAACGTCACCATCATGCGGCTTTTGTTCTTGAGATAATTGAGCGCCTTGCGGCCCTTGCGATAACCCGCCACCGGCTCGAAACCCATCTGGCAGGTGACGGTGTCGCCCTTGTAGCCCGGCACCGAGATCGTTCCTTTCGAGGCGTAGGTCAGCGTCAGGTCGGCGCGCATCTCACCATCGTAGAACTTGACCTTGCGGCCACAGACCTGGTCGAGGCTGTCGGCATGGATGACGGTCGCCGCCATCGGATCGAGCACCGATGCCAGGTCGCCGGCGCCGAGCGGCACCCAGGCCTTGGGATCGCGCTTGCCCGGAGCGGGGATCACCCGCGTCGAGGTCACGTTGCCATTGCTAAAGCGAATGTCGATCGAAGACGCCTTCTTGCCGGAAGTGTAGTCGGCCCGAAACGCCTGCGGCACCATTTTCTGGCCCGAAATCGTGCCTTTTGACGAGATCGTGCCCCGCGTGTCGTCGAACAGCTTGGCCAGACCCGCCGCCGAGACACTGCCTTCGATCGCGTAGGCACCGTTCTCATAATGGCTGGAAAAGGTCGATCTGGCGATCGAGAGACCAAGGAACGACACCGTGTATTCGCCCTTGAACGACTGCGGCGAGGCAGCGGACGCAGCGGTCGGCAAGGCGATGACAAGCGCGGCAACAAGCGCGTGAGACGAACGAAGCATGGCGGGATCGGATCCTTGGTTTCGGCCGGAGGCGGGCGACTCCGGTCTGGCGTGTCCCTATGAGACCGCTTATACGGTGAAATCCGGCCTTAATATGAAAAGCCGGGCGCTTCCGTGCGGAAGCCGGAGCTTGACGCCCGGGTGAAATGCAACTATGGAACGCCAACTTTTCCATAAGGCCGCCAGACCAGAACCGCGCGCCACCCGGCGCGGGTACAAAGGTTTGGCAGGCCCCGAGAGAACTGAAGGTTAGAACCATGTCCCGCACCTGCGAACTCACTGCCAAGGCAGTCCAGACCGGCAACAATGTGAGCCACGCCAACAACAAGACCAAGCGTCGCTTCCTGCCGAACCTCGTCAATGTGACGCTCATTTCGGAAGCACTGAACCAGAATGTACGCCTGCGCATCTCGGCCAACGCGCTGCGTTCGGTCGAACATCGCGGCGGCCTCGATGCCTTCCTGGCCAAGGCCGACGTCAAGGAACTGTCGCAGCGCGCGCGTCTCTTGAAGAAGCAGATCGCCAAGAAGCTTGCCGAGCAGGTCGCTGCGTAACATCCAGATAAAGGCGGGGGACGACCGCCTGGCCAGCCTCCTTGCTGGCCGCTGAGCATCGGATAGTTCCGCAAGGCCGACACTCCGATGCTCAATTACGAAGCGAGCGCTGCCTCGGCATGATGCTCCGCTGGTTCCATTACCCAGGATAAAAAAATGTCTTCTTTCTCGCGGTACCTGCCTTTCGTGGCTGCCATGGCGCTTGTCGTCGTGGCATCGAACATCCTCGTGCAGTTTCCCATGCAGGGAAACATCGGCGGCCTGTCGCTCGCCGACGTTTTGACCTGGGGCGCTTTCACCTATCCCTTCTCTTTCCTGGTCACGGACCTCGCCAACCGCCGTTACGGGCCTGCCGTGGCGCGCCGGATCGTCTTTGTCGGCTTCATGACGGCGGTGGTCTGCTCGATCCTCGTCCCGCCCTTCCTGTTCCGCCATGGCCTGATCGAATTCGAGACATCAGCCGACCGGCTGGTGCGCATCGCGGCGGCTTCCGGAGCGGCGTTCCTGTCCGCGCAATTGCTCGATGTGACCGTGTTCAACCGTTTGCGCCGACAGAGCTGGTGGCGGGCGCCGATCGTCGGCACGCTGGTCGGATCGGTGTTCGACACCCTCGTGTTCTTCGGCGTCGCCTTTTCAGCCGCCTTTGCCTTCGTCGGCCCAAGCGACGGGTTTGCGCTGGAGAGCGCCCCATTGATGGGCGTGTTTCATGTCGACGCCATGCGCTGGGTGTCCTGGGCGCTCGGCGACCTCAGCGTGAAACTGATCATCGCTGTCGTGGCTCTGATCCCTTACCGGCTGCTCGCCGCCCGCTGGAGCCAGCCGGCCGCCGCCGCGGCCTAGCCGTGATTCCCTGGATCCAGCTGGACTCCGCGAAAACGCCTGATGGCCAGCAGGAACTGCGGCTGAAACAGCGCGGTTCTGAATTCTCGATCATGCTCGGTACCAACGAGCTGATGAACAGCCGGCTGAGCGGCTCCGAGGACGCGCTGGCAAAACTGTCCTGCCAGCGGATTGCGGGTCATCGTCGGCCGAGAATCCTGATCGGCGGGCTCGGCATGGGTTTTACGCTGCGCGCTGCCCTCGCCGAATTGGGCGACAATGCCGAGATCGTCGTCGCGGAGCTGGTGCCGGCCGTCGTCGCCTGGGCGCGCGGCCCGATGGCCGAGATTTTTGCCGGCTCGCTCGATGATCCCCGCGTCACCATCCACGAAACCGATGTCGGTCAGTTCGTACGGTCCGCACCCATTGCCTGGGACGCGATCCTGCTCGACGTCGACAATGGCCCCGAAGGCATCGTCCACAAGGGCAATGACGCGCTCTACAGCGTGGCTGGCCTCGCCGCCGCACGCACCGCCCTAAGACCGGGCGGAGTCCTGGCCGTATGGTCGCAAGGGCCGGATGCCAGCTTCACGCGGCGGTTGAAACAGGCAGGTTTCGCTGTCGAGGAAGTCAACACGCGCGCCAACGGCAAGCGCGGCGCGCGCCATGTCATCTGGATCGCCACCAACAGCTAGCGGTCCAGACCAGAGCCGTCAGCAGCAGTGTTTGGACCTGTCTGGACTTGTCGAGCTCCGCGCAACCCCTGGCTTGTCAGGGCAGGATTCTCGGAAATGGCCGACGCATAAAAAAATCGCCAATGAGCGTCGCGAAGGGGCTGCCCCTCAATCCTGGTGCAGAATGAATTCCAGATAGAGATTGCGCTGCAGGATCGAGTGGTTGTCGTCGGAGATCAGCGACACCATCAACGCGCCGTCATCCCGGCTCCAGACATCGAGCCCTTCCATATTGTCGATCTGGTAGCCCATGTCGGCTTGCAGCAGCACCGGCCCGTCGGCGACGGCGCCCTTCTCGACGCTCTCTCCATAAATGCGCCGCAGCCGCATCTTGAGGCCGCCCGCCATGGTGAAACTGCGCTCCAGCAGCAAGAGGTCGCCATCCGGTAGGAAGGCGCCGTCGGTGATGTCGAAATCGTCGTTGCGCTTGACGGTGAAGACGCCCCTATGCGGGCCTTCGATAATGGCGGCGTAGATGTTGCCTGATTTGTCGAGGCTCTTCTCCGAGACCACGACCAGGCCGCCTTCATGCTGACCATTGGCATTTGAATGGGTGACTGTCTCGAAGCCGCGGTTCTGCCGCAACTCCCACGCCGGCACCAGGAAATCCAGCTGCCTGAATGGCGCCTTCATGTTGTCCGGGTCGATCCTGAACTGGGAGACGCGGTGGTTGCGCTCGAAACCGACGGTGGCAATGCCGTCCTTGACCGCGAGGCCTTCGGCGTCGACTTCCCATTTTTCGTCGATCGGCTGCCCGCCCTGGTCGGCCATCTGCTGCATGCGAAAATTCTGGATGCCCACGGGGCGCCTGTTGGCATCGCGGGCCACAGTGCCGAAGAACCAGTAACCGGTATCGGCAACACCGATGAAATCGCTGCCGGCTTTCAGAAACCGAAAGGCCGACAACGCGCCGAAATCGCGCGATGGCGAGGTCATTTCCAGCCCACCGACGAATTCGAGCGGACCGAATTGCTTGTCGGCGCGGCCAATGTGGAATTCGGTGATCGGGCGTGCCGAGACGGCGACAGGTTCAACTGGAGCCGAGCCGGCCGAACCTGCCGGAGCCACACCGGCGAGCAGGACGATGGCGGCGAAAAGCGTTTGCCTAAACCCGCCTCGCGAAAAGATCATCCGGCGCGCCGCATGCCGCCGCGACGCGTATCCTTCGCGCTTTCCTCGGCAAACAGCGAAGCCAGTTGCTCGGTCATGGCGCCGGCCAGTTCCTCGGCATCGACGATGGTGACGGCGCGCCTGTAGTAGCGCGTGACGTCATGGCCTATGCCGATGGCCAGCAGCTCGACCGGTGAGCGCGTCTCGATCAATTCGATGACGGCGCGCAGATGCCGCTCGAGATAATTGCCCGGATTGACCGACAGCGTGGAATCGTCGACCGGCGCGCCGTCCGAGATCATCATCAGGATCTTGCGCTGTTCGGGCCGGGCAATCAGCCGGTTGTGGGCCCACAGCAGCGCCTCGCCGTCGATATTCTCCTTGAGCAGGCCCTCGCGCATCATCAGGCCAAGGTTGCGGCGTGCCCGCCGCCATGGATGATCGGCGGATTTGTAGATGATATGACGCAGATCGTTGAGGCGGCCGGGGTTCGGCGGCTTGCCGTCCTTCAGCCACTTCTCGCGCGCCTGTCCGCCCTTCCAGGCCCGCGTGGTGAAGCCTAGGATCTCGACCGAGACGCCGCAGCGCTCCAGCGTGCGCGCCAGAATGTCGGCACAGGTGGCGGCGACCGTGATCGGCCGGCCACGCATCGAGCCGGAATTGTCGAGCACCAGCGTCACCACCGTGTCGCGGAACTTGGTGTCGCGCTCCTGCTTGAACGACAACGGCTGCATCGGATCGATGACGACGCGCACCAGCCGCGCCGGGTCGAGATAGCCCTCTTCCAGGTCGAAATCCCAGGACCGGTTCTGCTGCGCCATCAGCCGGCGCTGCAGCCGGTTGGCGAGCCGTCCGACCACGCCTGACAGATTGGCAAGTTGCTTGTCGAGGAAAGCGCGCAGCCGGTCGAGTTCTTCCTCTTCGCAGAGCTCCTCCGCGCCGACCGTCTCGTCGAAAGCTGCCGTGTAAACCTTGTAGTCGATTTCCTTCGGCAGATTGGTGAAGGGATTGTCGTTGCGCCTAGCCTCGCCGGGCGTCTCGGCATCGGCATCGTCATCGTCGGACAGGTCGTCGGCCGTTGCATCGGAGGCTTCCGTCTCCGCCGATTGCTCGTCGTCGGCCGATGCCTCGGCGTCCTCGGACTGGGACTGCTCGGAGCCGGAATCGTCCTCGCCGCCTTCCTCGCTCTGTTCCTCGCCTTGCGGCTGGTTGTCGTCATTGTCCTCGGAATCCTCGGTCTCCTGGTCGTCGCCGAGTTCCTCGGCCATTTCCATGGAGGCAAGCATCTCGCGCACGACGCGGGCGAAGGCCTGCTGGTCCTCGAGCTTTTCCGACAGGCCGTCGAGATCGGCCTTGGCCTTCTCCTCGACCCAGGGCCGCCAGAGTTCGACCAGCCGCTCGCCGCTCTTCGGCACCGGCCGGCCGGTCAGCTTTTCGCGCACCATCAGCGCCAGCGCCTCCTCGATGGGCGCATCAGCCTTGTCCTTGACGTCGACGAGGTTGGCCTTGGTGTATTTGTCCTCCAGCATCGACCCGATATTGTCGGCGACGCCCTGCATGGCGCGGCTGCCGATCGCCTCGACGCGGGCCTGTTCGACCGCGTCGTAGATGGCACGGGCGGCCTTGCCTTCCGGCGCCAGTCTGCTGTGGATGCGCACATCATGGCAGGCGCGCTTCAACGCCATGGAATCGCCGAGCCCGCGGGTAATCGCGATGTCGGACTTCGATGCCTTCTTGGGCAGTTCGGGCAGCCGCGCACGGCTGCCCGCCAGCGCCGGCCTGTCCTTGGCGAAGCCGACTTCCATTTCCTTGTCGCCGGCAATGGCGCGCATGCAGACGGTGACGGCGCGCTTGAAGCTGTCGGCTTCAGACCCCGTCTTGGACTTGTTGCGCGTATTGTCGCCCGGACCCGCCATCGAGGCTCTGCTTAGCCCAGCACCACATTGGCCGCGCTCTCGGGCAGATCCTGGCCGAAGGCGCGCTGGTAGAACTCGGCAACCACCGAACGCTCCAGCTCGTCGCACTTGTTGAGGAAGGTCAGCCGGAACGCCATGCCGACATCGCCGAAGATCTCGGCATTCTCGGCCCAGGTGATGACGGTACGCGGGCTCATCACCGTCGACAGGTCGCCGTTGATGAAGGCCGAGCGCGTCATGTCGGCGACGCGCACCATCTTGTTGACGATGTCCTTGCCCTTGGTGTCGCGATAATGCTTGGCCTTGGCCAGCACGATGTTCACTTCATTGTCGTGCGGCAGATAGTTCAACGTGGTAACGATCGACCAGCGGTCCATCTGCGCCTGGTTGATCTGCTGGGTGCCGTGATAAAGGCCGGTGGTGTCGCCCAGACCAACCGTATTTGCGGTCGAAAACAGCCGGAACGCCGGATGCGGGCGGATGACCCGGCTCTGGTCGAGCAGCGTCAGGCGGCCGGACGATTCCAGCACGCGCTGGATGACGAACATCACGTCCGGACGGCCGGCGTCATACTCGTCGAAGCAAAGCGCGACATTGTGCTGGTAGGCCCAGGGCAGGATGCCGTCGCGAAATTCGGTGATCTGTAGGCCGTCCTTGACCACGATCGCGTCCTTGCCGACGAGATCGATACGGCTGACATGGCTGTCGAGATTGACACGCACGCAAGGCCAGTTGAGGCGGGCGGCGACCTGTTCGATATGGGTCGACTTGCCGGTGCCGTGATAGCCCGACACCATGACGCGGCGGTTGTAGGCAAAGCCGGCGAGGATCGCCAAGGTCGTCGCCTTGTCGAACAGATAGTCGGGATCGACATCGGGCACATGCTCGCTGGTGACCGAGTACGCTGGCACCACCATCTTGGACTCGAAGCCGAATTTCTCCTTCACCGACACCGTCGCGTCGGGCAGGTTGGCGATGTCGCGATCGACCTTGTTCATATCTCTCAACGTCTCCACGGGCGAAACGTCGCGTTTCGCCGGCAATCCATTTTGTTCGGGGGCGGTCTTAGAGCCTTTTCCAACCTTATGAAAGTTGGAAAACGACACGAACCATAGGGTCGCTCAGCACAGGCCCGCCTGTTTGAGCACGCGATAGGCCTGAAGCACATCGCGGAACCGGTCTTCCGAACCTCTGTCGCCGCCATTCGCATCCGGATGGTGACGCTTCACCAGTTCCTTATAGCGCGCCTTGATGTCCTTGCCAGTCGCCTTTGTATCAAGGCCAAGCGTTTCCAGCGCCTTGGCCTCAAGCGGCTTGGCCTTGCGCTCGCGCGCCTCGCGCGGATCCTTCGGTCCCTTGAACAGGTCGAATGGGTCGCGCATGCGGTTGTAATAGCCTGCGCGGCCGGAGCGCATCTGCGCCATGTCGGGCGAGGAACGCGTCGAGGCGCCGTTGACGCCCATTTTCCAGGTCGGCCGGTGGCCGGTCATCGCTTCCTTCTGGAAGCGCGCCACCTCGGTGTCCGGCACGCCGGAGAAGTAGTTGAAGCCCTTGTTGTACTCACGCACATGGTCGAAGCAGAAGCGGAAATACTCGCCCTCCTTCATGCGCCCGACCGGCGCGCGATGCGTCCCAGCCTCCTTGCAGCCATCCCACTGGCAGATCGGCGCGTGCGCCTTCACCTCCGCGTCCTTGTCGGGGCGGACGCGAATCTTCTCGAAATATTTGGGATACGGCTTCATCTCACCCATTTATGGGGCGTTCGCAGATGCGAAACAAGAATTGACATTTTCGCGATGATCGCCCTAACCGCTGAATCGCGGCTTAAAGCAGGCGGATGACCGATTTTGTTGCGCGCCAACGGCCCGGCGAAACCTATTTCGGGTTTTCACGGCGGCGCGCCAACCATATGTGGTGAAGGGAGAAGACGATGTCCATACAGGCGACCATGGAAGACAAGCTCAACAAGGCATTTTCGCCCGAGCGGCTGGTCATCCTCAACGAAAGCCATCTCCACGCCGGCCATCATCATGTGGAATCCGGTCACCACGCTGAGTTCGATGGTACCGGCGAGACACATTTCCGTGTCCGCATCGTCTCGGCGAATTTCGTTGGCATGAGCCGCGTTGAGCGCCACCGCGCCGTCAACGAACTGCTGGCCGACGAGTTGAAGGCGGGCGTTCACGCGCTGGCTATCGAGCCCGCGGCGCCCGGCGAACAGACCCGCTGGTAAGCCAAATCCCGGAGCTGGTCCTGTAGCTCGTCTCGCGCTGCTCAGATTATCGCTTCGATCAGGAATGGCCCGGGCCGCGACAAGGCAGCATCGAGCAACGCGTCGAACCGCTCGCAGGTGTCGGCACGCGCCGCCTCCACGCCCATGCCTTTGGCCAGCGAAACCCAGTCCAGCGCCGGATGGTCGAGGTCGAGCATGCGCCTGGCATTTTCGCCGATCGCGTTCACCCCGACATTGCGCATCTCGCCATGCAGGATCGCATAGGTGCGGTTGGAAAAGACGATCGTCACCACGTCGAGATTTTCCCGCGCCTGCGTCCACAGGCCCTGCACCGTGTACATGCCGCTGCCGTCGGCCTCCAGATTGATCACCTTGCGGCCGGGACAGGCGATCGCCGCGCCTGTCGCCAGCGGAATGCCGCCGCCGATCGACCCGCCCGTGCCCATCATGTAGTCGTGCGGCGCGGCAAAGGCCGACAGCGCGAAGAAACGTCGCGCCGAGGTGACGGCCTCGTCGCAGACGATCGCGTCGCCCGGCAGCTTTTTGGCCACCGAGAGTGCAATGGCATCTTCCGTCAAGCTGCCGGTTGGCGTTGCTTCCTCGGGAAAGGCGCTTGCAACCAACGCCGGCTGCGATTGCCTGACGCCCAGTTCGTCGCCAAGCGCCTCCAGTGCCGCATGCAGATCCTGACCATGGGCGGCGAGCGTCAGCACCTGGCAATCGTCACGGACAAGCCTTCCCGGTTTTCCCGGATAGGCGAAGAAGGCGACCGGCTCCTTGCCGCCGACCAGCACAAGGACATCGATATCCCTGAGCACTGCCGTCGCCGCGTCGACCGGATAGGGAATGCGCGTCGGCGCGACACGCCCGCGCCCGCGCTGCATGCGCGCGATCAAAACCTCGCTGAACAGCCTGACCTCGCATGCCGCTGAAATCTGGCCGGCGATCTCGAGGGCATCGGCCCGCGCCGCCCGCCCCCGAACGATCATGCCGACGCGCCCGGGAGCGGCACGGATCGCGGTAGCCACCGCTCGCACGGCGTCGATGTCGATGGCAGGCGGCGGTGCGAGTTTCACCTTGCCGGGCGAAACCGGGCCGGCGTCGCCCCAGGCCGCGTCCGCCGGCAGGATCAGCGTGGTGACACCCGGCGGTGTCAGCGAGGCGCGAAAGGCCGCCTCCGTGGCCGGTTGGACATCGGCGGGCCCTCCGATGCGGCGCACCCACTTCGACATCGGCGCCGCCAGCCCCTCGATATCGCTGGTGAGCGGCGCGTCGAGCGGCAGATGGTAGGAGGCATGGTCCCCGACGATATTGATCATCGGGCTGAAGGCGCGCCTTGCATTGTGCATGTTGGCCAGCCCATTGGCGAGGCCCGGGCCGGTGTGCAGCAGCGTCGCGGCGGGACGATCGGTCATGCGCGCATAGCCGTCGGCCGCACCCGTCACCACCCCCTCGAACAGGCCGAGCACGCAGCGCATCGCCGGCTTGCGGTCGAGGGCCGCGACAAAATGCATTTCGGATGTGCCGGGATTGGCGAAGCAGACGTTCACGTCATTGGCCAACAGCACGTCGCACAGAACATCGGCGCCATTCATGCGAATTTTCTCCCATTCACGAAGAGCAATTGCACCCGCGGATATCGGCACGGCAATATCCCGCCGCCGTTTTTGGCATGATCCAGCCACGGAATGGGCGAGCGACGGTCGGCAGGATCAGGCGACCGTCGATTTCAGGAACCCTGGCGCGGCGGCGTTCAGCGCATTGCCATCTCCGCCGAAATCGCGGTTGATGGACGGCCATTCGGGCCGGAGCGACGGAACAAACAATGCCTTCCCGCAGTTGAATATGCGAGCCCCATCAGAATGGCTCCGAAGGCAACGATCATGCGTGAGAACCAATCCGACGTCTTCCATCTCTTTTCGGAGATTTATGGGAACGCCGCCCAGGAAGAGATAAGTCTTCAGCAATATCTGCTCGCCTGCCGCGAGGACAAATCGATGTATGCCTCGGCGCCGGAACGAATGGTCGAGGCGATCGGCGAGCCAAACCTGGTCGACACCAGCAAGGACGAGCGGCTAGGCCGTATCTTCTCGAACCGGACCGTCAAGATATATCCCTCCTTCTCCGACTTTTACGGGATGGAGGATACGATCGAGCGCATCGCCGGATATTTCCGCTATGCCTCCCAGGGCCTCGAGGAGCGCAAGCAGATCCTCTACCTCCTGGGTCCGGTCGGCGGCGGCAAATCCTCCTTGGCCGAACGGTTGAAGAAATTGATGGAGGAGCGCCCCATCTACACGCTGAAGGTCGGCAACCAGATCAGTCCGGTTTTCGAATCGCCGCTTGGCCTGTTCCACCCCGATCGCATGAGCGATCTCCTGGAGGACAAATACGGGATAGCCCGGCGCCGCCTGAACGGACTTATCTCGCCATGGGCGGCCAAGCGCCTCGACGAACTGTCCGGCGACATTTCCAAATTCAGCGTGGTCAAACTGATGCCGTCGCGGCTGCGCCAGATCGGCATCGCCAAGACCGAGCCTGGCGACGAGAACAACCAGGACGTCTCGGCCCTAGTTGGCAAGGTCGACATCAGGCAATTGGAAAATTTCAGCCAGTCCGACCCTGACGCCTATTCCTACAGCGGCGGGCTGAACCGAACGACGCAAGGCCTGCTCGAATTCGTCGAGATGTTCAAGGCGCCCATCAAGGTGCTGCATCCATTGCTGACGGCGACCCAGGAAGGCAGTTACAACGGCACCGAGAATTTTGGTGCCTTTCCCTACCAGGGCATCATCGTTGCCCATTCCAACGAATCCGAGTGGCAACAGTTCAAGAACAACAAGAACAATGAGGCGTTTCTCGATCGCATCCTCGTGGTCAAGGTGCCGTATTGCCTGCGCATCACCGAAGAGAGGCAAATCTACGAGAAGCTGCTGCGCGAGAGTGAATTGGCCGCCAGCCCTTGCGCGCCCGAGGTGTTGGACATCCTCAGCCGGTTCAGCGTCTCGACCCGCCTTGCCGAGCACGACAATTCGCCGCTGCACACCAAAATGCGCGCCTATGATGGTGAGAACCTCAAGGAAGTCGACCCGAGGGCGAAGTCAGTCCAGGAATATCGCGACGCCGCCGGCGTCGACGAAGGCATGACCGGCGTCAGCACGCGCTTCGCCTTCAAGATCCTGTCGCAGACGTTCAATTACGATACCAACGAGGTCGCGGCGGACCCCGTGCATCTTATGTATATCCTGGAAGAGGCGATCAAACGGGAGCAGTTTCCGAAGGAGACGGAAGCCGCCTATCTCGAATTCATCAAGTCGGAGCTGGCCGCCCGTTACGCCGAGTTCATCGGCCATGAGATCCAGAAGGCCTATCTGGAATCCTATAGCGAATATGGCCAGAACCTGTTCGACCGCTACATCGCCTATGCCGATGCCTGGATCGAGGACCAGGACTACAAGGACCCCGACACCGGCCAGATCCTCAACCGTGAGGTGTTGGACAACGAACTGTCGCAGGTCGAAAAGCCGGCAGGCATCGCCAATCCGAAGGACTTCCGCAACGAGGTGGTGAAGTTCACGCTGCGTGCCCGGGCGCGCAACCATGGCCGCAACCCGTCATGGACGAGCTACGAGAAGCTGCGCGAGGTCATCGAAAAGCGCATGTTCGGCCAGGTCGAGGACCTCCTGCCGGTGATCAGCTTCGGTTCCAAGCAGGATAGCGTCACCGAAAAGCGGCACAATGAATTCGTCCAGCGGATGGTGGAGCGCGGCTATACGGAACGGCAGGTGCGCCGGCTGGTCGATTGGTACATGCGGGTGAACAAGGCGGGCTGAGAGCAGTCCGAATGGTTGCATGCCGATCTTTATCGACCGCCGCCTGAATCCGAAGGACAAAAGCCTTGGCAACCGCCAGCGCTTTCTCAGGCGTGCCCGCGAGGAGCTCAAGCGCAGCATTCGCGACCAGATCCGCGCCGGGCGGATCGCCGACGTGGACGCGGAGCATGTCGTGCCGATGCCCGAAAGAGGCACTGGCGAGCCGACCTTCAACGACGCCAGGGACACCGGCCGGCGCCGGCACATCCTGCCGGGCAACAGGCAATTCTCCCAAGGCGACCTGATCCCCAAGCCCGGCCAGGGCGGAGGCATGGGCGGTTCGTCACCGGGAAAAACCGCGTCCGAGGACGACTTCCGTTTCGTGCTTTCGCGCGAGGAGGTGCTGGATCTCTTTTTCGAGGATCTCGAACTGCCCGACCTGGTCAAGCTCAACCTCAAGGAGGTCCTTGCCTTCAAGCCGCGCCGGGCGGGTTTCGCCGCCACCGGTTCGCCAACCAACATCAATGTCGGCCGCACGATGCGCAACAGCCACGGCCGCCGCATTGCGCTCAGGCGCCCCAAGCAAGCGGCGGTCGACGCGATCATGCAGGAACTCGCCTTGCTGGAGGCCGCTCCGCCTGATGCTCAAACGCGCGAGCGCGTCGTGGCGCTCAAAGAAGAGATCGAGCGGCTGGAGCGCCGGCGCCGGCGGATTGCCTTCGTCGACCCGGTCGACATCCGGTTCAACCGCTTCGACCAGCGCCCGGTGCCGAATGCGAAAGCGGTCATGTTCTGCCTGATGGATGTGTCGGGCTCGATGGGCGAGCGCGAGAAGGACCTGGCCAAGCGCTTCTTCGTGCTGCTGCACCTGTTCCTGAAGCGACGCTATGAACGCACCGAAATCGTCTTCATCCGCCACACGCACGAGGCGCAGGAGGTGGATGAGGAAACCTTCTTCTACTGCACGCAAAGCGGTGGCACCATCGTTTCCACCGCGCTCGAGGAGATGCATCGTGTCATCGAGCAGCGTTACCCCGCGAGCGAGTGGAACATCTACGCCGCCCAGGCCTCGGACGGCGACAATTTCGCCACCGACTCCGAGCGCTGCATCGCCCTGCTGAACGGCAAGCTCATGCGCCTGTGCCAGTATTTCGCCTATGTCGAGATCATTGACGAACGCGAGAGTCACATCTTCGGCGCGACTGAAAACGGGACGTCGCTCTGGCGAGCCTACAGCGCCATCGAATCGAACTGGCCGAACTTCCAGATGAGCCGCATAGCCACGGCCGCCGATATCTATCCTGTCTTTCGTCAGCTCTTCGCCAAACAGCCCGCGCTCAGGAAGAGCGCCTGAGGGGAAACCATGGCCAGGACAGCCAGCAAACCGGGTTTGCTCTTTTCCGGATCCGACTGGGACTTCCAGAAATTGTCGCACGCCTACGAGGCGATCGCGGCAATCGCCATCGAGGAACTCAAGCTGGACACCTATCCGGTGCAGATGGAAATCATTTCTTCGCAACAGATGCTCGACGCCTATTCATCGGTCGGCATGCCGCTGATGTACCGTCATTGGTCGTTCGGCAAGCATTTCCTGTACCAGGATTTTCTCTACCGCAAGGGTGGACGGGGCCTGGCTTACGAACTGGTCATCAACTCCAATCCCTGCATCGTCTACCTGATGGAGGAAAACACCATGGCCTTGCAGGCCCTGGTGACGGCGCATGCCGCGCTCGGACACAATCATTTCTTCAAGAACAATCATCTGTTCCGGCAGTGGACCGACGCCGGGGGGATTCTGAGCTATCTGGAGTTCGCCAAGGGCTACATTGCCCGATGCGAGGAGCGGCACGGACTGTCGGCCGTGGAAAGCATTCTCGACTGCGCCCACGCGCTGATGGAACAAGGCGTGTTCCGATATCACAGGCCGCCAAAGCTGTCGTCGGAGCGGCAGCGTGAAGGGCTGCGCGAGCGCCTGGAATATGAAGAACGTTCCTACAACGACTTGTGGCGCACGCTGCCTCCCTCGCAGGACAGCAGCAAGACCGGGAAGAAGGACGAAGGCTTGGCGGAGCGGAAGAAATCGCTCAACCTGCCCGAGGAAAACCTGCTCTATTTCCTCGAGAAGAACAGCCTTGTCCTCGAGCCCTGGCAGCGCGAGATCATCCGAATCGTGCGTATCGTCGCGCAGTATTTCTATCCGCAGCGGCAAACGCAGGTGATGAATGAAGGCTGCGCCACCTTCGTGCACTACACCCTCATGAACGCATTGTTCGACCGCGGCCAGATCAGCGAGGGCGCCATGCTCGAGGTCCTGCGCAACCATTCCAATGTGATCTTCCAGCCGGCCTTCGACGACCCCCGGTTCTCCGGTATCAACCCATACGCGCTCGGCCTCGACATGATGCAGGACATACAGCGCATTTCGAGCGCGCCGACGGCGGAGGACCGCGACTGGTTTCCCGACATCGCGGGCCGCGGTGACTGGCGCGATGTGCTCCTGGACGCCTGGGCCAACCACCGCGACGAATCCTTCATCCGCCAGCACCTCAGCCCAGCCCTGATACGGAAATGGCGGATGTTTGTCCTCGCCGATCAGGCCGACGACGCACATTACGAGGTGGCCTCGATCCACAATGAGCGCGGCTACCAAAAGATACGTGCCGCGCTGGCCCAGAGCTACGACATCGGCGCGAGCCGGCCGGATATCCAGGTGGTGGATGTCGACCTGCTCGGTAACCGGCATTTGCGGCTGCAGCACAAGGTGAAGGAGGGCGTACTGCTCGACAGTGGCAGCCGCGACGCGACCCTGCGCCATGTCCGAAGCCTCTGGGGCTATGAGGTCAGCCTCGCTTCGGTCGACGCCGAAACCGGTGCGACGCTCAGCGAACGGTCAAGCAACGACTTTTGAATTTCCGCCCGGCGGCATCGGCGGCTGCCAGGCACAACGAGTGGAACACGCCACGGACAGCCGGTGCGCTCAACCGACCGTCGATTTCAGGAACGCCAGCGCGGCAGCGGTCAGCGCGTCGCCGTCCTCGCCGAAATCGCGGTTGATCGACATGTGCGTATAGGCGGTGCCGTCGAACAGCGTCACCTCGGTGCCGCTGGCGCGCAGGCGCTCGGCAAAGGCCGTGGACTGCTTGCCGCGACCGTCGGCGCGGGAATAGGCGATGAAGGTCGGCGGATGCTTGCGGCCATCGACATAGCTCGCCGGTGACAGTGCCGCCCACTGCGAAGGATCGGAAAAGACACGCGAATAGGCCCGCACCATGCCGCCACTTCCGGCAAGGGCGGCGAGATCGTAAGCCCTTGTATCGTCGAGAAGCAGGCCAGCGACGCCGGGCAATCCGCCGCGCATGCCGGTCAGGGCGATCAGATGGCAGCCGGCCGAATGCCCCATGCCGACGATGCGGTTGGGATCGCCACCATGTTGGGCGATGTTGGTCCTGACATACGCATAGGCCTTTTCCACGTCGCCCGCCTGGGTGGCGACATCAGCCTGCGGCAGCATGCGGTAGTCGATGGAGACGAAGCAGAAGCCGTTGGCAAGCAGGAAGGCCGGCTTGGCGTTCACCTGGCTGCGTTTGCCGGTCCGCCAGGCGCCGCCATGGACGAAGAAGACCACTGGCAGGTCTTTCGCACCATCGGGCGCATAGATATCGAGCTTGGCCGGACCGTAGTCGACAGTTTCGGCGGATGGCATGTCTCGCGCCGCTCTCGTGCCGGTTGGCAACAAGGCAGCCACCGAGGCCAGGAGCAAGGTTCGCCGATCGATCGTCATCGGCGAAGAATGCATCCCGGCGGGCGGGAGTTCCAACGAAGGATTGGCAAGGCGACGGCTCGATGGCAATTCCAGGAAAAGTGCGCAGCGGTTTCCCGTCTGGAATTGCGTAAGAACAAAGAGTTAGAGCGGCTCGGAGAACCTACCAACACTGAAACGCTTTAACTGTCGCCGGCCGGCCGGATCCTGACCCTGGCAATCCGGTTCTTGTCGCGTTTCATGACGACGAAGCGCTTGCCGTGGAAGGTAAAAGCCTGCTTCTCCTCGGGGATCGATTGCGCCTCGTGGATGACGAGGCCGGCGATGGTCGTCGCCTCTTCGTCCGGCAGGTTCCAGTCGAGCGCCCGGTTGAGGTCGCGGATCGGCACCGTGCCTTCGACGACGACGGAGCCGTCCGCCTCCTGCTTGACGCCCTGGATGTCGACATCGTGCTCGTCGGCGATCTCGCCGACAATCTCCTCGATAATGTCCTCCAGCGTCACCAGCCCTTCGACCTCACCATATTCATCGACGACGACGGCAAAATGCGTCTTGCGGCGCAGGAAGGCGTTGAGCTGTTCCTGCAAAGTCGTGGTGTCGGGCACGAACCACGGTTTTGACGCGATCTTCATCACGTCGATCCGCGAGAAATCATTGCCGACTTCGTTCAGCGCGCGCAGCAGATCCTTGGCGTGCAGCACGCCGACGATGTTGTCGAGTGAACCTTTCCAAAGCGGCATGCGGGTGTGCGGGCTCTGCAGGATCTCGCGCACCACCGCTTCCGGCGCATTGTCGGCATTGACCGAGCGCATATTCGTGCGGTGGACCATGACGTCGGAAACTTCGAGCTCTTCGAGGTCGAACAGGCCGCCGACGCGGTCGCGATCCTCACGCACCACCTGGCCGTCGCGGCGAAAATCGTCGACCGCGCCGCGCAACTCGTCCTGGCTCGACCGCTGCGGCTCGATGCGCGACAGTTCATAGCCGAACATGGCAAGCAGGCGGGTGCGCACGGCAACGACCAGGATGACGAGGATGGCAAGAACGGCGAAGACGACCCAGCCAGTGTCCATCTCAGCCGGCTTTCCCGTTGCCTGGATGGTTTTCCCTGAGGAACGCCAGCACTTCCGAGGCCGGCACATCCTTGGCGATGAAGGCCTCGCCGATGCCGCGCGTCAGAATGAAGGTCAACGCGCCGCGCGACACTTTCTTGTCCTGCGTGATGAATGAAAGCAGCGCATCCGCATCGGGCAAGTCGCCCGGAATGTCGGCCATCCGCCACGGCAGCCCGACGGCACGCAGATGCGCCTCGACGCGGGCCGCGTCGTCGGGGCTGGCGAGATTGAGCCGAGAGGAGAACCGGTACGCCAGCGCCATGCCGATGGCGACCCCCTCGCCGTGGACGAGGCGCGTCCCGTCATACTGCGTGGCGGCTTCGAGCGCGTGCCCGAACGTATGGCCGAGGTTGAGCAGAGCGCGGTCGCCGGTCTCGAACTCGTCGCGGGCAACGACATCGGCCTTGGCACGGCAGGCTTCGGCAATGGCCTCGACCCGCTCCGGTCCGCCGGCGAACACCTTTTCCCAATTCGTTTCCAGCCAGGCGAAGAAATCCGGCCGGTCGATCAGCCCGTATTTGGCAAGCTCGGCATAGCCGGCGCGAAATTCGCGGATCGGCAGCGTGTCGAGCACTTCGGTATCGGCCAGCACCAGCTTGGGCTGGAGAAAGACGCCGACGAGGTTCTTGCCGCGCGGGCTGTTGATGCCGGTCTTGCCGCCGACCGAGGAATCGACCTGCGCCAGAAGCGATGTCGGAACCTGCACGAAATTCATGCCGCGCCGCACGATCCCGGCGGCAAAACCGGTGAGATCGCCGATGACGCCGCCGCCAAGCGCGATGACGACGTCGCCGCGCTCCAGCCTGGCGGCCAGGACGCCGTCGACAACCGCCTCGAGATGGGCAAAGCTCTTGGTTTTTTCGCCGGGCGGCATCGTGATGATCGCGGGCTGGATGCCACTCTTCTCGAGCCCGGCCCTCAGCGTATCGAGATGCGCGGCGGCGACGTTCTCGTCCGTCACCACAGCGGCGCGCGTGCCCGGCAGCCGGCGCGAAATCTCAGCGCCGGCGCGCGACAGCAGGCCGGAGCCGATCACTATGTCGTAGGCGCGGTCGCCCAGACCGACTTCGACTGTGACTGGCTGATCCGCGCTCATGATTCGACCTCGCCCGTCGCGGCTATCGCATCGATGCCGAAATGCCGGCACAGCGCCTCGATCACCTCGGCCGCGATGACCTCCTTGCGATCGTCGCGGGTCGGCACGGTGACGTCAGAGGTGGCATAGACCGGATAGCGTTCCGCCATCAGCCGCTCCAGCACGGCGCGGGGATCGGCGCTTTTCAAGAGCGGCCGGTTCTGCTTCTTGGAAACGCGGTCCATCAGAAGGTCGAGCTCGGCCTTCAGCCAAACCGAGACGCCATGGGCGGCGATGGCCTCGCGCGTCTGCGCGTTCATGAAGGCACCGCCGCCGGTCGACAGAACCTGCGGGCCGTTTTCCAGCACGCGCAGGATGACACGCTGTTCCAGGGCCCTGAACTCGGTTTCGCCATAGCGCTCGAACAGCTCCGGAACCGTCATCCGCGACACGCTTTCGATCTCCTGGTCGCTGTCGATGAAGGGCAGCGAAAGCATGGTCGCCACCTTGCGGCCGATAGCCGTCTTGCCGGCGCCCATCAGCCCGACAAAGACGATGGACCGGCTGCCCAGCCGGCCAAGCAGCGCGGCATGGGTCTCGCCTGGGGGATTTGCCTGTAGCGCGTTCATCGGCTGTTTCTTCGGCCCTCTTTGCCGGCGTATCGACATGAAAAGCCGGTTTGCGTCAAGCGTGCCAAGTGCCATGGGCCGATATGGACAGAGCGACGCTTGCATCGGAAGTTGCTAACAGGGGTCCGCTTCTTCCTTGAATTGGCCGGATAGGCGTCCCATAAGGGCACAGGGTTTGGAAACGCAGAACAAGAAGACGGGCGAGAACTGAATGCCGACACTGTTTCGCTTTGTCGTGACCCTCGCGATTCTGGCCGGCATTGCCTATGGTACGATGTTCGCGCTGGTGATGTTCGTCGAGCCGAAAAAAGCCGAGATGAGCGTGCGTATTCCGCCGGAAAAGCTCAATCCGAAGAAAAACTGAACCAAGAAGACCGACTCGGGACCGCCTCAAGGACATGAACAGCGCCGCTCGCATCGAGGCCTTCCTGGAAATGATGAGCGTCGAGCGGGGAGCGGCGGAGAACACACTTTCCTCCTATCGCCGCGATCTCGAGGATGCTTCCGGCGGGATCGATGGCGGACTTGCCCGCGCCGGCGCCGCCGACATCAGGGCCTATCTTGACGATATCGCCGCGCGCGGCTTCGCGCCGACCTCACAGGCACGCAAACTGTCGGCGATCCGCCAGTTCTTCAAGTTCCTCTACGCCGAGGGCCTGCGCGCGGATGACCCCACCGGCACGCTGGACAGCCCGAAAAAGGGCCGTCCGCTGCCCAAGACGATGAGCGAGGCCGAAACCGGCCGGCTGATCGATCGCGCCGCGCAGGAAGCCGGTGATGACGGACTCGGCCACGCCGACAGGCTGGCGGCTTTGCGCCTGCATGCGCTGGTCGAAGTGCTCTACGCCACCGGACTGCGCGTTTCCGAGCTGGTCGGCCTGCCGGTGACGGTGGCGCAGCGCGATGACCGTTTCTTCATGGTACGCGGCAAGGGCGACAAGGAACGCATGGTGCCTCTGTCGGCCAAGGCGCGCGCGGCGATGCGGAGTTGGCTTGACGCCCGGGCCAAGCTGCCCGCCTTCGCCAACAGCCCGTTCCTGTTTCCGGCGGCATCCGACAGCGGCTATCTCTCGCGCCAGGTCTTTGCCCGTGACCTGAAAGGATTGGCGGGGCGCGCCGGCATCGCCTCGGCCAAGATCTCGCCGCACGTGCTGCGCCATGCTTTCGCCAGCCATCTCCTGCAGAACGGCGCCGACCTGAGAGCCGTTCAGCAACTGCTTGGCCATGCCGACATATCGACGACACAGATTTACACCCACGTGCTGGAAGAGCGGCTGGTGCGGTTGGTCAACGATCATCATCCGCTTGCCGACTAGGCCTCATATCGCTATGTGAGGACGACATTTCACCGCCCGGAGCCTTGGTTTCAACGGTTCCGCGGTCATTGCCTTCCGACGTATCGGTCCGCCCAAGCATGTACAATTACCTCGATTTCGAAAAGCCGGTGCAGGATCTTGAGCTCAAGATCCTCGAGCTCAAGAAGCTTGCCGAGAACGGCGAGGCGGTCGATGTCGCCGATGAGATCACCAGGCTCGAGAAGCGCTCGCGCGACGCGCTGCGCGAACTCTACAAGGCGCTGACGCCGTGGCAGAAGGTGCAGGTGGCGCGCCACTCCGACCGGCCGCACTGCATCGACTACATCAAGGGCCTGTTCAGCGACTTCACGCCACTCGCCGGCGACCGCAATTTCGGCGAGGACCAGGCGATCGTCGGCGGCTTTGCCCGTTTCCGCGGCGAGCCCATCGCGATTCTCGGCCAGGAAAAGGGTTCGGACACGGCGAGCCGCCTGAAGCACAATTTCGGCTCGGTGCGCCCCGAAGGCTATCGCAAGGCGGTGCGGCTGATGGAACTGGCCGACCGTTTCAAGATCCCGCTTTTGACACTGGTCGACACGGCCGGCGCCTATCCCGGCGTTGGCGCCGAGGAGCGCGGCCAGGCCGAAGCGATTGCGCGATCGACCTCGGCCTGCCTTGGCCTGAAAGTACCGTCGATCTCGGTGGTTATCGGCGAAGGCGGTTCGGGCGGCGCCATCGCGATTGCCACCGCCAACCGCGTCTACATGCTCGAACACGCCATCTATTCGGTGATTTCGCCCGAGGGTGCCGCCTCCATCCTGTGGCGCGACACGACGCGCTCCAAGGACGCGGCGACCAACATGAAGATCACCGCGCAGGATCTTCTGGAACTGAAGGTCATCGACGCCATCATCCCCGAGCCGATGGGCGGCGCCCAGCGCGCGCCCGAAACGGTGATTGCCGCGACCGGCGATCTCATCGCCAAGACGATGAAGGAATTCGCCGGCGCCAACATCGATTTCCGCGAACAGCGCCGCGAGAAATACCTGGCGATGGGCCGCAGCCTCTGACGCCGCTTGGGCGGCGGAACAGGGCTGACGGAAGCTGTCTGTCCACCCCAAATTGTGGCGGCGATGAGCAGTTTCGCCACAAAAATGCCGCCCCATTCGGTTCAATGAAATCACCGCGGGAGATTGGCCGAGCCTTGCGGTAAGGAATTTTCAAGGTTAACGGGCTTACGGTCCGTCAGTGTTCAGCATGCGGGTGTGGCCGTTTCGAAGCCATTGGCCCGAAAGAAAAGACATAGCCTTATCCATGTTTGCCAAGCTTGCTCGTACTGGAGTTCTTGCCGCCTCGATTGCCGTCGCGGGCTGTAATGATTCGTCGATGAAGGACTTTGCCCCGGAAGCCAACAAGCCGCTGCCCGACAAGATCCTTGCCGATATGAGAGCCAAGGGCATGGTCCGCACCTCTTCGGTAATGGCGCGCATCTTCAAGGAAGAAGGCAAGCTCGAGATCTGGAAGGCCAAGACCAACGGTCGCTACGACATGGTGGCGAGCTACGACATCTGCAAATGGTCGGGCAAGCTCGGGCCGAAATACACCGAAGGCGACCGCCAGGCGCCGGAAGGTTTTTACACGGTTCGCCCGTCGCAGATGAATCCGCGCTCGAATTACCATCTGTCGTTCAACATCGGCTTTCCCAACGCCTATGATCGTGCCAATGGCCGCACCGGCCAGAACCTGATGGTCCATGGCGCCTGCTCTTCATCGGGCTGCTATTCGATGACCGACGCCCAGATCGAGCAGATCTACGCCTTCGGCCGCGACGCCTTCCAGGGTGGCCAGACCGAGTTCCAGATCCAGGCTTTTCCGTTCCGCATGACAGCCGCCAACATGGCGCGCTACCGCAACGACCCGAATTACGAATTCTGGAAGATGCTCAAGGTCGGCTACGACAATTTCGAGGTCACCAAGGTGCCACCGAAAGTCGACGTCTGCGAGAAGCGCTACGTCTTCAACCAGGTCGCTCCCGATGGGCAGACCTTCAATCCGACCGGCCCCTGCCCGGCGACCACGCAGCCAGATTCGCTTAAGAGCGCCTATAACGCCTATCAAAGCACCTATGACGCGGCCTTCAACAGCGCGCTCAAGGCCAGCGTGCCGCCACCCAAGCCGACGATTGCCGGCATCAAGGAAGCCAGCATCGTCTCCGACTGGTCCAAGCGCCGGGCGCGTGGCGAGCGCGTGCCGATCGATCCGCCGTCGCTCAACACCGACGGTTCGGTCACCGAGACGGCGCGCATGGGCCGCATCGATTCGCCCGCCGGTCGCAAGATGGCCGCGCTCGAGGCCGAAAAGGCCGCCAAGGAGAAGGCCGAGCGAGAGCGGGTGGCGGCCATAGAAGCGGCAAAAGCGGCGAAGGAGGCCGCCAAGGCGCAAGCGTTGGCCGAAAAGGAAGCTGCCAAGGCGCAAGCCGTGGCTTCGAAGGAAGCAGCCAAGGCTGCCAAGGAAGCTCCGGTTGCCACCGCGACCATCGCGGCCCCGGCGGAGGCCGCGCCGGCAGCCGAGACGCAGGCTGCGAGCGCCGATGAAAGCCGGGTTACGAAGCTGAAGAACAAGCTGCTCGGCATGTTCGGCGGCTGAGGTTTTCACCTTGGCCGAACTGATAGCTATCTACGACCTCAAGGGGCTGAACTGCCCTTTGCCGGTCCTCAAGGCGAAAAAGCGCCTGGCCGGGATGCAGCCCGGCAGCAGGCTCTGGCTCGAAACCACCGACCCTCTGGCTGTTATCGATATTCCTGCCTTTTGCGCCGACAGCGGACATCAATTGATCGAGACGGCGGCGATGTCCGGTGGCCATCGCTTTCTGGTCGAACGCGGCGAATACCAATCGTAGGAGGCTAACGTCCGGCGATCGCCAGCGGATTGTTTTCCAGCGCCGCGCGGTCGGGCGTGTCGACCGACGGCCGGTTGGTGAAGGCGGCGAACAGCCGGCGCACATAGTCTTCCGGCATGTCGAGCGTAATCAGCACCAGCCGCGTGCCGCGCTGGCTGTCCGGCCAGAACGGCAATCGCACCGGCGGATGCAGGATCTTCTGGACGCCATGCACGACCAAGGGCCGCGACGGATCCTCCTGCAATTCGATGACGCCCTTCATCCGCAGCAGGTGCTCGCCATGTGTGGAACGCAGGAGATCGAGGAACATCTCGATGGCTGAAAACGGCACCGGCCCGTCATGCACCAGCGAATGGGTTTTTACGCGCTGATCGTGGCGATGGGCATGGTCATGCCCTTCATGGTCATGGTCATGGTGGTGGTGATCATGCGCGGCTTCTTCGCCGAGCCAGCGCCGCACGTCGGCGGACTTGGTCGCAGGATTGTAGAGACCGCAGTCGAACAATGCGGCCACCCCGGTTTTCGTCTCCCCGGCATCGAGCAGTCGCGCCCCGGGATTGATCTGCCGCAAGCGCGCCCTTAGCATGGCGAGGTCTCCGTGATCGGTGGCCAGATCGGCCTTGGAGAGCACGATGCGGTCGGCCACGGCGACCTGCTTGACCGCCTCGACATGCGCATCGAGCGTAGCATTGCCATTGACCGCATCCACCAGGGTGATGACGCCGTCGAGCCGAAAGGCCTGGACCAGCGCCGGATGGGCCATGATCGACTGCAGCACCGGCGCCGGGTCGGCCAATCCCGTGGTCTCGACGATGACGCGGCCAAGCCGGGCGATACGGCCGGTCTGCAGCCGGTCGACCAGGTCGGCCAGCGTGTCGACAAGTTCGCCGCGCACCGTGCAGCACAGACAGCCGTCGGAAAGCTGGATGATGCCGTCGGAGGCCTGCTCGACCAGCAGGTGGTCGATCGCCACCTCACCGAACTCGTTGATGATGACCGCGGTGTCGACGAGCGCCGGATCCTTCAGGAGCCGGTTGAGCAATGTCGTCTTGCCGGCGCCGAGAAAGCCGGTTAGCACCGAGACTGGGATCGGGAAACCGCTCATCTGGTTCTGCCTTCTAATTTGGGCATGATCTCTCGCGAAAGCCGGATTTCACTTTTTGGATCGTGCTCTAATTCGCGACCTTGGCCGGCTGGTCGCCTTGGGCGGCGGCACCCACGACTTTCGGGCCCGTGCCGGCGGGGACCGGCCTGTCGGGCCGCCAGGTCGGGATTGGCACGTCGGCATATTCCTGCGCGCCCTCGTCAAGGATCGCCTTCGGCGCCGGACCCGTGGCGCCGCCAAGGCCGACGGCAACCAGTGTCGGCACATGGTCGAGCTTCTCCCGATAGGGCGATTTAGGCTGGTCCTTGGCGGCGGCCGGCGGTGGCGCCTCGGACTGCTCCGCCTTCCTCTTCTTCTTGCAGACTTCGTCATGCATGTCGTTGGGCGAGATCAGATCACCGTAAGGAGCGAGCGTGGTGACGGTGGTGGACCCAGCGGCAGGTGCGTCAAAGCCCTGATCGAGCAATTTGGCCGCGGCTTCGGCGCGGCTGACCGCCGACTTCTCGCCAAGCACGACCGCCACCAGCGTACGTCCGTTACGGGTCGCCGACCCGATCATGTTGAAGCCCGACGGGCAGACAAAGCCGGTCTTCATGCCGTCGGCGCCGGGATACCGGCCGATCAGGAGATTGTAGTTCGGAATGGCCCTATTGCCGACCGCGAGCCCCTCGATCGAGAACCACGGCGCATATTGCGGGAACTCGCGGCGGATCGCCATCACCAGGATCGAAAGGTCGCGTGCCGTCGTGTACTGGTCGGGCGAGTAAAGGCCGTTCGGGTTGACGAAATGGGTGCCGTTCATGCCGAGCCTGGCCGCCTCGGCATTCATCCTTTCAGCGAAGGCGGCCTGCGAGCCGCCGACATTCTCGCCGACCGCCATGGCGATGTCGTTGGCCGACTTGACCAGCATCATCTTCAGCGCATTGTCGAGCCGCATCACCGAGCCGGGCTTGAAACCCATCTTGCTTGGCGGTTCGCCGGCGGAATGTTTGGTCACTTTGATCGGCGAATCGAGCTGGACTTCTCCGGCCGCGATCGCCCGGAAGGCCACATAGGCGGTCATCAGCTTGCTGAGCGAGGCCGGATACCAGCGCTTGAAGGCATCCTGGTGCTGCAGGATCTGGCCGCTCTTCAGGTCGAAGACCACCACCGGATTGGCCAGCGCTGGCCCAGCCAGGACGGACAGCATGATTGCGCCAGCCGGGAATAGTTTGAGGAAATGCCTGTACCGCATGATCGAATCCGAAATCGCCTCTTGCCCTGATTGCCCCTGGCTCCGTAAGATTTCATTACGTGACCGCCAGCATAAGGATCCGACCCTCAAAAACCGGACCGCATTATTGCGGTGCTATTTACCCTATGTGACGCCAACATGGCAAAGCGCCTGACAATCACAATTGCAAGGCACCCCGCGCCCAATTGCAAACCACCAGGCTGAAGCCGGCTGCACCAACAACGAAATGGAACCATCATGCCGATCCTCAACCGCGCCGCCGAAATGCAGGACGAAGTCGCCGGCTGGCGACGGCATTTGCACCAGACGCCAGAACTGAACTTCGATGTCTTCAAGACGGCGGCCTTCGTCACCGAAAAGCTGAAAGAGTTCGGCTGCGACGATGTGGTGACCGGCCTCGGCAAGACGGGCGTCGTCGGCATCATTCGCGGCCGTCAGGGGGAAGGCCCCACAATCGGGTTGCGCGCCGACATGGATGCACTGCCGCTCAAGGAGATCACCGGCAAGCCCTACGCCTCGACCGTTCCGGGCAAGATGCATGCCTGCGGCCATGACGGCCACACCGCGATGCTGCTCGGCGCGGCGAAATATCTCGCCGAGACGCGCAACTTCACGGGCTCCGTGGCGGTGATTTTCCAGCCGGCGGAAGAAGGCGGCGGCGGCGGCAACGAGATGGTCAAGGACGGCATGATGGAGCGTTTCGACATCGCTAAAGTGTTCGGCATGCACAACATGCCCGGCCTGCCGGTCGGCCAGTTCGCCATCCGTCCGGGCCCGATCATGGCGGCGACGGCCGAATTCACCATCACCGTGAAAGGCCGGGGCGGCCATGCGGCGATGCCGCACGGCACGATTGATCCGATCGTCATCACCAGCCAGTTGGTCGGCGCCTTGCAGACGATCGCCTCGCGCAGCACCGATCCGGTCGAGGCGGTGGTGGTGTCGGTGACCAAGTTCCACGCCGGCGACGCCTACAACATCATCCCGGAATCGGCCGAGATCGCCGGCACCGTGCGCACGCTGAAGAAGGAAGTGGCCAGGAAGTCGGAAGAGCGGATCCGCGCCATCTGCGCGGGACTTGCCACCGCCTATGGCGCGACGATCGAGGTCGACTACGACGCGAACTACCCGGTGACGTTCAATCATGCGGATGAGACGGTCTTCGCCAGCGATGTGGCCGCCGACGTGGCGGGCGATGCCCAGGTGCACCGCGAGATCCAGCCGGTGATGGGCGGCGAGGATTTCTCCTACATGCTGGAAGCCCGGCCTGGAGCCTTCATCTTCATCGGCAATGGCGAGACCGCCGGTCTCCACAATCCGGCCTACGACTTCAACGACGAAGCCATCCCGCACGGCATGAGCTATTGGGTGAAACTGGCGGAGACGGCGCTAGCCGCCTGAGGCCGGTCTTATAAAGCGCCGGCCGAATTGCGTTCGGCCGGCCCTCTTGGCGAAACGATCCGAAGCGGCTATGTGTCGGGCCGCGTGGTCCCGTAGCTCAGTAGGATAGAGCGGCAGATTCCTAATCTGTAGGTCACAGGTTCGATTCCTGTCGGGATCACCATGCTTTCAATTTTACGATGGCTACGTGCAGTAAGCTGCCCGGTTGGCGACCCGCTTTCTACACGTCACTTGCCGACATAGGCGGCCAATTCATCGGGCGTCCCCATCGGGAATGCCTGCTTGAGGTAGTCGAGGAACGCGGACACCCGAGCGCTTAGCAGCCGCCTGGACGGGTAGAGCGCCCACAAGGTGATGTCGCCTCCCTCGACATCACCCCAATGGATCAGCGAGCCGTCGGCTATGTCGTGGCTGACAAGCGACACGGGGAGGCGGCCCGCACCGACCCCCGCTCGCACCGCACCCCGGACCATGATCAGCGATGACAGGGTCAGAACTGGCTGGATCGCGATAGTTGCCCGGCCAGTGGGCGTCTTCACGGCCCAGATCGGTCGATCGCCGGCCGTGCGCACGACCGCGGGAGCGGGGTGGTGTCCGAGCGGCCGCGCGAGGTCAGGGCTTGCCACGACCACCAGCCGATCGCGCAGGAAGACTCGTCCGACGAGGCTGTCATCCGGATCGGGATTGACCCTGATCACCAGATCAAATCCCTCCTCGATCATGTCGACGGAGCGGTCTTCCGTCGACACATCGAGCCTCACTTCCGGATACTTCAGGGCGAACCCGGCGGCGATCTTTCCCATCGCGGTCTGCGAAAAGACCAGTGGCGCGCTGATCCGCAACCTGCCTCGCGGCCTTTCACCTCCCGAGGAGATCGCTGCGGCTGTCTCGTCGAGCTCGGTAAGCAGCCGACCCGCACGTTCGTACAGCGCGCGCCCTTCCTCGGTCAGCTTGAGCATGCGTGCGCCGCGTTCGAACAGGCGCAGACCAAGGCTGGCCTCAAGCTCCGCGACCCGACGCGACAGCGTCGCCTTAGGGCGAGCGGCAGCGCGGGCGGCACGCCCGAAGCCGCCGTGGCGCGCCACGATGACGAAATCAGCGAGAGCAACCAGATCCATGTGTTCCACCAGTGATACGCTGCGTTCAAATATCACACCTATTGGCCCATGTGTGAACCACTCATATTGGGGTCGTCAAGCAACCCAACTCGGAGAAACAATCATGACTATCCTCGTTACCGGCGCCACCGGCCGTGTCGGCCGGCAAGTCGTCCAGCAGCTCGTCAAGCGCGGCGCCGATGTGCGCGTCCTCGTTCGCGACATCTCGAAGGCTGACTTTCCGGCCGTTGTAGAGGTCGTGCAAGGCGAGCTGCTCGATATCGACTCGCTGCGCAAAGCGTTTGCCGGCGTCAACACACTGTTCCTGCTCAACGCGGTGTCGGGGGACGAATTCACCCAGGCGCTCATCACCCTGAACATTGCCCGCGAGTCGGGCGTCGAGCGGGTTGTCTACCTGTCGGTGATCCACAGCGATCGTTTCGTCAACGTGCCGCATTTCGCCGTGAAGTCCGGCGCGGAGCGGATGATCGAACAGATGGGCTTCAGCGCCACTATCCTGCGCCCGGCCTACTTCATCGACAATGAACTCATGATCAAGGATGTCATCTTCAACCATGGGATCTATCCGATGCCGATCGGAGCCAAGGGCATCGCCATGGTCGACGCCCGCGACATTGCCGAGGTCGCAGCCGTCGAGCTGGTCCGTCGTGACCAGGCCCCGGGCAAGCTGCCGATCGAAATCATCAATCTGGTCGGCCCCGATACGCTGACTGGCTCGGATGTAGCGGCGATTTGGTCGGATGTCCTGGGCCGCCCGATTGCCTATGGCGGCGATGATCCTACCGGGTTCGAGCAGAATCTGGCGAACATCATGCCCAAGTGGATGGCCTATGAAATGCGCCTGATGGCCGAGCGCTATGTCGCCGACGGCATGCTTTCTGGGGCCGGCGACGTCGAGCGTTTGACAGGGATCCTGGGCCGCCCGCTGCACTCCTATCGCAACTTCGCGACTGAGCTTGCAGCATCGGTCTGAGGCCAACCGCATTCGCGCTCAGCCTCAAGCAGCTGGTAGTTCTATGGCTGGAATCAATCCTACTTGGGCTTGTCGCTCGGCGTCCATTTGAAGTGGTCGCCGTCTTTCTCGATCTGCCCAATACCGGGGAACGGAAAGTGCGGTGCGAAGATCATCTCGTGGTCCTTGGCCAGCGTGGCCAAGGTCTTGGCCCTGTTCTGCTCACCTTCCGGCTTGTCGCCGTCGAAGGCCACGGCCCAGTCCGGCTTGGCGAGCGAGATGATTGAGCTGTGCACCGTGTCGCCAATATCGAACAGCCGTTCTTTTCCGGACTTTATCTGATAGCCGACATGACCGGGTGTGTGTCCCTTGAGCGCTACCGAGGTGATGCCAGGCGCGACCTGGGCGCCGGCCTTGAACGGTTTCACATGGTCGGCGATGACCTTGACGATATCGGCCGCATCCTTGTTGGACTTGGCAAAATCCCACTCCACGTCAGACATCCTTATCGTGGCGTTGGGAAAAGCCAGTTTGTCGTCCTTGACCAGCCCTCCAATGTGGTCGGGATGAGAATGGGTGATCAATATCTCGCTGACGTCAGCGGGTTTGATGCCGGCCTTGGCTAGGCTGTCCTGCAGCGCGCCGCCGACACCCGTGTCGATCAACACGACACTGGTCTTCGATTTGACCAGTAGGGCGTCGACGCTCAGCGTGATGGTATCGGTCGGCGCTCCCGCCGCCTTGAGCAGCTCGCCGACTTCCGCGGGGCTGTGATCGAGGCCGAAGGTCTTGCCGTCGTTGGGCTTGACGAACTGGGCGTCGTGCAGGGCGACGATGTCGAGTGTGCCAAGTTTGAATGACTTGGCATCCGGCTGCTGCGCCGGCATCTGCGCCATTGCCAGCCCCTGATGGAGCAGCACCAAAGTCGTTGTGGCCAACAGCCTGGTGGAATTGAACCTTGTCATGCGGGTATCCTCTGGCCGCGGAGGCGCGATCGGTCGGAAGACAGCTGGTGCGGCGGACAATTCCGGGGTCGGGCCGAATTCCGGGGTCGGGCCGATCGCAAATGCGCTAGGGATATAGGTCTCGGGCACGGTCCGGCAATGGCGACCCGTGGCCGATAGCCGCTTGGGCATGGCGCATAGCCCATAGGGCCCTGTTCGTCCTCAAAAGCATCCCGAGCACCGAAGAATAGGCCGCGCCTCAGTGTCGGCTTACTTCGCCGGGACCATCGGCGACGCCCACGCGATGACGGTAGACCATTTCCCAGCCCTTCCAGCCCGTGAACAGAAGAATGAGAACCACGATCAGCGAGAGGACCAGGCCGGTGGGTACCACCGCCGTCTCGCCATGGGCATAGCGAGAGTACCAGTTGTAGAGTTCGATCAGGACGACGAGCACATTGCCGCCGGCGTGGAGCCACGCGTCACGCAAATTGCGGATTTGAACATCGCCGAGGACATCGGTCAGCCCGGCAAGAGCTGCCAAGGCGGCCATTATCAGGCCCGCCCCAAGCAGCCAGAGACTGGCGCTCACCCATCCCGGATTGCCTGTTCGCCAGAAGATCAGGTCGCAAACGAAGGTGGCGACGAAGAAAGCGATCGGGAAGGGGATCAGCATGGGATGGATCGGGTGGCCGCCAATGCTTGCCGTGCTTTGCGGGTTGCGGGCCATGGTAATGCCTCCAAAGGCAGTCGCGCGCGACTGCGGTGCATCTCTGAAAGACAGTGTGACGTAAAACGCCGGCTGCAGCTGAATGTTCCACAACCCAAAGCGGCAGAGCTCCGACGCGGAAAGGCGCGCGGGAACAAACCGGTCAGGTGGCGGAGCTGGTTGAGTGAAGTCGTGGGCGCATAGCTTGCCGTAATAGGCGCAAAGCAATCCGTACTTACCCGCCATGGCGAATCATGGCGGGCTTGCTTCGGCTGTGATCGGGCCGGCTCAGCCGACCCGCACGACAAAATGCTTGGTCACCGGCTCGATGATCTTCCAGGTGCCCTTGAAATCGGCTTCCACCACGAAGGCGTCGCCGGGGCCGACCTCGACCGGCGTGCCGCCGTCGGGCGTGATGATGATGCGGCCGGCGATCATGTGCACGAACTCATAATCGGTGTAGGTCGCATGATAGGTGCCTGGCGACGCACGCCAGGTTCCCGATATCACCTTGCCATCCGAAGTCGTGTGCTGGACGGCGGTCTGCATGGTCGGTTGGCCCTCGACCGCGATCCAGCCAGGCAGATCGCCAGCTTCCGCGTGCTCGACCGCGCCGAATTTCAGGATGGTCTTGTTCGTCATGCCGGGCTCCGTTTGCTTCATGTGTGCTGCGGGTCGGATAGCCGATGCACATGACGGGGGCAATGCCGTGCCATGCGAAACAGGCACGGCCGCACATTCGGGCTGACCGGCGCGAGCTGGAGTGGTTATGGCTTGTGCCGTGCCGAGACCAGCTCTGCCTTGCGTTGCGCCGTTTCCAGCCCAAGGCCGATGAAGGCACGCGCGTGCTTGGCGAGCGCCATGTTGTCGGTCCACAGATTGCGCCAGATCGCCGTCTTCTTCGACAGGTTCTCGTCGACAATCTCCGAGGAGAAGGATTCGAAGCTGAGATCGTCGGCATAGCCGATTGCGGTCAGCGCATCGAAAATCCCCGCGAAATCGATGTTGCCGGTGCCGAGGAAGCCGCGATGGCTCTCGCCGATATGGACATAGCCGATCTTGGCGGCGGCGTGGCGGATGGCGAGCCCGACATCGGCTTCCTCGATGTTCATGTGGAACGTGTCGAGATGCAGGAAGATGTTGTCCGACCCCGTGTCCTCGATGAAGGCCAACCCTTGCGCGGCGGTGTTGAGCAGGTTGCTTTCGAAGCGGTTGACGATTTCGAGGTTGAGCGTGACGCCGGCTGCCTTCGCCGTCTCGGCGACCTTTGCCAGCGTTGCCGCGCTGCGGTTCCATTGATCGCGTGTCGGTGCCTCGATCTGCAGGCCATGGCTGGTCGAAAGAATGCCGGCGACCTTGCTGCCGCCAAGGTCGCGCGTCAGCGCGACGGTGTCGCTGAGGATCTCGACGCCGCGCGCGGCGATCGCCTTGTCGGCGCTCGAAATATCGCCGTCACCAGGCAATCCGATGCTGATCGCGACGCCGAGACCAAGATCGGCGATGCGTTTGGCAAGCCCGTCAATATCGACATTGGCGGGGTCGAGATAAGAGAATTCGATCAGGTCGAAACCGGCCTCCCTGGTATTGGCCAGCGTGCGTTCGAGTTCGCCCTGCGCCGAGCTTGCCGACCAGACGAAGGAATGGATTCCGATGCGCGACATGATCGTCTCCGGTTAAAGCAATTCTCCGTCCGGAATTGCGTAAAACAAAGAGTTAAGCGGCGAGGAGAATGGTGCGGCCGGATCGCTCCGGCCGCACCGGCCTTGGGAGGCTTAGCGGGCCGCGGTCCAGCCCTTGTAGTCCTTCAGGTTCTCGGCCGTGATCAGCTTCGGGTCGAGCAGTACGGTGGCCTCAGCCGGCTTCTTGCCGGCGAGCAGGTCGGCCGCCATGGTGAGCGACTGGCCGGCCATCACATAGGGATCCTGCGAGGCCGAGGCCTTGATCATCGATTTGCCGGAAGAAAGTTCCTTCTCGATATCCGGCGCCCCGTCGACCGCGGTGAAGATGAACTCCGAACGGTTGAGCTGCTTGGCGGCGAGCTCCGCGCCGATCGCCGTCGGATCGTTGATTGCGAACACCGCGTCGATCTTGTCGAAACGGGTGAGCAGCGACTGGAACACTTTCAAGCCGCCATCGCGGGAGCCTTCGGCGTTCTGGTCGTCGGACAGGATCTTGATGTCGGGATGCTGGGCAAGCACGTTCTTGCAGCCTTTCACCCGTTCCAGGATCGACGACGACGCCGGCCCGTTGAGGATGACGTAGTCGCCCTTGCCGCCGGTGTGGTCGACCAGGTATTGGCAGGCTTCCTCGCCGGCCTTGACGTTGTTGGTCATCACCGTGACGTCGGCACCGGGCGCCGAAACGTCGAAGGCCGCGACGATGATGCCGGCGGCCTGCGCCTTCTTCACCGCCGGAGCGATCGCCTTGGCATCGACCGCGTTCAGCATGATCACGTCGACGCCGGCGGCGATGAAGGAATCGACCTGCGAGACCTGCTTGTTGAGGTCGTAGTCGGCCGATACCGACGTCACCTCGACCTTCGGATTGATCTTCCTGGCCGCGTCCTCGATGCCCTTGATGGTGGCGACAAAGAAGGGGTTGCCGAGCAGGCCGACCGAGATGCCGACCTTGTTGAGGTCCTTGGCCGATGCCGGCGCGATGGCGACGGCCGCAAGGGCGGCGCCGCAGAGCAGTTTGGCGATGGTCTTCATTACGCTTACTTCCTCCTGATGCCCCGCGCCTCTCACGGTGCGTTACACAAGCCGGTCGTTGATGCCGGCGACTAGGTCACTCACGTTCTTGCCCCTGCCTGGAGCCGGTAGCGGTCGAGGGCGACCGCCACGATGATGACCAATCCCTTGATGATGTACTGCCAGATGTCAGAGACACCGGCCAAGATGAGGCCGTTGGAGAGCACCGCGATGATCAGGCCGCCGATCAGCGTGCCCCAGATCGAGCCGACGCCGCCGACGAAACTGGTGCCGCCGAGAATGACGGCGGCGATGGCGTCGAGTTCGTAGCTTTGCCCGAGCTGCAGGCCGTTGGCGGCGTAGAGCCTTGCCGCCGACATGGCGCCGCCAAGGCCGGCCAGCAGGCCGGAAACGCCATAGACGAAGAGCAGCACCAGCGGCACCTTGATGCCGGTCAGTCGAGCTGCCTCGGCGTTGCCGCCGACGGCATAAATCCAGGTGCCGAGCACCGTCCGCTTCAGCACCAGCCAGGACAGCACCACCACCGACAGGGCAATGACGACGAGCCAGGGAATGCCGAGTACCGAGCCGTTGCCGATGAAGTCGAACGGCAGGTCGGAGTTGAACACCGTCGTGTCCTGCCCGAGCAGGCGGGCAATGCCGCGCACGGCTGTCAGCGAACCCAGCGTGACGATAAACGGCGGAAGCCTGATATAGGCGATGAGCAGCCCGTTGATGAGCCCGAAGCCGAGCCCCGCCAGAATGGCCGCCGGCACGCCGAGCAGGCCCCAGTCCGGCACCAGCGACACCAGCACCGCCACCATCGCGGCCGCTGCGAGGATAGAGCCGACCGACAGGTCGATGCCGCCGGTCAGGATGACGAATGTCATGCCGGCGGCAAGCACGATGTTGATCGACGATTGCTGCGTGACGATGAGCAGGTTGGTGCCGGTGAGGAAGCGCGGGTTGATGAACTGGAAGCCGGCCGCCAGCAGCACCAGCACGGGCAGCATGCCAAGGGCGGCAAGCGTGGTGCGCAGCCGCCGGCTCCTGACCGCCGCCTGATCCGCACTCTTCGTCGCGGTCGTCCTGTCTGTCATCGCTGAGACGCTCCCGTCGCAAGTTCCATGATCGCTTCCTGACGAAGCGGCTCGCCTTCGGATGCCGTCACCTCGCCTGATATGGCGCCGTCGCGCATCACCAGCACGCGGTCGGCGACGCCGATCACCTCGGGCAATTCGCTTGATATCATCAGGATGGCGATGCCCCGGTTGGCGAGATTGTCGATCAGCCGATAGATTTCCGACTTGGCCCCGACATCGACGCCGCGGGTCGGCTCGTCGAGGATGACGACCTTCGGCTCGGTCTCCAGAAGGCGCGCGAGCAGCACCTTCTGCTGGTTGCCGCCCGACAGCGAGCCGGCATTGGCCTGCGCCGAGTTGGTGCGGATCGACAGGTCGGCGATGGCCTTTGCCGCACGCCTGTCGGCGGCCGTGAAATCGCGAAGGCCGCCGGCTCGCGCGTCCCTGACAAGTACGCCCATGCTGATGTTGTCCGAAATGGACATATCGAGGAACAGGCCGAGTTCCTTGCGGTCCTCGGTGAGGTAAGCGATGCCGGCATCGAGCGCCTCGCGCGGCGAGCCGATGGTTATGGGCTTGCCATCGAGCTCCATCGTGCCGGCGCTGCGTTTGTCGGCGCCGAAGATCAGCCGGGCAAGCTCCGTGCGGCCCGAGCCGACGAGGCCGGCCAATGCCAGCACCTCGCCGTGATGAAGATCGAACGAACAGTTCTTCAGCAGATGCGCGTCGGACATGCCGCGCACCGAGAGCGCGATGGCGCGTTTTCCGTCTGGAGGGCGATGATCCTTCTTGTAAAAGGCGGAAAGATCGCGGCCGACCATCATCGACACTAGGCGCGAGGCATTGAGGTCGGCGCGCTCGAGCGTACCGACATAGCCGCTGTCGCGCAGCACGCTGACGCGGTCGGCAAGTTGGTAGACCTCTTCCATGCGATGGCTGATGTAGATGATGGCGATGCCTTGCGCCTTCAGCGTCGCGATCACCTCGAACAGGCGGTCGGTCTCGCGCGAGGTGAGCGATGTGGTCGGCTCGTCCATGACGATGATGCGCGCATTGGTCGACAGCGCCCGGGCGATCTCGACCAGCTGGCGCTCGCCGAGCGACAGGCCGAAGACCAAAGCGCGCGCCGAGAAAGAGACGCCGAGCCGGCCGACGATCTCGGTCGCGCGCCGGTTGCACTGGTCGCGGTCGACGATGCCGAAACGGCGCGGCTCGTTGCCGAGGAAGATGTTCTGCGCCACGGTCAGATTGGGCGCCAACGACAGTTCCTGATAGATCACCGCGATGCCGGCAGCACGCGCCTTGATCGGATCGCCCGTCGCGGCGGGCGCGCCATCGATCAGGATCTCGCCGCCGGGATCCGGCCGATAGGCGCCGGACAGCACCTTCATCAGCGTCGACTTGCCGGCGCCGTTCTCGCCCATCAGCGCATGCAGCTCGCCGGCGTGGACGCTGAGCGAGACGTCCTGCAGGGCACGGATCGCGCCGAAGGTCTTCGAGATGTGGCGCATCTCCAGCACCGGCTGGCGCGTAGCCTGCGTCCGCACCGCCGCGCTCATCGTGCACCACCCGCCGCCTTGGCGGCGGCACCATGCCCGGCAATGAGATCGCGCCAGGCATCGCGATAGCCGGCAAGCCCGCCGAATCGTGTCGCCTGCACCGGCTCCGGCGGCTCGGCGGCAAAGTCGCGCCCCACGCTCTCGAAGGCGAGCGCGGCGGCACCCGTGGCGCTGCCTTCGAGCGAAGCACCTTGCAGGAAACCCTGGCCGGGACGCAGCTGCGCCAGCAGCCCGGCGAGCAAGCCGCCAGTGTTCAGCCCGCCATCGACGATGACGGTATTGTCGGAATGGATGAGGTCGAGGCAGAGATCGATCATCAGCGCCACATAGAGCAGCGCCACGGCAGCGCGTTCACCGGCATCGGGCGTGCGCCCGGCCAACCGGCCGGGGCGATCCGGCATCGGCCCGCCCGCCGCGAAGCTCGGAAGCGCCATGAGGCCGGCATCGATCGCCTGTTGGATCGAGCGATGCGGGATCGCGCCTTGCCAGTCGCAGCTTATGACGGCGAATTCGCGCCCGCCCATGAAGCGGATGGTCGGCACTGGACCACCGTCGACATCGACATTGACCAGCATGTCGCGCTCACGGTCGAGCGCTTCGAGCGGACAGTCGGGGTTGAGCACGACGACCCAGGTGCCGGTCGACACGACAGTCAGCGGGCCGAGCTCCTGGCGTCGATAGGCATGCAGCGCCGCATTGGAGTCGTGAACGCCGTTGTGGATGGCGACCGGGCGCCCGGCACCACCGAAGCGCTGCTCGCCGATGACGGCGCCGGCACGTTCGAAAGCCGGCATCTGGCCACGCCAGCCCTCGGCGTCGACCAGCGAGGAGAAATCACGTTTGCGCGGGGCCCACAAATGCGAATGGCAGCCGAGATAGGAGACCTCGCAGACCGGCCGGCCGCCAAGGCGCCAGCTCCAGTATTGGGGATAGCCGAGGATCCATTTCGCCGCCGCGAACGCGTCGGGATCGACTTCCTGCAGCCATAGCATGTGACGGCCATAGTTGAAGCCGAGCGGCAGGCGGGGAGAGAACGTCTCGCCGAAATCCGGGATGCGGCGGTCGATCCGTGCGGCAATTTCGGCCGGTGGCTCCTGTTCGTAGTCGAGGATCGGATGGGTCAGCGCCTTGTCGTCGACAAGAGCGAAGGTACAGCCATGGCCCGACACCATCACCCCTTCGACACCATGGTTTTCGACCGCGTCGGCGACGGCACCGAACGCCCAGTTATGGAGGGCGGCCTCGTCGAGCACGCTGAAGCCGCCTTGGCGCGCCCATTTCGGTTGCGTCCGGCGCTCGTCGAGAATGCGTCCGTCCTGGCCGAAGACGAACAGCTTCGAATTGGTCTTGCCGAAGTCGAGAACTGCCACGTTCACGCGAGGGCTCCCGAGGTTGAAGCGATCCGCACCATGACGCCGGCATCCTCCAGCATGCGCGCATCGGCATCAGAGAGCCCGTCATCGGTCACCAGCGTGCCGATGCGCGACAGCGGCAGCGCGACGTTGCGCGCGTGGATCGACAGCTTGCGGCTGTCGGCCAGCACCACGATCTGGTCGGCGCACAGGCTGAGCTCGACGATGGACCGCACCAGCAGCGGATGCGATTCCAGCAGCCCTTCCTGGTTGAGCCCTTGCGTGCCGAGAAAGAATTTCGAGGCATAGAAGGACGTCGCCTGGGTCGGCGAATGTATGATGCCGGGTTCACGGTGCAGGTCGCCGCCGGCAACCGTCAGGCTGCAATGGCCATGGTCGCTGAGATAGGCCGCGAGCGGCATCGAATTGGTGTAGAGCCGGATGTTGCGGTCGGCGAGCTTGACGCCGAGATGGAAGCAGGTCGAGCCGCCATGGACGATGACCGCGTCGCCATCGCGCACCATGGTCGCGGCGACCGCCGCGATCTGCCGTTTGGCTTCGACGGCAAGGTCGCGGTTCTCGTCATAGGGCCGGGCATAGGCGACGCCCGCATGCGAGGCGCCATCGAGCGCCGAAATGCCGCCATAGACCTTGCGGGCCTCACCGGCCTCGTCGATCCGGTCGATATCGCGCCTGACCGTCGCCGCCGAAACGCCGAGCCTCTCCTGCAACTCGCGCACGGAGGCAAACGGACGATCCCGCAGCAATTCGACGATCTGACGCTGGCGGCCGAGGTCGCTCAACCTTTCCTCCCTGACGCCATTTCTATGGCAATTGGTGCAACTTACTCAACATTAGTTGGATTGCAAGCTGCTTTTGACGATAGTAGATCACTATTGACGCAGATCACTCACATCTGCGATACCAACGCCAACACCGGTCCCGACGACGGGATTTTGTGCAAGCGTTGGAGAAAAGGGCCATGGCAACCCAAGCTGATGCACAGGAACTGGCTGCCTTGCGGGCGCTTTCGGCCAGCATCGGGCTGAACCCGCATATGACGCAGGCGGCGGGCGGAAACACCTCGCTGAAGGCCGGCGACACGCTGTGGATCAAGGCTTCGGGCACCTGGCTGAAGGACGCGCTCAGCGACGACATCATGGTGCCGGTGGCGATGGCGCCGTTGCTGGAGGCCGTCGACCGGCGCGACCCGGCCGCCGACAAGCCACAGGCTTTCGCCATCGAAGACCTCAATCCGCGTGGCCTGCGTCCGTCGATCGAGACCACGGTGCATGCCTTGATGCCGCAACGCGTGGTTCTGCACGTCCACTGCGTCGACACGATTTCGCTGGCCGTGCAAGCCGATGGCGAGGCCGAGGTCGCCAAGCGGCTGGGCGGCATCGAATGGGCCTGGGTGCCCTATTTCCGGCCGGGCCTGCCGCTCGCCCGTGGCATTGCCGAGAGATTGCGACCCGGCGTCGACATACTGATCCTTGGCAATCACGGACTGGTGGTCGCCGCGGAAACCGTCCCCGACGCACAGGCCTTGCTGCACCGCGTCCGGTCGCTGCTGGCGCGGCCGGCGCGCGCGACCGCCGCACCCGACATCGCCGCCCTGACGACGCTAGCCGGCGACTACCGGTTACCGGCGGATATCGAAGCGCATGCTGTCGCGATCGATGCGGAAAGCCTGCACATGGCCGAGGCCGGCAGCCTCTATCCGGACCATGTCATATTCCTTGGCCAGGGCTCGGTCCTGGCGAGGCCGGGCGAGGACGTGGCCGGCGTCGTCGCGCGGCTCGGCGCGGCGCCACCGGCGATCCTGTTTCCCGGCGCCGGCGTGCTGATGCGCGGCGACGCCAGCGCCGGTGCCGACGCCATGCAGCGTTGCCTGGCCGACGTGACCGCGCGCGTCGATGGCAAGGCGCGGCTGAACTATCTCACGGCCGCCGAGAATGACGAACTGGTCAACTGGGACGCCGAGCAATATCGCCAGAAGCTCAACGCCGCCGGCACGGCCTGACAAGGAACGGACGACATGACGCCACTTGTCGTCGGCATCGACATCGGCACCTCCGGCGCCCGCGCGGTCGCCATGCGCCGGGATTTTTCCATTGCCGCCCAATCTGCCGTGCCTCTCGACAGGTTCGGCCCGAACCCCCGCGATCCCCGCACATGGTGGCAAGCGGTCCAGGCGGCGCTGGCCGGGCTGCTTTCAAGCATAGACCGTGCCACGGTCCGCGCCATCGCCGTCGACGGCACATCGGGCACGCTGCTGCCGGTCGACACTGATGGGCGGCCCCTGGCCGAGCCGCTGATGTACAACGACAAGGTCGATGACGGAGACATCCTGGCCATCGTCGCCCGCGAGGCGCCGGAAACGAGCGCCGCCCACGGGCCGACTTCAGGCCTCGCCAAGGCGCTCCGATTCCAGCGTCTGCCCGGCATGGCGGCCGTGCTCCACCAGGCCGACTGGATCGCCGGCAACCTGTCCGGACGCTTCGACGTCAGCGACGAGAACAATGCGCTCAAGACCGGCTATGACGTCGAGGCCCGCCGCTGGCCGGATTGGATCGCGGCCACCGGCATGCGCATGAATTTACTGCCTGATGTCGTCGAGCCGGGCGAGGTCAGCGGCACGCTTACCACGGCCGCCGCCGCGCTTTTCGGCCTGCCGCGCGATGTGGTTGTGGTTGCCGGCACCACGGACGGCTGCGCCTCATTCCTGGCGACGGGCGCTGCGGCAGCCGGCGACGGCGTCACCGCATTGGGTTCCTCGCTGACCATCAAGATCCTGTCCGACCGGCCGATCTCGGCGCCGCGCTTCGGCATCTACAGCCATCGTCTTGGCGACACCTGGCTGGCCGGCGGCGCATCGAATTCCGGTGGCAAGGTGCTGGCGCGGCATTTTCCGCTCGCGCGGATCATCGAGCTCAGTGCCATGATCGACCCCGCAACTGAGACCGGCCTCGACTATTATCCACTCGCCACATCGGGCGAACGCTTCCCGATCGCCGATCCGGCGCTCCCCCCGCGCCTCGTCCCGCGCCCGGCGGATGATGCCGACTATCTCAAGGCGATGTTCGAAGGCATGGCCGCGATCGAAGCGCTCGGCTATCGCCGGCTTGGCGAGCTCGGCGCGCCGGCGCTGACTTCGGTGCGCAGCGTCGGCGGCGGCGCGGCAAATCCGGCGTGGAGCGCGATCCGGCAGCGTAAGCTCGGCGTTGCGTTCTTGCCGGCTTTGTCGGACGAGGCCGCTGCCGGAGCGGCGCGCCTGGCGTTGAAGGGTGCGAACGAGGCGGGGCTGCTATGAGCGGGAAACTGGCTGAACGCCTCGACGGCATCGGACCGCTGGAGGAGCGCTACCAGGTCTTCCTGGTCGACCAGTTCGGCGTGCTGCATGACGGCTCGGCCCCCTATCCCGGTGCGGTGGTGGCCTTGGCGGCACTGAAGCGCGCCGGAAAGACCGTGGTGCTGGTCTCCAACTCCGGCAGGCGCGCCAAGCCCAACGAAGACCGTTTGCTGAGGCTCGGCTTCGAGCCCGGAAGCTGGGATCATTTCGTTTCCTCCGGCGAGGTGGCGTGGCGATCCTTCCACGAAATGGCGGCGACTGGAGCGTTGCGGCCCGGCACGAACTGCCTGTTGATCAGCCGCGATAATGACCGCACAGCGATCGAGGGCCTGCCTTTTGTATTGACCGGAACCGGCGATACCGCCAACCTGGTACTGATCGCGGCCAGCGAGGGCGACCGCTACGACCTCGAGCATTATCGCCGCTTGCTGGCCCCGGCGGCGGCGCGAAAAGTGCCATGCTTCTGCACCAATCCCGACAAGATCATGCTGACGGCGGTCGGGCCCCGCTTCGGCGCCGGCGAGATCGCCGATCTTTACGAGACCCTGGGCGGCAGCGTCACCCGCATCGGCAAGCCCGGCCCGGCGATCTTCGAAGCGGCGCTCGCGCTCGCCGGCGAACCAAAGCGCGGCAGCGTGGTCTGCGTCGGCGACAGCGTCGAACACGATATTGCAGGCGGCAATGGCGTCGGCATCGCGACGGCACTGGTGATGGGTGGGATATTGGCCGACACGCCTGACCTCGCCGCTGTCTTCGATGAGCATAAGGCCTGGCCGGACTATACGATGGGGTCCTTCAGCTTTCGCTGACCGCCGCCAGAATCCGCCTTGCACTCTCCTCGTCGGTGATCAGGATTGTGGGCGCAATCAGGTTCATTGCGCCGAGCAGGGCGTCGGTCTTCTCCGCGCCGCCGGAGGTCAGAATGCGGATTGGCGCCTTGCGCAGCCGGTCGACATCCACCGACATCACATGGTTGTTGACGGGATGATCGACCAGATCGCCATTGCGGTCGTAGAAGTGGAACAGGAGGTCCCCGACGGCGCCGCGCGCCAGCAGCGCCTCCCGGTCCGCTTCCCTGAGGAAGCCGCCGCGCGAGAAGGTGGTGGCCGAAGCGATCCCGCCGACACTCAGCAGAACGGCGTCGAGCGCGTCGGCCATTTCAAAAACCTCCTGCAGGCCGCAGCGTTCGATCAGCGCGATCTTGGTCTCGACGCTGTCGACGACGGCTGGCGTCGGCATCAGATAGCCGTCGCCCTGGAAGATCTGGGCGAAGCGCCAGGCGAACTCGGCCGGGTTGACCCGGCGCGCGACGCCGACGCCGCCAAGCAGCGAAATCACCTTGAAATCGGTCAGCGATTTGGCGCTGATGAACGGCAAGGTGTGGAACAGCGTATTGCCCCAGCCGACACCGACCTGCATGCCGGATTTCATAGCGTCGGACAGGAACATGCCGGTCTTGGCGGCTATTGCCGGGATCGGATCGGCACTGGCCGCTGTCAGCGGCGCCACCAGCGCCTGCTGGAGGCCGAAGGTCTTTTCCAGCGCGCGCTCCAGCCGCACGATCTCCAGAAGCTCGCTCTCGATGGTGATCTTGACCTCGTTGCGCGACCGCGCCTCCGCCAGCATGCGCACGATGGTGACGCGGCCGACGCCGAGCACATCGGCGATCTCGTTCTGCGTCATCTGCTCGACGAAATACATCCAGGCGGCGCGGATCCTGAGGCGGTCCGTGCGGCTCTCGCTGACGATCTGCTCGGTCGCTTCCGCTCCTGCCCGCCTTTCGTCGGTCCGCCTTTCCTCGGGCCGTCTTTCCACGATTTGTCGTCCCCTGGCCAATCATCCCTCCCCCGCGGCGGACGAGTGCGCCGTCGCCGATTCTGCATGCTGGTCTAGTATCGCCTATTGATCTACCAATCGATAGGAACAATGTAGAGTCGGTGGTGCCCGTCGCAGGTGGCGCCGCACGGCACATTCGAGGCTAACCGCGATGCTCCGACAAATCTCCGAAGATGTCCGCGTCAACCTCAAGGACCGGCTGCGGGAAGTCCGCGACATCATCCGCCAGAGCCGCCATGACGGCGCCAGCGAGGCCAGCCTGCTGCGCGAAGCAACCAGCCATCTGCCGCCATTTCCCGGCAAAGGCATCGAAGGCCTGCTCAGCCACGCCGCGAGTGCCGTCGACGAAGCGCTGTCGATCGCCGAATCCTTCGTCCCGCACGAGCGCCCGATAAGAGTGGACGGAACGACCGTAAAAGGCCTCGCCACCTATTTCCCGGCCGGTGACGAAGACCAGCAATTGAGCGCCGAGCGCCTGTTCCGGCGCGACATGTACTATCTGACCAAGGCAGTGCTTGCCGGGCTGAAGATCGACCACGCCCGTATCCATGAAGCCGGTTTCGCCGCCGTCCACGCGGCCATGCGCAAGCGCCATGGCGAATTGTTGGCTGCGCTGGCCGCGCCGGGTGCCGGACTGCAGGCCATCGCGGCCATCTGCGCGGCACTGCTGGTCGAGTTGCGCAACCAGCGTCCGGTCCGCTTTGGCGAAGCCGCGCCGGAAGCGAGCGCTGCCGGCGGCCAGGCGCTCGACATAAGCTGCCTGGCGCCGGTCGTCCTGGCCTGCGGCCTGGCGACCACCGGTCGTGACGGCGCGCCGGAGCCCGACATGCTGGAAATCGCGATTCTGGCGGCCGACATACGTCATGAGCGCATTGCCCAAGCCTGCGCCAAGGCGAGCCCGGTCGATGAATTGGCACCTGTGTTCGCCACCTTGCTTGCGCATCTGCCGTAAGCTCCGGCGGCGATTGCGGGAACTACTCCCCCGCTGCCATCGCCGTGATCGTCTTCTTGGCGCGCTGGATCGAGGCCGGGCTCATCGACAGCTCGGTCAGGCCCATCTCCAGGAAGGCCGGAATGAGATCCGGCCGGCCCGCCGCTTCGCCGCACATGCCGACCATGATGCCGGCGGCGACGCCGGCCTTGGCCGTCAGCCCGATCGCCGACATGACCGCCGGATTGGTGACGTCGTTGAGCTTCGCAACGGTCGGGTTGAGCCGATCGGCCGCCATGATGTACTGGGTCAGGTCGTTGGTGCCGATCGAGAAGAAAGCTACTTCCTTGGCCAGTGCCGGGGCGATCAGCACGGCGGCCGGGGTTTCGATCATCACGCCGAGATCGAACGTCGCATGCGGCACGCCTTCGGCCTTGAGTTCGGCGGCGCATTCGGCGACAAGAACGCGCGTCTGCCGCACCTCGCCAAGATCGGAGACCATCGGCAGCATCACCTTGATGTTGCCGTGCACGGCCGCCCTCAGCAGCGCCCTGAGCTGGCGCTTGAAGATATCGGGCCGGTCGAGGCACATGCGGATGCCGCGCCAACCGAGGAAGGGGTTCTCCTCGTCGGGGAACTCGATGCCGGCAATCGGCTTGTCGCCGCCGATGTCGAGCGTGCGCACGATGACCGGATAGGGTGCGAAGGCCTTGGCCAGCGCCGCATAGGTCTCGGCCTGCATGTCCTCCGACGGAAGGTGCATATGGCGCATGAACAGGAGCTCGGTGCGGAACAGGCCGACACCCATGGCGCCGGCCTCTTGCGCTGCCTCGATCTCTTCCAGCGAGCCGATATTGGCCGCGACCTCGATGACCCTGCCGTCCGCCAGCTTCGGCGTCACCGTCTTGAAAGCCGCAAGGCCGGCACGCTCCTTCGCCGCCGCTTGGACACGACCGGCGAAATCGGCGCGCGTCGCCGCATCGGGGTCGATGATCACCTGGCCGCTGTTGCCGTCGAGCGCCACCTCTTGTGCCGTGCGCAAGAGGTGGATCCGGTCGCCAAGGCCGAGCACCGCCGGAATGCCATGCGAGCGGGCGATGATGGCGATGTGCGAGGTGGCGCCGCCATGGCCGCACACCACGCCGCCGATGCGTTTCAGCGGCGCCCGCGCCAGATCCCAGGCGCCGATATCGTCGGCGATCAGGATCGCACCTTGCGGGATGTTTTCGAGACTGACGTCGTCCTGGCCAAGCAGCACCAGGCTGATCTGCCGTCCGACCGCATGGACATCGTCCGCCCGCGCATTGAGATAATGATCGTCGACGGCGCTGAAATCGGCGGCGATGGTGGAGGCGGCGGTGATCGTGGCCGAGACCGCGTCATTGCCGCCCCTGATTGCCTTCTCGGCCTCGCCGGTCAGGCTGTCGTCGGCGGCGATATCCCTCAGCGCCGCGACGATGCCCCGGTCACCGGCCGACAGACTGTCCTGCGCCAAGGCCCGGTCCATGCGGGCCTGGACGGCGGCGACGGCGGTGCGAAACCTGTCGATCTCGCCGGCGATCTCATCGGCCTGCAGCATGCGGCCCTGCCCGGCGATGTCGGGCGGGAAATGTGCAAAAGCCGGCCCGATGGCGACGCCCTCGCTTGCGGCGACACCGCGCAAACCACTGCTTGCTTCGCCTGATGCAGCCGGCGCGGACCGTGGCGCTGGCGCGAGTGCCGCTTCCTTGCCCTGGTCATTGGCTGGAGCGTGGGTGTCTTCGTCGTCGAGACCCGCCTTGGGGTTCTCGAGATAGCCGATCAGCGCCTCGATCGCCTCGATGGCGTCGGCGCCGTTCGCCCGCACAGTGACTTCCTGGTTTTCCTTGACCGCCAGCAGCATCAGCTTGACCGAACTCTTGGCACTGACCGCCTTGCCGTCCTTGACCAGTTCGACGTCGGATTCGAAAGCCTTGGCGAGCTTGACGAAGCGCGTGGCGGGACGGGCGTGCAAACCTTCATGCACTCTGACGATGGTCGAGCGTTCCATGGCAAATACTCTGCTTTTTTGGGCGCCAAAGCCAGACTGGCTGGGCGCGAATGCTTTCAGGCGGCGATGGTGATGATCGCGTCTGTCTTCAGCGCAGCCACGAGGGCTTGCGTATCGACCTGCGATGCGCAGATCTCGCCCGGCCTTTCGGCCTCGCTGGCGCCGTTGAACGAGATGACGACGTGGCCCATCTCGAGCACCTTGCTCCAGGCGCTGGAGCCGACGGCGGTTATGACAGCCGAAACCGGGCCAAGGGTGATCGACGCGCCCTTTTCAGGCGCGCCGTCGCTGGGTCCGATCTCGGCCTTGTGGAGCACCGAGACCTCGGCAAGCTCCGGTGGGGAGCCATCCGCGAACAGGATGACCACGCCGCCCTCGGCGAGGTCCGCCACTTCGGGTCCTATTGCCGTGACCCGCGTCTTGAGAAGAACCGACATATGGCGAACCTCGTTATTTCTGCTGTTTAGAACACGATCAGGGAGACGACCCAGGCGATCAGCACCGAGACCGGACCCATGATCTGGCGGCTGATGAGCACCGCCGGCACGCCGATTTCGATGGTTTTCGGCTTGGCTTCACCCAGTGCGAGGCCGACGGGAACGAAGTCGCAGCCCACCTGGGTGTTGTAGGCAAACAGAGCCGGCAGCGCCATCGCCGGAGAGATCGTGCCGTTGGCAATCTGCGGGCCGATGATGGCGACGCCGATAACCTGCGCGATGACAGCGCCTGGGCCCAGGATGGGCGACAGGAACGGCAGGCCGCAAATGGCCGAGATGATCAGCAGGCCGACGATATTGTTGGCCAGCGGACCCATCGGCTGCGCCAGCACGTCACCGACGCCGGTATACAGGATCAGGCCGATGAGCATGGTCACGAAGGCCATGAACGGCAGCACGTTGCGGATGACCTGATCGATGGTGCGGCGGCCGGCATTGAAGAAGATGCCGACGACACGACCCATGACGCGGCCGATCGTGCTGATGAAACCGATCAGGCCACCCTCGCTGGGCAGCGCCGTCGGCGTTGCTGTGTTGTTGGTCGAACTCATCGATGCTGCTCCCCCTGCAGTCGTGACCGCCTCGGACCCGTCCGCCATTGTGACGTCGGCCGGCTTGACGCCCGAAACGTAGATATCCTCGGTGATGAACTGGGCGAGCGGCCCGGACTGTCCGACCGGCGTCAGGTTGACGGTCGGGATACGCTTGCGCGGATAGACACCGCATCGTGCGGTGCCGCCGCAGTCGACGACGACAACCGCCATTTCGCTTTCTATCGGCGGCGCCTTGAAGCCGTCGACGGCTTCAGCGCCGGTCATATCGGCGATGAGCTGCGCCACCGGATGAATGCCGCCACCGGTGACGGAAACAACCTTGCTGCGCTGTTCGGTCGGCTCGATTACAAGCGGACCGCCCCACCCTGTTTTGCCGCGGGTGATCCGTACGGCTTTGTATGTCTTGGCCATGATGTCCTCCCCGCCCTTACAGCTCGACGCCCTGGCGGCGTGCCATGATGGCGGTGATGCGCTCGGTCAGCATGCCCTTGAGCAGGATGACGACGAGGCCGACGATGGCGTACCAGATGGCAACCTTGACATGGTAGCCGGCGGCGATGACGCCCCGCTTCTCGAGATCGAGCAAGGCCACGAGCATGCCTCCCCAGACGAAATATTCGCCAGGGTTGATGTGCGGAAAGAGGCCGAGCGGCGGATGCACGTAGGATACGGCCGCGTCATAGAAGGCCGGCTTGTGCTTTTCTTCCAGGAACGAGCCGAAGGTGTAAGCCATCGGGTTGGTGAGGAAGAACACCGCCAGCAGCGGCAGCACGGTGTAGCGGGTCAGCGCGATGCGGCCAGCGCCACGCGCCAGACCGTGGACCCGCTCTTCGCCGACCAGTTCAGTGACGGCGTAAAAGGCGGTCATCAGCACCACAAGCGTCGGGATGATGCCGGTGACAAAGCCAGCGAAAACCTCGCCGCCCTTCTGGAAAATGCCGATGAAGTACTTGCCTATCGCAGTGAGCCAGCCAAGCTGCTCTTCCTGCTGCACGTTTTTCAGCTGTTCCTTCAGCTGATCGGCGGTGACCGGCCCGCTGTCGGTCTGCGCCTGCGCCAGGACCACGAGATGATCGGAAGCATGCTCGACGGCGAGCCTGCCATGCAATGCAGCATCCGAGACCATGGCACCCGCGACATGCAAATTGTGCACGGCCATGTCGGCATGCTGCGCCAACAACGAAAATACAGACATTTCTCCTCCTTATGCCGGCCCGCCGGTTGATCCCAGTCGGCGCACGGCCTCCTCTATGCCCTTGCTACATTCAAGCCGGCCAAACCCGGCTTCTTCCCCGGCTCCGACCGTGCTTTGTCGATCTGTTCGATCGCCCGCTTCACGGCCTCGGCCACACCGGGTTCCCCCTCCCCCATGATCGCAGGGTTGGACCGGAGTCGATCGAGGGGAACGCCCTCGAATTCTTCATGTCGCTTGAATTTGGTGAACACGGAACGGCCGCTCATCACCATCATGCGGCGCACGATCAAGTCGGGCGTAACCACGACCAGCGCGATCGTTCCCTTGGCAAATCGGCCGCGAAAATTGCCGGCTCCGACGAAACCGTCCTTGTACTGGTCGGTGACGCCCCGGAAGACATCCGAATAGTGCCGCATCTGCAGCCAGACGCCGAGCGACTGCAACGCCCACACAATAACCAGCAGAAGCAGTCCCCACTGCCAAATCGCCATTCGGTTCTCCTCCCGAAGCCTCAGTCGAGGCGCACCTTGGACCGGCGCACGACAACAGCAAAGTGAGAACATTTGTTTCCGCGAATGTCAATATGTATGATATTGACCTCAACCACGGTCATCCACAGGGCCGCCGCGCGATTACGGCGGGGGCACGACTGTGCTAACCTGTGGGGAAACGGGATACAGGAAATGGAACTGCCCTTCAGGGATGAACTGGCCCTCATGCCCGACCTGCGCCACCGGCTGCGGCAGTTGCGCTGGTTCCGCGCCACCTTCCGCGGCAGCGCCAAGGTGGTCTCGGACACATTCGGCGTACGCTTCGAAATCGACGAGGCGAAGCTGACCCGGGCTTTTCTCGACTGGGTCGAGGTCATGGAAGCGCAGAAGCGCTTTGCCGCGATCGACCGCGCCGATTTCATCGTCTTTGCCGCCGGCCTCGTGCTGCGCGAACTGATAAAACAGGCGCCGGCAAGGGAAATCACCGGCCTCACCCAGCTCATCGAAACGGATCAGAATGCCGGCACGCTGGACATCATCCGTTTCTGGCCGGAAGGCTTTCTCTACACCAACTACTGTGTCTCGGTGGTTTCGGCGATCTACGAGCAGGAGTTTGGCTCGGCGCCCAGTATCGACAAATGCGCCGACGACCTGCGCACCTGGTGGTCCTATCGCGAGAACGTCACCGAAATACCGGCCTATGCCGTGGCTTTCCTCGACCGCTTCCTGGGGGCGGAACCGAATTGGATCACGCCCGATCGCGCACAGTCGCGGCAGGCCATGCAGCGGGCGCTGGGGTCCTCCCGCGCCAGCGACGTCTTGCGCCAGCTTTGAATCGGCCTCTATCACCTCTATCCACGAGGCCGAGCGTGCCTGCTATTGAACATTTGACTTTTTGTCGATAGCGATGTGCGAATTCTGACAGAGGCCGGGAGAAACGCGTGGCGCCGTCAAGACTGATCATTTTCGATTGCGACGGCGTTCTCGTCGACAGCGAGCCGCTGGCCGCCAAGGCCTATGAACGTGTCTACGATAAGCATGGCATGCCGGGCGTTCACGGCGGCATCATCGCCCAGTGCGTCGGCATGAAACAGGCCGACATCATCGTCAGGATCAAGGAGTTGACCGGCCATCAGTTTCCCGCGTCGGCCGACGGCGATATCTGGGCCGAGACCAAGGTGCTTTTCACCGAAGAGTTGAAGCCAACGCCTGGAATAGGCTCGTTTCTGGAAACGCTTGCCGGCGACCGCTGCGTTGCCTCCTCGTCCTCCATCGAGCGTATAAACCACAGCCTGGCGGTGACCGGACTGGCACGCTTCTTCGGCGATGCGATCTACAGTTCCTCGATGGTCAAGAACGGCAAGCCGGCGCCGGACATCTTCCTTTTCGCGGCTGCCAGGATGGGCGCCAAACCAGCCGACTGCATCGTCATCGAGGACTCGCCTTTCGGCATCCAGGGCGCGGTTGCCGCCGGCATGACGGCGATCGGCTATACCGGCGGCGGCCATACTTATGCCGAGCATGCCGCACGGCTGACGGCGGCCGGCGCCGATTTCGTCTGCGCCGACTGGCAAGAAGTCAGCCGGCAATTGGCTGGACTTGGTGTGCCAGCCTAAGTGGCAGAGGCTAAAGAGGATGGTTTGGCGGCCATTCGCTGCGTGGAATCTCGGAGCCGACACGGAAGCCGAACGACAGGACCCTGGTCGCATCGGCATCCACCTCGCATCGGAAGCTCAGTTGGTACCATGTGGTTGTCGTGCTGAAGGCCGCTTCGGGGCGGTCGAGAACATTGCCGGCTTTCAGCGGAATCGTCGGCAGCCATTTGGGAGAATAGTCGGCACCCTGCAGCTCCTGGTCCAGCACGTTGGCGCAAAGGGTCGCAACGCGCTGACTGCGAGGTACGCCGCTCATGGAACTCGTGGCCAACGCGTCGCCGGTAGCGCCCTGCGAGTAGAGTTTCCGAACCCCCGGAAGACCGGAATACATTGGTGATCCAGCACCTGCGTCGTTCGTGGAATTTGAGGCGGTGGCTTTTCCGGCCCGGGACTTCAGGGCTTTTTCAGACTTGAACTTCATCGTCTTGACGACTTTGGTCTTGGGCTTTTCGGTCGCGGCCCCGGTCTTGGCGTCGCTCTCGGCTGGCGACGGCTTTGGCTCTACGGCTGCTTGCTGATCGGAAGCTTTTGGCGCAGCCTGCTGTTTATCAGCGTCTTCCGTGACCTGCTTTTCCTCGCTCGGCGTGGGCTTGGTGACGGTCGGCTCGGTTGGCGGATTCTCATCGGCTTTGCTTGCATCAGGCCGCTGCTCCGCGTTTGCCGTCGCTGCAGGCTTGTTCTCGGCGGACTTGGGCACGACCGGAGGCTTCGAGGCGTCATCCTTTGCAGGCGACGGCGCATTGTCCTTGGCCGCCCCCCCATCCAGGGATTTCTTCGGTCCTGTATCTTTATCGCCATACTGAAAAACGCGCTTCAAAGCGGTGTCTTCAGGTTGTTTGCGCGGCTGTTCGGGTGGTTTTTCAACCTTCTGCTCGGGGGGTTTATCAGCCTTTGGTTCCGGCGGCTTCTCGGCTTTGAGCGGCTGCGGTTTTGGCTTGTCGGGCGGAGGCACGAGCGCGACGCTTATCGGTTGCTCCTGCTGCGGCTCTTGAGAGGCTTTTGACAGGCCATAGATGAAGAACGATGCGACAAGCGCATGCAGGACCAGCGATGTGGCCAAGGCCCACAGCAGATTCCGGCGCCATTCGCGTGTCTCATCCTTCATCTCTTCCGATGTGGAATGAAATAGCGGCGGCTTCAAGCATAAGCACCGGATTGACGCCATTTAGCCGCTGACAGCTTGGTGATCTGGAGGATGCCGCGCAGGAGATCGGCTAGCTTTGCCGCCAGCGTGGGATTCCGTCCAGAAATCCGTCGTCCAGCCGCGTTTCCCCAAACCAGTTCAGCCGGTTGATGCTGACGAAACCCGCATCGATCGCGGCGTTTTCATCCCCCGGTTCGCTTGCATGGGCTCGGCCACGCGGCACCGTAATGATCGTGCGATCCCCGTCGGTTTCCACCACCTCGGCCGTGCGGCCGATCTTGTCACGGCCGATGCGCGGCTGGCGAATTTCGGCCGGCAGCGCGGTCGGCAGGTTGACGCTCAGCCAATGGCCCTCTGTCGCCCACTCGGCGCGCGATTGCCAGAGCGAGGCGAGCAGCTTGCCAAGCCATTCGTCGTCGGCAACGCCGAAGTCAGGATTTTTCACGCGCGAAAAGCCGATCGCCGGTACGCCCCAGAAACTCGCTTCGCGGGCAATACCCAGCGTGCCGGAATAGGCGATATCCTCGGCGACGTTGCGGCCGTCATTGATGCCCGACAATACGAGGTCAGGCTTCGGTTCATCGGCGAATAGCCAAGTCATGGCGCTCACCACGCAATCGGCGGGCGTGCCCGAGCACGCATACCAGTTCGGCTTGACGCGCCGCATCGTCAGCGGCCCGGCGATGGTCAGCGACGAGCCGGCGGCGGTGCGCTTGCCGTCCGGCGCGACCACCCAGACATCGTCGTTCAACCCGAGGGCGGCATTGACGAGACGGGCAAGACCCGGCGCTTCGATGCCGTCATCGTTGCAGATCAGGATTCTCATGATGCGCTTCCTTGCCCCACCGTGATGCGTTGGCCGGTACGGCATTGCGTGAGCAACGACGGAATATGGCTCTTCAAGTCGCCAAGAAGATCGGGGGCGCAGGAATGGCCCAGCGCCCTGGGGCGTCCCGCCTTCTCCCAGATGCCGACATTGCCCGACAGTGTCGGGTGGGTGGGCATGCGTATCCAGTCCGCCCGGCCGGCCTTGTGCATGAGATCGGCCGGAGAGCCCAAAGGCAGATGCCCGGTGAGCAACACCGGAAATCCGGCATCGTCGGCGCGAGGCAAAAGGCGCGACGACGGGCCAGCCTCGCCCATGCCGTCATCGGCCAGCAATGGCAGTAATGGCAGCGGGTCGGCATCGCTCCAGTCGGCCGCGTTCCGCAGGCGGGCAAGCAAAAGCTCGGAAATGCCCGGCAACAGGGACGCGGTCGCGCCGATCTGCGCTTCCAGCGACGAACGCATGCCGGCATGGACGGCGAACGACCCCGGCAAGGCCGCGATCAGTTCCAGCGATCGGCCAGACAGCGGCGTCGGCAAGAGGCATCCCTGCGGATGCCGCGCCACCCATTCGGAAATTTCCTGCGCCCGGGCAGCCCCCGGCATGGGATCCGCGCCGTAGGAGGCATCGAGGACCAGGAGATCGCAATGCGGGATCGTGTCCATGACGAACACATTGCTGTCAGGCACCACATCGGCCGAATAGGCGATGCGGCTTGTCCCGTCGTCGACGGCGAACCAGACCCCGCCGACGACATGACCTGAACGTCCCGTGCTGACTACGAAATTGCCGCTAGTGAGTGTGTCGCCTGGTTCGAAGAGTTCGATGCGGTTTTCAGGCAAGGGAAATCGCCTGAAATCCTCCGGCTCGGCATAGGCGGCAAGCGTGGCCGGCGCCTCGGCACGGGTCTCCGCCGTCATGAAGATCGGGCCGCTATAGCCCCGCGACAACAGCCAGCTCAGCGCGCCGACATGATCCTCATGGGCATGTGAAACAAAAACAGCATCGATGTCGTCGCTCGACCCGTTGAGCGCTGGATAGTATTCCGCCCCGGAAGCGCCGACCTTGATGCCGACATCGAGCAGGATGCGATCGTCGCCGCTGTTGACGGCGAGGCTGGTGCGGCCCTTTTCTCCGAAGCCGCCGGCAAGGTCCAGCATCATCACGAGGCCGTCCCCGCCGCCGGGATCAGCCAGCCGGATTTTATGCGCAGACGCGCTTGCGCCCCGTTCTCCAGCGCAACCGGGTCGGGCTGCTCGAAATGCAAGGTGAGGTCGGGACCAGCGGTCGGCGCGAATTCAATCCGCGCCGCGCCGCCCTGGTAGATCGCCCGCTTGACGAGACCATCGAAGCCCGAGGCATCGGCCGAAAGCTCGATATCGGCGGAGCGGCAGCAGATCTTGGCGCCGGCGCGCGGCCGCTCGCCAGGCCGGCAACGGACCACCAGCTCGGTTCCGAGAACCCGGACCTTGCAATGGCCGTTGTCCTCGCTGGCCAACACGTCCGCCGGAAGCAGAATGCCTTGCGAAATGAAGGAGGCGACCATTTCATTTGCCGGCTTATGATAGAGTTCACGCGGGGTGGCGAGCTGCGCCAAGCGTCCATGGTCCATCACCGCGATGCGGTCGGCCAGCGCCATCGCCTCGGCCTGGTCATGGGTTATGTAGACGATGGTCGTGCCGGTGCGCTTGTGGAAGGCGGCGAACTCGTCCTCCATCGAGGCCCTGAGATGGACGTCGAGATTGGCGAGCGGCTCGTCGAACAGCACCAGCGAAGGTGTCGCCACCAGGCAACGCGCCAAGGCCACCCGCTGGCGCTGGCCGCCGGAAAGATTGGCGGGCCGGCGCTCGCCCAGACCCTGAAGATTGACAAGGGCGAGCGCGTCTTCCACTTTTTGGCGCGCAACCGCCTTGTCGAGCTTGGCCACCTTCAGCGCATAGCCGATATTCTCGGCGACGCTCATATGCGGCCACAGCGCATAATTCTGGAAGACGATGCCGACGCGCCGCTTTTCCGGCGCGACGCTGCCGCCGCTGTTCGACACGACATCGCTGCCGATGCGGATTTCGCCCGAGGTCACCTTTTCGAAACCGGCGACCAGCCGCAGCAATGTCGTCTTGCCACAGCCGGAGGGGCCGAGCACCGCCAGAAACTCGCCGTCGGCGACGTCGATCGAGACATCCTTCACGGCGTCGAAATCGGCGAAGCTCTTGGTCACATGGTCCAGGGTCAATCGCGCCATGGCAGAACTCCGCTCGGAAGATGAGGGGCAAGCAGGTTGGTCACCAGCATCAGCACGAAGGTGACCGCGACCGTGATGACCGACATCGCCGCCGCGTAGTTGGAATCGCCGCCCTGCTCGAAGGAAAACATGACAACGCCGATGGTCTCGGAACCCGACGACCACAGCAGCGCCGAGACGGTGAGTTCGCTGAGGGCCGTCATGAAGATCAGCAGGCCGCCGGCGATCGCCGCCGGCGCGACCAGCGGAAAGACGATGGTGCGCATGCGCGTGAACAGGCCGGCGCCCGCCACCTGTGCAGCTTCTTCGAGTGCCCGGTCGATCTGGTGATAGCCGCTGATGGTCGGCCGCAAGGCCAGTACCAGGAAGCGGGCGAGATAGGCATAGAGGATGATCCAGACGGTGTTGTAGAGCTGGACGCCGGTCAGCGGGATGGGGCGCAGGAACAAGAGCAGCGAGGCGATCGCCAGCACCACGCCGGGCAAAGCATACGGCAGTTCGACTGAAAGATTAAGCAGCCGCACCCAGCGCTGCTTGCCCCAAGCGATGAGATAGCCGATCGGCACGGCGACGAGGACCGCGAAGAAAGCGGCAGCGATCGACAGCCAGAAACTGTTGAAGAAGGCGCGGCTGGCGGCATCATGCTCGAACAGCACGAAACGGTAATTGTCGAGCGTCGCCGTCTTGGCGGTGAGCGCGATGCCGTAGCCCGGCACCAGCGAGGTCAGCACCAGCCCGAACAGCGGCAGGACCAGCACCAGCACGATGAACAGCCACATGCCGGCCTGGACGACCGGCCGCCAGCGGCCCAGTTCATAAGGTTCGGCCGGCAGCGATGTCGAGGAGATGCGGTAGTCGCGGCGGCGGCTCATCACCTCCTGGGCAAGAATGCCGGCCATGGCGATGATGCCGATCAGCACCGACAGGAACGCGGTCTCGCCGAGTACCGCCGGCCCCCCGCCGGCCAGCTTCTGATAGATGAGCGTCGGCAGCACCAGGTAGTTGGCGGGGATGCCGAGAAAGGCCGGAATGCCGAAATTGCCGACGCAGGAGACGAAGGCAAGCGCGGCCGCCGCCATGATCGACGGCGTCATCAAGGGCAGCACGATGGTGATCAGTACGGTGAACCAATTCGCACCGCCGGCGCGCGCCGCCTCGACTAGTTCGCGCGGCAGCTTGCGCAGGCCTGCACGCACCAGCAGGAAGACCAGCGGCCCGTATTGGACGCCAAGCAGCAGGATGATGCCCGAGGTCGAGTAGAGCGGGTTTTTCGTGCCGAGCGGCGGCGCCGCTCCGAAAAGCTTGAGGAATGGGCTGGCAGGGCCGAACAGTTGCAGCCAGGCCAGCGCCGTCACCTGCGGCGCGATCATCAGCGGCATGACGTAGCAGAGCACCAGGGCGCTTCGGCCGCGTATGTCGGTCAGCGAGACAAGCACGGCCACCAGCGTTCCCGACAGCACCGCCAGAAGAGTGCCGCCGATGCCGACGACCAGTGTATGCCATGTCGCGATCCAGGTTGCCGGGCTTCTCAGCCCGGCCTCCACGGCCACCGTCGACAAGACACCGCCGGGTGCCACGATCTCCTTGACGAGGCGCAGCATGGGCAGCAGCGAAAGCAGGACGATGACGACGGCCACCACCGCCGTCAGGACCATTTCCTGGCCCCGGCTCTCCCTGATACGTGTCGGCATGATTGCGTTTCCTGGGATCGGTCAGCGGGGCGGCCGGGCTCACCGGAACTGACGAGATGCCGTCGAGACGGCATCTCGCGGGGATCGACGGCTCAGCCGCCGAACAGGTCCTGGAACTTCGCCTTGTCGGCGTCGGTCTCGGCGACGATCGCCTTGGTGTCGAACGGCATCACCTTGACCTTGACGCCTTCCGGCAGCCAGTCGGGACGACCGACCGAGGCGCGTGCCGGCAGGTAACCCATCGACAGCGCCAGCTTCTGGCCTTCATCGGACAGAATGAAGTCGACGAATTTTTTCGCGCGGTCGACGTTCTTGGCGGTCTTCATGATGGCCACCGGCTCGGTCACCGCGGGCACGCCTTCACTGGGGAACACGAATTCGACGGGCGAACCCTTCTTCTTGGCGTTCATCGCCATGAAATCGACCAGAATGCCATAGGGCTTCTCGCCCGACGCCACCGACTTCAGCACCGCGCCATTGCCGCGCACGCTGACGGTGTTGTTGGTCTTCAGCTTCTGGAAGAAATCCCAGCCATAATTGCTGTCGCCGGCGAAGCCCGAAAGCAGGTAGGCGGCGGCACCGGAATAGAGCGGGCTCGGCATGACCAGGCCATCGGCATAGGCCGGCTTGGCGAGGTCCGCCCAATGCTGCGGCTTTTCGGCGGCAGCGGTGTTGTAGACGATGCCGGTAGTGATCAGCTTGCTGCCGAAATAAGTCTTGTCGGCGTCATAGGCATCCGCCTCGATGCCGTCGAGCTTGGCCTCAGGATAGGCCAGCAGCCGGTCGTCCTTCTTCAGCAGTTCCATCGACACCGCGTCGGCGATCAGCAGCACGTCGGGCTGCGGGCTGCCTGCGGCGAACTCGGCCGCCATCTTGGTCAGGATGTCGCTGGTTCCGGAGCGATAGATGGTGACGTCGATGCCGGGCTGTGCCTTCTTGAAGGCATCCACGGTCTTGGCTGCGTCTGCCTCGGGCTGGGATGTGTAGAGCGTCAGTGTTTCGGCATTTGCCACGCCGGCAAACAAAGTTGCCGCGAGCGCCAGCTGACTGGCCAGCAGCTGGATGAATAGCGTCTTCATGAGACCTCCTGTCTTGTCTGTGCATGACCGGTCTGGCCCCTGGCCAGCACCCCGTCTCTTCCTCCCTGCACGGCGCATATGACTGGTGCATGACACAGCGCGTGAAACCAACAAAATATGTTCATATGTATGATGTCAATTACAAATGATCACAGCTGTGCGATAATCGGCCTGCCGCGAACCCGGCATCCGATTGACATAAGAGTGGCCTTTCCCGGATGAGGACAACGCCGTCGGCCATGACGCATGAGGGACGACAATCCATGCCCACGCAAAAGCCCGCACCGGCTCGCCTGCCGATGGTCTCGTCGGACCTCAGCGTCAAGACGGCATGGCTCTATTATGTCGAGGGCTTCACGCAGGAGCAGATTGCCGAAAAGCTCGATGTCTCCAGGATGAAGGTCATGCGTACGCTGGCCGCCTGTACCGCCGAGGGCATCGTCGTTACCATGATCAACGCGCCGACAGCCGAACAGGTGGCGCTTGAGCGGGAACTGGAAAAACGCTGGGGCCTCAACGCCGCCGTCGTCATCCCGACACCTTCGGTTCACGACCATCTGGAGAAGGCCATCGGCCACGCCGTGGCGGCCTATCTCGGCGAGCAGATGCAGGATGGAATGACGCTGGCGATCGGCGGTGGCGCCACACTGCATGCCAGCCTGGGTTTCCTCGCCCGCCGGCACTTGAAGCGCGCCTCGGTGGTGGCGCTTGTCGGCAGCCTGCCGCATTCGCAATGGATCAACCCGTCGATCGTGGCCGCCAAGGTCGCCGATGTTTTCGAGGTGGACAGCTATCAGATCACGGCGCCGGTGATGGTGGACGACCCCTCGCTGCGCGATCTCCTGTGGGCGCAGCCGACGCTGCAGGATGTGCGCCGGCGCGCCGCGGCGGCCGACATCGCATTGCTCACCGTCGGCGACATATCGCCCGATGCCACCATCTTCCGGCATGACATCGTGCCGTCATCGCTGATTACACCCTTGAAGGCAAAAGGCGCGGTCGCCAACATGCTATGCTATTTCGTCGATGCCGCCGGCAGGCTCGTCGATCACGAAGTCAACCGGCGCGTCATGGCGATCGACCTAGATGTTGTCGCCCATGTGCCGAATGTCGTGCTGGCCGCCGGCGGAAAGCGCAAGGTGGCGGCAATCCTCGCCGCGCTCAAGGCTGTCAACACCAATGTGCTGATCATCGACAGCGACACCGCTATAGCGCTGCTGGCCAAGGCCGGCTGAGATGCCTGGGTTTAAATCAACCCGCGCTCGCGCAAAAAATCTTCGACGCCGACATGGGTCATGGATTCGAATTCGGCGATCGCTTCGGCCACGCGTCTGCGCTGCCCCGCCAGCAGGGTGAACACCTGCTTCATCTCGCCCGAAACGCCAAAACGGCTCCAGCGCTCGGCGATATGCGCGGGCAGGCCGATATCACTGCAGAACGCATCGAGGCTGTCATAGCCGAGGCTGACGACAAGCTGCCTTGTCTCTTCCGCCGACATGCGTGGCTCGAAAGCATGATCGTGCAGGCGCTGCGCCACCAGCTTGATGTCGGAAGGCGACGCGCCCATGACCCTGCCGAACAAGGTTTTGACGTCAGACGGGTCGAATGCAGGCATGTTGGCCTCCCTTGGTCGCGATCACCAGAGAACATGGGTCAAGGTTCGGTGCCTGACAAGTCGTTTCATCATAAGCCGGCGCATCATTGGCGCCGGCTTACTGCAGGAGACTAGACCAGCATGCCCATCGGATTCTCGATCAGCTTCTTGAAGGCGACCAGCAGTTCGGCCCCCAGCGCGCCATCAACCGCACGATGGTCGGTTGACAGCGTCACCGACATCACGGTGGCGATCTTGATCTCGCCATTCTTGACCACCGCCCGCTCCTCGCCCGCGCCGACCGCCAGGATCGTCGCATGCGGCGGGTTGATGACGGCGGCAAAGTCCTTGATGCCGAACATGCCGAGATTGGAAACGGCCGTCGTGCCGCCTTGATATTCTTCCGGCTTCAGCTTGCGGCTGCGGGCGCGGCTGGCCAGGTCCTTCATCTCGTTGGAGATGACCGACAGCGTCTTTTCATCGGCATGCCGGATGATCGGCGTGATCAGGCCACCGGGGATCGAAACGGCGACGCCGACATCTGCATGCCTGTGCTTGACCATGGCGCTCTCGGTCCATGAGGCATTGGCATCCGGCACCGCCTTCAGCGCCATCGCCATCGCCTTGATGACCATGTCGTTGACCGACAGCTTGTAGACGGGCGCCTCACCCTTGTCGGTCTTTTTCACCGGTGCCGCGGCATTGAGCTGAGTGCGTAAAGCCAGCAGCGCGTCGAGTTCACAGTCGAGCGTCAGATAGAAATGCGGGATGGTGGTTTTTGCGTCGACCAGGCGCCGCGCGATGGTCTTGCGCATATTGTCGTGAGGGACCAGTTCGTAAGAACCTTCCTCGAACAGTTTCAGCACGTCCCCTTCTCCCTTGAGGGGAGGGTGGCCGGCCGAAGGCCCGGCGGGTGGGGTCGCTTCGACGGGGCTCGGCGCAAAAGCGGTGCCTCCTGAGGCGACCCCCTCCGTCCGCTTCGCGGACACCTCCCCCTCGAGGGGGGAGGAGAGTACCGCATCGATATCCGCCTTCACGACGCGGCCATGTGGGCCTGTGCCTGATATGCCGGAGAGATTCAGTCCTGCTTCACGAGCCAATCGACGCGCCAAGGGTGTAGCGCGGGTTTTCCCCTCCCCCTCGAGGGGAGGGTGGCCGGCCAAAGGCCGGTCGGGTGGGGTCGGTTCGACCGGACTCAGCGCGAGGGCGGTACCTTCTGAGGCAACCCCCTCTGTCGACTTCGTCGACATCTCCCCCTCAAGGGGTGAGATTGGCGCCTTGTCCCCATAAGCCTCGCCGTCAGCATAGATCCAGGCAACCGCCGATCCGACCGCGATATCGACCCCTTCCTTGCCGGTCACGTCGCGCAACACACCGCTGGCCGGAGCGTCGATCTCCATCGCAGCCTTGTCGGTCTCGATCTCGAACAGCACGTCGCCCTTCTTGACCGTAGCGCCTTCCTCGGCGAACCAGCGCGAAATCTGTCCGGTCGCCATATCCATGTCGACCTTGGGAAGAATCACTTCGGTCGGCATGGATCAGCGAACCCCTTTGACGAGGTCGCGCGCGGCGGTGACGATGTCGGGAACCTGCGGCACCGTGGCTTTTTCCAGCTCCGGATTGTAGGGGATCGGCGTTTCCGCACCGCCCAGTCGCACGATCGGCGCATCGAGATAGTCGAACGCCTCGCTTTCGGCGATCATGGCGCTGACCTCGGCGCCGATGCCCAGCGTCTTGACCGCTTCATAGACGCACATCAGCCGCGAGGTCTTCTTGACGCTGTCGATGACCGTCTGCTTGTCCATCGGCCGGATGGTCCGGAGATCCACGACTTCGACGTCGATGCCTTCGGCCTCAAGTGCGGCGGCGGCGTCGAGCGCCTTCTGCACCATGATCGAGGTGGCGACGATGGTGAGGTCACGGCCCTCACGGCGGATATCTGCCTTGCCGATCGGCACGGTGTAATAGCCTTCGGGCACCGGGCCCTTCATCTTGTAGAGCAGCTTGTGCTCGAAGATCATCACCGGATCGGGATCGGCGACTGCAGCCAGAAGCATGCCCTTGGCATCATGGGGCGTCGACGGCTGGATAACCTTCAGGCCCGGCACGTGGCCAAGCCAGGCTTCCAGGCTCTGGCTGTGCTGCGCGGCCGCCCCCGTTCCGGAGCCGGCGGGAAAGCGCATCACCACAGGCACCGAAACCTCGCCGCCCAGCATGAAACGCATCTTGGCAGCCTGGTTGACGATCTGCTCCATCGCCAGCGTGGCGAAATCGGAGAACTGGAATTCGAAGATCGGCCGCATGCCGGTCAGCGCGGCGCCGACAGCGACCCCCGCGCCCCCCAGTTCCGAGATCGGCGTGTCCAGCACCCGGTCCGCGCCGTAACGATCGACGAGGTCGCCGGTCACCTGGAAGGCGCCGCCATAGACGCCGATGTCCTCGCCCATCAGGAAAACGCGCTCGTCCATGTCCATGGCTATCGCCATGGCCTCCTGGATCGCCTGGGCGTAGCTCAGTTCACGCACCATCGCGTCCATCACGCCTGCTCCGTATACACGTAATTCCCGGTCTCGCTGACATTAGGCGACGGGCTCGCCTTGGCGAACTCGATGCCGTCGGCGATCTCCCGCGCCACCACCTCGCGGATGGCTTCGATGCCCTTGTCGTCGATGAATCCGAATTCCCGCAATTCGTTCTCGAACAGCGTGATCGGATCGCGGTTCGACATCCAGTCCTCTATTTCTTCCTTGGTCCGGTAGCGATTGCGGTCGCTCTTGGAATGGCCGCGATGGCGATAGGTCTTGGACTCGATCAGCGTTGGCCCCTCGCCCGCCCGCGCCCGCTCGACCGCCTTGTACGAAGCCTCGGCGACCTCGGAGAAGATGTTGCCGTTGACGATGACGCCCGGCATCGAATAGGCGGCGGCGCGGTCGGCGATGTTCTTGACCGCGGTGGACCGGGCAGTCGATGTCGACATGCCGTAGCCATTGTTCTCGCACACGAAAATCACCGGCAGCTTCCAGACCGCGGCCATGTTGAGCGCCTCGTGGAAGGCGCCTTCATTGTTGGCACCGTCGCCGAAGAAGGAGACGACAACCTTGCCGGTCTTCATCATCTTGGCGGACAGCGCGGCGCCGACGGCAATCGGAATGCCGCCGCCGACAATGCCATTGGCGCCGAGATTGCCCTTGGCGACATCGGCAATGTGCATCGAACCGCCGCGGCCCTTGCAGTAGCCGGTGGTCTTGCCGAAGAATTCCGCGAACATGCGCTTCACCTCGGCGCCCTTGGCGATGCAGTGGCCGTGGCCGCGATGGGTCGAGGTGATCTGGTCGTCCTCGCCAAGCGGCATGCAGATGCCCATGGCGCTCGCCTCCTGGCCGATCGACAGATGCATGGTGCCGTGGATGAGGCCGCGCGTGTAGCTTTCTTCCGCGCCCTCCTCGAAGCGGCGGATCAGGTACATCTTGTAGAGCACCTGCTTCAGCTGCTCGGCGCTGTACTGGCGATAGACGAAGGGCAGGTTGGCGCGGCTGTCCGCGACGGCTTTGCTGGCTCCGGCCATGGTTACGCCTCCACGGTTCCGTAGACGAGCTTGTCCTGACGGGCGCGCAGTTCGGCGATCTTGGAGCCCGCCGCCGGGGCGGCATTGGCGTAGGTGATGAGCTCACCTTTCTTGATCGGCGCCGTCACCGACCCGCCCTGCAGCAGGCCGCAGGGAATGGCTCTCGCGGCATGCGCTTCTGGTGCAGTCATGATCCAGGCGCGGTAGCAATATTCGCCGATCGCATCGAGCTTCTCGCCGGGCTGCATGTCCTTCTTGGCCACGGCGGCCACTTCAGCTACCGGCTTGGCCAGCGGCACCATGTCGGCCTTGCCGTAGAGCACGACGCGGGCGCAGGTCAGCGGCACTTCGAGCGAGGTCAGGTGATAGGGACGATGGAAGGTGAAGTACGGGCCCTTGCCCATCTTCAAATCTTCCATGCGCTCCGAAATGCGCGGATGCGACATGTCGGCGACGACGAAGACACCGGGTGCGACACCCTTGCCGATCGAATAGTCGACGACACCGACCCTCGACAGCACGCCGCCATCCTTCTGCGGTACCAGCACCTTGTTCAATTCGCCGAGCGTCGCGGCCGGGCCATGCATGCCGGCTTTGTCGGGCACCAGCCCGGTGGCGTTGGCGATCGCCGCCATCTCGACCATGGTCTTGGAGCCGTCGACGAACTCGACCAGCATGCGCACATTCATGTGCCGGCGCATGGCCTCCTCCTCATAGGCGGGCGGCGTGGCATCGATGTTGAGCGGATTGTTCTTGCCCTTGCCGGCGGCGACGATCGGGTGGCCCATCGCCGAGACGAACTCGATCAGTTCCATGCAGGAGGACGGCTCGTCGCCGGCGCCGAGCGAATAGGTGACGCCGAGCCGGTCGGCCTCGCTCTTGAGATAGGCGCCGATGGTGACGTCGGCCTCGACATTCATCATCACCAGATGCTTGCCGTGCTCCATGGCGCGCAAGCCGATTTCGGCGCCGACGGCGGGAACGCCGGTGGCATCGATGACGACGTCGATAAGATCGTTGTTGATGACCAGGCTGGCGTCGTTTGTCACCGCCACCTTGCCGGCTTCCATGGCGGCCGTCATCGCCGAGGCGTTCGATACCTCGCGCGCATGGCCGGTTTCCTGGAAGGCGATATCCACCGCCTTGCTGGCGGCGGGCAGGTTCAGCTCGGAGATCGCGCCGATCTCTATGCCCGACATATGGGCGACGCGGGTGACGATGTCGGTTCCCATTTCGCCCGAGCCGATCAGCCCGATGCGGATCGGCTTGCCCGATTTGCCGCGTTCCTCGAGATCGCGGGCAAGGCCCGTCAACGAAACATTGGACGCCATACCGCTCATTCCTCCCATAATGCAGGCTTGTTCAATTGCCTGACGGGTATTGAACATCTGTATTTCTGTCAAGACTAATGTCCAAATCTGCGTGCTTTTGCAACACTTACACAACTGGACAAAAGGCCGTTGCGGAGCCGGCAAATCGCGACTTTCCGCGTTGCCGTGGCGAGACAAGCACGCCAGCGGCGGCTCGACGCGCGGCGCACAGGACACTTGTTAGGTGCTCTCACCCTGCGTAAAAGCGTTAGCAGTGAACATCCGTCGGTTAGGGGCTTTTCCGATGAACGTCCAACAACGGGTTAGACCTGTGCCACCGCCGGGCGATGGACCGGCCCATGCGATTGCCGGCATCTTCGCCGCGGAATTGAAGGTGCCGGCCGTCGGCTTCGACGACAATTTCTTCGATCTCGGCGGCGATTCGCTGATGGCGGAGACTCTGGTGCTTGCCGTGCAGAAGCGGTTCGGCGTGAGATTGCAGACTTCCGTCCTGCTCGAAGCGCAGACACCGCGGGAATTCGGCCGCTTGATCGCATCGCTGGTGCCGGAGCATCCGGCCCGTGAGCTGATCGTGCCGGTGTCCGGCAGCGTCGGCCAGGAGCCGATCGCGATGATCCACGGCATCACCGGCTCGGCCTTGTTCGCCAATCGCTTCAGCAGGCGTCTGAAAGAGAAATACGCGATCATGGCGGTGCGCGGCATGGGCACGGAACTCGGCGAGACGCCCTATTCCACCATGGCCGAAATTGGCACCAACTATTTTGAAGCCTTCACCTCGGTAACAGGCAGGCACCCCGAAGTCATCGGCGGCATATGCGTGGGTGGCCTGCTCGCGATCGAGGTCGGCCGGCTGAGCCATGAGGCGACGGGCAAGCGGCCGGCAATCGTGCTCATCGATCCGCCGTCGCCAGGTTCGGCCTGGCTGAAGCCGATGCCCGACGATCGCCTCACGGAGAGGAGGCGGCGCGATATCGTGCGCAAGGTGGTCTACTGGCGCCTGTTGCGAGACACGCTGAAGGCGGTCGGTCTCGGACAGACACGCCTGGGGCGCCATCTGCGCAAGAAGGCATACAAGAGCGCGCTGCTGCAGGCCGCAGCCGGTTTTGTGCCCTCGTCCTACCCCTGCGACATCCTCATCCTCGCCAGTTCCGAATGGGGAGCCACTACCGTGAAGGACTACAAGGGCTGGGCGTCTAACGAGGCCAGCGTGAAAACGGTCGTCATGCCGGGTACGCACAACAAATTCCGCAAGGCCAACATGGACGCGATCGACGCGGAGATCTTGACGTTCCTCTCCGCCCGAAGCGAGGCCCCACGCGAAAACCCGCATCGTCAATGAGTTTTGGTCGGCAGATACTGGAGGCCTTCGCTGCCCATGGCGACAAGGTCGCGATGGTCAGCGGCCGGTCTGATATCACCTATTCCCAGGCCCTGACGCAGAGCGGACATCTTGCAGCCAATTTCGGCGCATCGGGCATCCGACCGGGCGACCGCGTCGGCCTCGCCATGCTCGACAACATCGACGTGATCCTTTCGATCCTCGCCTGCTGGAAAATCGGCGCGACCCCTGTTGTCGTCGACTTTCGAACGCCCAGGAGTCAGCGAGCCAGGCAGGCCCGCGACTTCGATCTGAGAATGGTTTTTGAAAGCCGCGCCATGCCGGGCGATGAGGTCTATCCGAACGCCCTTTTCGAGGCTGGCTGGAAATCGGCTTCGGCGCCGGGATCCGACATCCGCCCCCCGGCGAGCGATGCCGTCCCGGCCTTTTTGATCTTTTCGTCCGGCACGACGGGCGATCCAAAGGCCTACACCCAGTCGCATGAGGCACTCGCCAGGCGCATCGCGGCGCGCCGCGGCGTGGTGGAGGGAACCGCCAAACGATTCCTGACGCCGATGGCCCTGTCATACTCGGCAATGCGTCACCAGGTCTTCGGCTATCTGCTTTACGGGGGAATCGTTCGGTTCTTTCCTCCCTTGTTCACCCCCTCGGAGCTCATCGAGGCGCTGCTCTCGTTCCAGGCAAGCGGCACGGCGCTGGCGCCATCAGTCATTGCGCGGATGGTCAAGGAGGTGGGCGAACGCGGAACCCACCTGCTTCCCCAACTTTCCGTTCTCTACAGCGTAGGCGGACCGGCCAGAGGCGAAGACAAGATCGCTGCCTACCGCTATCTCTCATCTGGATACCGGATAAGCTACTCATCGAGCCTTACCGGCATCATATCCTCGCTATGGGGTGAGGATATTCTGGCAAAGCCCGAAAGCGCCGGCCGTCCGGTCGCCGGCGCACAGGTCGAAATCCTCGGTGCCGATGGCCGCGTGTTGCCGCAAGGTGAGCGCGGGCTGATCAAGGCATGGACGCCGACCATGGCATCCGCGGTCCTGATGCCCGGCAACCGCCTGTTCGTCGATCCGCAGATCATGAGCTCCGACTGGGGCATCCCCGGTGATATCGGATTTCTGGACGCCGACGGATTTATCACGATCGTCGATCGGGAGGCCGATATGATCGTTCGCGGCGGCGTCAGTGTCGCGCCGCAGGAGCTTGAAAAACTGATCCGCACCCATGCCAAGGTGCAGGACGTCGCCGTGGCCGGCTTTCCAGATGAGACCATGGGGCAGGAAATCGCCGCCTTCATCGTCTCAGACCGCGGAACCGTCGAGGAATTCCAGGCTTTCATGCGCACCAACATCGCGCCCGACCGGCGGCCGCGCGAGATCAGGCTGGTCGCCTCGTTGCCTTACAGCGGCAACGGCAAGCTGCTACGCCGCCAACTGGTCGAAACGCTGGCGCCGCATAAGGGTTCTTAGAAAATCCCGCCGATGCCTGTGAGCCACGGAGTCGGCCAGGGCTGGGATGCCAGCATGTCGAAGACCGAATAGACGAAGGCCGTCGCGGCGGCAGCGATCACCAGGGATGACCGCCTCGACTTCGTCCCAAGCACCATGATGCTGCCGGCAACGAAGATGAAGGTCGCTGCCAGGTGACCGACCAACAGGATGAGAAAGGCGAGGGCCAGACAAAGGCCGATGATTGCGAGATTGCCTTTCATGGTGGGTTCCGAAACCGGAGACCATTCGCCTGGTATCGCGGCAGGCGCGGATAGGACAGGCATGGCCCGCCTGCGCCATCGCAGCGACGCCTGCACTGTGGTCACCAGCGAAAACACCAACAGGAATCCAGCCGTGATGACCGGGAAAATGGCGGCCTCGAAGGGAAAGCCGGTCACGGCCGTCACCAACGCCGCGAACGCCAGCAATGTCATGGTGGCGCCTGCGACAATGTCGGGCAGCGCGGGGGGCAGCGGCCCGCCGGAATTTCTGGCCCTGATCCACGACAGCGTCTGCCTGACGAGACCGACCACGGCCAGTCCAAGCAGGATGAGCACCAGCGGCTGGGCAAGCCACGACCAGCCGGAAATCTGATAGGCGAGAAAGAAATAGTTCTCGAGGCTCGGGCCGAGCACGAATCCCAATGAAAAGGCCGAGCGCGGCCAGTTGAGTTCCTTCATCGCCATGCCAACGGCGCCGACGCCGATGACCAGCGCGAAATCGAAGGCGCTCATATTGGTCTGGTATGCACCAACCACGATGAAGGTGACCACCAGCGGCACCAGTATGGCGGCCGGAACCTGCGCGACGCGCGCCAGAGACCGGGTCAGCACAAGGCAGGTCACCGCGCCTACAATATTTGCCACGGCGATGCTGAACACCATCGACATGGTGAGCGCGGCATTCTTGCCCAGCATGTCGGGGCCGGGAACGAGCCCATGGACGACAAAGGCGCCGAGCAGGATGCTCATCGAGGCCGAACCCGGCACGCCGAAGGCGATGGTCGGGATGAGCGAGCCACCTTCCTTGGCATTGTTGGCGCTCTCGGGCGCGATGACGCCCCTGACATTGCCTTCGCCGAATTTCGGTCCCGAGCCAGGCCGCCGTGACGCATGGCCATAGGCGATCCAGTCCAGCACCGCGATGCCGACACCGGGAACTGCGCCCAGCAGCGAACCGATGCTGCTGCATCGCAGCACCAGCGGCCACTCCCGCAGCGTGTCCCTGATGCCTTGCCACATGCCCGCATAGGTCGGTCGCTCCGCATTGCCCTGGATGGAACCTCGCAACAGGAGCGAAGCCAGCTCCGGTAGGCCGAACAGGCCGAGAAACACCAGGGCCACCGGCAGACCGTCCCAGAGATAGATTTCACCAAAGGTCCACCGATCGATGCCGGCGATCTTATCGATGCCGACAAACGAGGCGAGCATGCCGAACATGGCCGCGGCCAGCCCCTTCAGCGGCTGGCTCCCAGCCAGCATCGCGACGATGGAGAGCCCGAAGGCGCAGATGGCGAAGAAGTCCGGCGTCTTTAGATAGAGGACAAGCGGTCGCATGATGGGAATAGCCGCGGCAAGCACCAGAGCGCCAAACACGCCGCCAATCATCGACGCCGAATAGGAGGCGCCGAAGGCGCGCGCGGCTTCGCCTTTCTTGGCCATGGCATGGCCGTCGAGCACCGTCGCCGCCGCTCCGACCGAGCCCGGAACCCCAAACAGGATGGCCGGGATCGTATCGGAGGTGGTATTGACCGATCCCATACCGAGCAGGAGCGCGAAGGCGGCATAGGCGTCCATGTTGTAGGTCATCGGGATGAGCAGGGCCATCGCGAACAGCCCGCCAATGCCCGGGACAACGCCGACGACGAGGCCGACGAAAACGCCGGTCACCAGCATCAGCATGCGAAACGGCTGGGCCATCTCGACGACGGCGGTGAGGATCAGATCCACCGTTGAGCCTCGCCGGGAATCTACTTCACCAGATTTCTGGCGGTCTCGAACACATCCGGATCCACCTTCAACTGCTCCGAGACAAGCCGGCTTATGTCTTCGCCGCTGGTGGCGTTGACGGTCATTTCGCTAAGCTTGCCGATGTCGGCCAGGAACGCCTTATCCCTGACCATCTCCATATATCCCTTGCGCAGCGTTTCGACCGTCTCCTTGGGCGTGCCCGGCGGGACAACCAACGGATGATGGAACTGCAAAGCCGTCTCGATCAGCGCGGCCGCTTCCCGGACCTTCGGGTCGTCGATCCTAGCAGTGAACTTCTCCTGGCCTGCAACGATGCCCTGGCCGAAGGTACCAATGAGGTTGAGCGCGTCGCGGTTTTCGGAGATGTTGTAACTGGAGACTCCGCACATTCCGGCGATCTCGCCTCGCTGCATCGCCAGTTCGATATCGGCTGTGCCTTCAAAGCCGGTGACGACCTTGAACTTTGCCTTCAAGCCGTTCTTGACCAGCGCCGCGAAAATATAGGTCACGCTGCTCTTGCCGGTCGCCCCAATCAGGAAATCGGACTGCAGGAACTTGTCCATCGTGTCGATGCCGGAACTCTTGGCCGTCAGGCAATAGGCCGGCTCGTTGACGAGCGAGCCAATCCATTGCAGGGCAAGCGGATCGAAATTGGCGTTCTGGGGATCGAGCACCGGCGCATATGACATGGCTTCGCTGACGGAAGCGATGACGCTGCCGTCGGCCGGCTCGCTGCCCAACACCATCTTGGTGAGCTTCAGGCTGCCGCCCCCGGGCACATTCTGGACGACTATATCCGGATTGCCGGGAAGGAACCGGCCGAAGTGGCGAGCGATCAGCCGCGATGTCTGGTCATAGCCCCCGCCGGGGCCATAGCCGACCTTGATCGTGATTGTCTTGAATTCGACCGCTTGCGCCCGGGCGCCCGTGGCAAAGATAATGCTGGCGGCAACGAAGGGAATGGCGCGCAATGCGCGGAAGATCGCAACCAACATATCAACCCCGTGCAGAACCCGGATGGCGTTTTAGCGCTACGATGTCGCGATTGATAGCGCCCGCGACCAGATCAGGTTGAAATACAGCATGCGTGTACGACAAGCCGGTGGTCGCAAAAATTCTGGCGGCTCCAGGCCGGGGTTGTGGGAAGATGAGCTTCGCCTTATGGGAGCATGCATCCGATTTGGAGCAATGGCGAAGTTTGTAATGAGCTGGAAGCCGGCCAAGGGCCTTGTTGATCTGCTGAACCACAACTGGCCTGTCAGAAAGGCCAAGGCTTTTCGCAACGCCTTGATTGAGCGTGATTTTCGCGGGCGCGGCGTTCCCGAAGGCCTGAAATTCACCGAGGAGCTGCTGCAAACCGGTTCCCGGCGCTTCTGCTTTGTCATAGCCTTCAACACGCCCTGGGTCATCGATGCGCTCACCCGAGCCTGGCAATTGTACTCCTCGGGGATGACGCTGGTGGTCATCGACAATTCATCCGATCGATCGGCAAGGGTGCGTATCGCGGACATCTGCCGGGCGCGAAAAACCGCTTATTTCGGTTTGCCCCGGAACCGGGAGAGCCATCCCAACCGATCGCACGGGATATCCATGAACTGGATCTTCCACAACATCGTTCGGCCTTTGCGGCCGGAGCTTTTCGGATTTCTGGATCACGACTGCTTTCCGACCGTCCCCGTGGACATCGCCGCGACGATGGAGGGAAAAATCGTCCACGGCTCAAAGCGCCCAGCGCAAGCGGACCCCGAGGCCTGGTTCATGTGGGCTGGGTTCTGCTTCTTCCGCTTCAGCGCCGTGCAAGGACTGGACCTGGACTTCACACCGCGTTTTGTCAGCGGAATGGACACCGGCGGCGGAAACTGGAGCCTGCTGTATCGCGGACTTGGCGAGAACGATGTTTCCGATGCGCAAAAGACGGCAGCCGATCTCGATGTTGATGGGATGGAAGCGGACCATCGGATGCTGGGCGGCGCCTTTTTCCACGTCGGCGGCGCCTCGCACAGAAAATTGGTCATGACCCCACAGTATCGGCGGCTGATCTCCAATTATGTGTGGGAGACCCATCTTGGCGGCGGCGAAAGCCGCCTCGTCAAGGATCCTTGACCGGCTCGGGCCGGCCCGTCTCAAAATCGTGGAAATGGACGACCACTCCATCCGCATCGATGAAGATGACGGCATAGGCGGGCGGCTCGTGGCCCAGCCGCCAGCTGTCCGAAAAATCGAGGGCGCTCTGATGATTGGTGCTGCGCAGCGTGCTGACCGGTATGCCGCGCCAGCTGCCGGCGATCAGCCTGTGGACATGGCCGGCAAAGATGTGGCCGACATTGCCGTGGCGCCGGAGAATGTCATGGAAGGCATCGGCGTCGGCGAGCCTGACCTCGTCGAGCACCGGCATGTGAATGCGGAACGGCGGGTGGTGCATGAAGAGGAAGACCGGCCTGTCGCGCGCTTCGTGCAGCTTCTCGTCCAGCCAGTCGAGACGGGCCGCGCACAGCCTGCCCTCGACATGTCCGCTGTCCAGTGTGTCGAGCAGGATCAGGCGGCCATCGCCGCCATCGAAAACGCTCTGGACAAACCCGCGCTCGGCCGGCGCTTCCGGGAACATTTCGAGAAAAAGCGCCCTGTCGTCGTGGTTGCCGAGCATCAGCCGGCAAGGCGGCACGAACCGCGCCAGCGCCCCTCGCAACGCCGCATAGGCCGCGCGCTCGCCATCATTGCTCAGGTCGCCTGATATCACCACCAGGTCGGCATCGGCATGGTTCCTGCCGATATCCGCCAGGCAGGCTTCCAGCCGCGCGAGCGGATCGGAACCGTAGAGAAGGCCACCCGGCGCCATCAGATGCGGATCGGAGAGCTGGATTATTTTCATTGGCCGCGCACTGCCTTCCTGCCGGCGCCCTGGCGTTGGCCTGAAGGCGGCATGTTTCGACCAATTTACTGTGCCGTCCAGCCGCCATCCATCGGTAACGTCGTGCCGGTGATCTGCCTGGCCGCATCCGAGCACAGGAACAATGCCAGTGCCGCAAGCTCTTCGACAGTAACGAATTCCTTGGTCGGCTGCGCCGCCAGCAGCACGTCGTGCTTGACCTGTTCCTCGGTCATGCCGCGCGCCTTCATCGTGTCGGGGATCTGCTTTTCGACCAGCGGCGTCCAGACATAGCCAGGCGCGATCGCGTTCACGGTGATGCCGTCCTGCGGGACTTCCAGCGCCACCGTCTTGGTCAGGCCTGCTATGCCGTGCTTGGCCGAGACATAGGCCGACTTGAACGGCGAGGCGACCAGCGCGTGCGCGGAAGCCGTGTTGATGATGCGGCCCCATTTGCGTGCCTTCATGCCGGGCACCACCGCCTTGATGGCGTAGAAGGCGGCCAAAAGGTTGATGCGGATGATGGCTTCCCATTTGTCGTCGGGAAACTCCTCGATCGGCGCCACATGCTGGATGCCCGCATTGTTGACCAGTATGTCGAGGCTGCCGAGCGCCTCTTCCGCGTCATGGATCATGGCGGTGACCGCGGCGCCATCCATCATGTTGGCATCGGAATAGCGGCACTTGACGCCGAAATCCTTCTCGATGCCGGCGCGCTCCCGCTCGATGGCGGCAGCATCGCCAAGACCGTTGATGGTAACGTTGGCGCCCTCGGCGGCAAAGGCGCGGGCGATTGCCAGGCCGATACCGCTGGTCGAGCCGGTGACGAGGGCATTCTTCGAAGACAGGGAACCCATGGGAAATCTCGCGCGAGGTGGGAGGGAACATGACGATATAATTGTGCGTCGCAGCATGACAATGGCAGAGCCATGTGTCGATGCGATTACAGCCAGACGACAACGCCTGCTTGTCCTCGCCCGGTTCGGAAACCATGGTCGTTAGGCTGACACGGCACTGTCATGGTGCCGTGCAACATAACCGTTGCGCATTCGCGCGGTCCTTCCTGAATGAATTCGTCCGACAGAACCTTGGGGCACCAGCATGGAAATCGCCGATGTCGTGAAGCGCGCCTATGCGATGCCGCTCACCAATCCCTCATTCCCGCCGGGTCCCTATCGCTTCTTCGATCGCGAATACATCATCATCACCTATCGCACGACACGCGAGGCGCTCGAGGCCGTCGTGCCGGCGCCGCTGGAAATCGACGAGCCGCTGGTCAAGTACGAATTCATCCGCATGCCGGACTCCACCGGCTTCGGCGACTACACCGAGACCGGTCAGGTCATTCCCGTGCGCTACAAGGGCCAGCATGGCGGCTACGTCCATTCGATGTATCTCGACGATGACGCGCCGATTGCCGGCGGTCGCGAGCTGTGGGGGTTTCCAAAGAAGCTCGCCAATCCCAAGATCGTCCATGAAGGCGAGGTGATCGTCGGCACGCTGCACTATGGCAGCGTTCTGTGCGCCACCGGCACGATGGGCTACAAGCATCGTGAGGCTGATCATGACCAGGTACTCGCCTCGCTCGCCGCCCCCAATTTCCTCATCAAGATCATTCCCCATGTCGACGGCACGCCGCGCATCTGCGAGCTGGTCCGCTACTACCTCACCGATATCACGCTGAAGGAAGCCTGGACGGCGCCCGCGGCGCTCGATCTGCGGCCCCATGTCATGGCCGACGTGGCGAAGCTGCCCGTGCTCGACATCGTGTCGGCGGTTCACTTCAAGGCCGATCTGACGCTCGGCCTGGGCGAAGTCGTGCATGATTACCTCGCTGACCACAGCCGATCCGCTGCCAGCGCAACCCAGCTGGAGAAAGTCAGTGCTTGATCGTAACCGCAACAAGGCAGCCGCCGCCACCATCGAGGAAATCACGGCGCAGTATGACCGTATCGCGCTGGTCTTTCAGGGCGGCGGCGCGCTCGGCGCCTATCAGGCCGGGGTCTATCAGGCGCTGGCCGATGCCGGCTGCGAGCCGACCTGGCTATCCGGCGTCTCCATCGGCGCCATCAATGCCGCGATCATCGCAGGCAACGAGCCGAGCCGCCGGCTGCAGCGGCTGGAACAGTTCTGGCAGACGATTTCCGGCCGCAAGATCTGGTCCTATACGCCCGAAGGCGACATCTACCGCGATATTCGCAACCAGACCTCATCGTTGATGACGATGACGATGGGCCAGCCCGGCTTCTTCAAGCCGCGCAATCCCAATCCCTGGTTCCAGCTGTCGGGCGCCGAAGGCGCCACCAGCTTCTACGACACCGCCGAATTGAAGGACACACTGGAGAGCCTGATCGACTTCGACGTGCTGAACGACGGCAAGAAGCGGCTGAGCGTCGGCGCGGTCAATGTCAGGACCGGTAACTTCGTCTATTTCGACACCGAGAAGGTGCGTATCGAGCCGGAGCACATCATGGCCAGCGGCGCGCTGCCGCCGGCCTTTCCTTCGATCCGCATCGAGGGCGAGTACTATTGGGATGGTGGCATCGTCTCCAACACGCCGCTGCAATACCTGCTCGACCAGGAAGAGGACCGTTCCTCGCTGGTCTTCCAGGTCGATCTGTTCAGCGCCCGCGGCGTGCTGCCGCGCGGCATGGCCGACGTGCTGTCGCGCCACAAGGACATCATGTATTCGAGCCGCACGCGGCAGAACACCGACAATTTCGAACGCATCCATGCGCTGAAGATGAAGCTGCTCGATGCGCTGAAGCGCGTGCCGTCGGAGCAGCTCAGGGAAGGCGAGCAGGAGTTGATCGCCGACTATTCCAACGCCGGCGTCGTCAACATCGTCCACCTGATCTACCAGCACAAAGGCTATGAGGGCCACGCCAAGGACTATGAGTTTTCGGGCACCTCGATGCGCGAGCATTGGGAAATGGGCCTCGAGGACACCGAGCGCACGCTGCGTCACAAGAAGTGGCTGATGCTGCCGACCAATGCCGACGGCGTCACCATCCACGACCTGCATCGCGAAGATCCGACCTGAGCGACCCAAAGAGCGGTTTTCCGTTTCCTCGGAACGCAGAGCCGCTCTGCCGTCTATTTTGGCTCAGAACCTAAGATTGGCGCCGGCTCTCAGCAGGAGCCAGTAGAACAGGCCGGTCGCGCCCGCCGCGATCAACAGCGCCAGTTCGAATCCGCCCGGCGTTTGCGTAAGCGGCAGCCCTGCGGTGTTCATGCCGAACATGCCGACAATCAGCGAGCCCGGCAGAAGCAGCGCGCTCATCACTGCCAGCGCCTTCAGGCTGCGGTTGGATTCGTCCGCGAGCTCGGCGGCGACCTCCTCCTGCAACAGCCGTGCACGGTCGTTGACCATGACGACTTCGCGGTCGAGCCTTTCCAGCCGCGTGGTAAGCCGGCGCAGGATCTCGTGCGCCCCCGCCGACAGCTCCCAGTCCGAGCGGTCCTCGTCCTGGAAAAGTGCCGCCAGCGCCGAGATCGGGCGGTGCAGGGAGACCGCCAGACGGCGAACATCTTTCAGCCGCCGCCTTTCGTCGGCAAGCCGCTCGGTCACCAAATGATCTTCCACTTCGTCGAGCCGCTTGGTGGCGGCAGCGAGCCGCAGGCTGGTGCTGCTGCAGAACGCCAGCACGATCGCCTCGAAAAGTTCGAAGGCGGTGGCGGGCCGCAGCCCCGCGGCCAGCGCCTCGTGCACCTCCTCGACCGCTGCCAGCGAATGGCGGCGGCCGGTCACCAGCAGCCGCTCCGAGACCGCGAAGCGCAATCTGCCGATGGTGGTCGACTGACGCGCGATTTCGCTGTGCAGGTCGGCGGAAATGCCATGCACGACACCATCCTCATGCGCCAGCGCGGGGCTGTCCTCATGGCCTTCGAGGATCGCGTTGGCCGAGGCCGGCAAGTCGCAGGTACGGCTGACCCAGGAATGGGCGCGCTGGTCGACGAGATCGACATGCAGCCAGACCCAGCCTTCCGGCATCGCCAGTGCCGCGTCGATATCGCGCGGAGCAAGCGCCACCGGGGTTTTGCCTGGTAAGCGGTGATAAGCCCAGACCAGGCCAGGCGCCGGATGCTGGTCGTCGACGGCAAGCAGGGCCAGATGCGATGCGTCGTTCATGACTGCCGCCCGAAATGGTCGCGAACCTGTCGCCGGAAAACGAGACGGCGCCATTGTGGCGCCGTCGGTAGTGTTGTCGCTTCGCCCGCTCAGAACACCTGGCGGAAGATGATGAACAGCACGAAGGCCAGCGTGATCGAGCACGGCAGGGTCAGCACCCAGGCGAGCAGCAGGTTGCGCACCGTCGACCATTGCAGGCCCGAGCCGTTGGCCGCCATGGTTCCGGCGACGCCGGACGACAGCACATGGGTCGTCGACACCGGCAGACCCAGACGGTCGGCCATGCCGATGGTGACCATCGCCACGAGTTCGGCGGCAGCGCCCTGGCCATAGGTCAGGTGGCTCTTGCCGATCTTCTCGCCGACCGTGACGACGATGCGTTTCCAGCCGACCATGGTGCCCAGGCCAAGCGCCAGGGCCACCGCGACCTTCACCCAGATCGGGATGAACTTCGTCGCGTTGTCGACGGCCTTGTGATAGTCGGTCACCGCCTTGAGATCGGCGGCCTCCATCGGCAGCAGCTGCTTCTTGTCAATCAGTTTCAGCGCCTCGCCAATCAGATAGATGTCGTTGCGGGCGTTGCTGACCAGATCGGTCGGCACGGTGTCGACCGAAGCGTAAGGCTGCAGCTCGGCCGTCGTGTTGTGGATGTAGCTCTGCAGAGCGACGGTCGTCTTGTCGCTCCAGCTCCGGGTGCGCACGGCATCCTGCACGGCAGCCTTGGCATCCTTCGCATCGGCGACGGTGACACCGGGCTTCACATATTTGCCCAGCGCGGTCTCCACGCTGACCGAGGCCGACTTGTAGGCTTCGAGATAGTTGATGTCGGGCGTGCGGTTGAGCGCGTAGGCCGTCGGCACCACGCCGATCAGGATCAGCATGATCAGGCCCATGCCCTTCTGGCCGTCATTGGAGCCATGCGCAAAGCTGACGCCGGTGCAGGTGAAGATCAGCAGCGCGCGGATCCACCAGGGCGGCGGCGCATTGCCTTTCGGCGCCTCGTAGAGCGCCGGATTGCGGACGAGAAGCTTCATCGCGTAGAGCAGGATCGCCGCGGCGAAGAAGCCGATGATCGGCGACACCAGCAAGGTCACGCCGACATTGGTCGCCTGCGACCAGTCGACGCCGCTGGTAGCGCTGCCGGCAGGTGCCATGAACTGGTTGGCGAGGCCGACACCGATGATCGAACCGACCATGGTGTGCGAGCTCGACGCCGGCAGGCCGAGGAACCAGGTGCCGAGGTTCCACAGGATGGCGGCTACGAGCAGTGCGAACACCATGGCAAAGCCGGAGGAAGAACCGACCTGCAGGATCAGCTCGACCGGCAGCAGCGACAGGATGCCGAAGGCGACCGCGCCGCTGGAAGTGAGAACCCCGAGGAAATTGAAGGCGCCCGACCACATGACGGCGAACTCCGCCGGCAGCGAGCGTGTGTAGATGACGGTCGCCACCGCATTGGCGGTGTCATGGAACCCGTTGACGAATTCGAAGCCGAGCGCGATCAGCAAGGCGATGCCGAGCAGGATCCACGGCACCGTCTTGGCCACCGCCAGGTCCTGGCTAAGCGCGTAGCCGACATAGACCACGCCGACCAGCACCAGCACACCGAAGACCGGCAGGAACCACTTCGCGCCACCCGAACTATCCAGCGGATGATCCGGCCTTGGAATGCCCGCCTCACTAGAAACTATGTCCACCATGTCCCACTCCTATTGCATTGCAGCAAAGAACTGGAAAAGACGCTATGTCCGGACGATGAACCCTGTGTGACGCCGGGAGAGGCTTGGCCTTACGCGCGGTCGCCTTCAGGCGGGACCGGAGCGTGTCTTCAGGATCGCCGAGAACAGCGGATCGAAGGCGCGGCTGATCGGCGCCGCCGCGGCTCCCAGCGCGATCGACCAGGGATCGGTTGTGCCGAGCTGCAGGCGTGGCAAGGTCCGGCCTGGCCGGTCGGCGATCGACGAAAGCAGCGGATGCATGGCCTCGACAAGCCGGCGCGCCAGCGCTTCCGGCGCGCCGCTGGTCAGGATGACTGTCTGTGGGTCGAAGATGGTTTCGATGAGATGCACGCTCCAGCGCAGATCATGGGCCGCGCCCTCGATCCAGCGCATGATCTTCACATCACCCGCCGCGGCCAGCGCGCCGATCTTTCCGTAGAGGTCCTCGTCGGCGGGATCGAGGCCAAGATGCTGGTAGAGCGAGGCGAGCGACGCGCGATGTTCGAGCGGTGTCGAGCCGGGACCGGCTGGCGACAGCAAGGCCATGCCGATTTCGCCGGCATTGCCATGGCCGCCGCTGTACAGTTCGCCGTTGAGGATCAGTCCGGCGCCAATGCCATAGCCGACATAAAGACACACTGCGTGGTCGACGCCGTGCGCGGCGCCGACGATGCGCTCGGCCGTCGCGCAGGCGGCGGCATCGTTCTGCAGGCCGACATTCAGTCCCGTGCCCTTGGCCAGCATGTCCAGCAGCGGAAACTTCTGCCAGGCCGGCATCATCCATTTGTCATCCGAATTTTTCAGGCCAAACGGTCCGGGCATGGCGACACCCAGGCCGACGAGGCGTTTTTCCGACTGCAACGAGATACCGGCCAGTTCGCGCCGGACGCCATCGATCAGGCCGAGGATCACCTCGACGCCCCTGGACGGCTCATCGAAAGGCAGGTTCGCCTCGGCCCGCGCCAGCACGCGGCCCATCAGATCGACCGCGACCGCCCGCGTCAGGTGACGGTCGATCTGAAGGCCGATGGCGAAAGCGCCTTCAGGCACCAGCCTGTAGGGGGTCGACGGTTGCCCCCTGCCCTTGCGCACCGCATCGAGCGCAACGACCAGGCCATCGCGTTCCAGGTCCTCGATGATGTTGGAAACCGCCTGCTTGGTAAGCTGCGTCGCCCGCGCCAGATCGGCCCGCGACAGCGCGCCGTTGAGACGCAGCGCCTCGACCATGACACGGCGGTTATGCGCGCTCGTGCCTTCCTGGTTGGTGCCGCTCTTGGCACGAATCGGGCTGATGTCGTCCACCGGCGTTTCCCCTCTTGACACCATTAGAATATTGATCGACTAATTAAGTCAAGCGAGTTGACTTAATGTAACCGAGCACCGCAAAACAAGATGGCCAAGGCTTCCGCCTGCCGCCACTGGTCAGCCGGCACCATCAGGTCACGCGACATGGATCCGGGAAGACGATGCCAAACATCTGGCAGCGCCGGCCCGTCAACGCTGCAATGGGAGAAGAAAATGCTTAAGACGATCACCAAGACACTGGTCGGCGCGGTTTTTGCCGGAGGACTGTTCGTCCCCCACGCTTTCGCCGAGACGACGCTCAACGCGCTTTTCATGGCGCAGGCCGCCTACAGCGAGGCCGACGTGCGTGCGATGACCGATGCCTTCACCAAGGCCAATCCGGACGTCAAGGTCAATCTCGAATTCGTCCCCTATGAGGGCCTGCACGACAAGACCGTGCTCGCCCAAGGGTCGGGCGGAGGCTATGACGTCGTCCTCTTCGACGTCATCTGGCCGGCCGAATACGCCACCAACAAGGTGCTGGTCGATGTGTCTTCCAAGATCACCGACGACATGAAAAAGGGCGTGTTGCCCGGCGCCTGGACCACGGTGCAGTATGACGGCAAGTCCTATGGCATGCCGTGGATCCTCGACACCAAATACCTGTTTTACAACAAGGATATCCTGGAAAAGGCCGGCATCAAGGCCCCGCCGAAGACCTGGGAAGAGCTCGGCGCACAGGCCAAGATCATCCAGGACAAGGGCCTGCTGAAGACGCCGATCGCGTGGAGCTGGTCGCAGGCGGAAGCGGCCATCTGCGACTACACCACGCTGGTCAGCGCCTATGGCGGCGACTTCCTCAAGGACGGCAAGCCGGACTTCCAGAATGGCGGCGGCCTGCTGGCCCTGAAATACATGGTCGACAGCTACAAGTCGGGTCTCACCAATCCCAATTCCAAGGAATTCCTCGAAGAGGACGTGCGCAAGGTTTTCGAAAACGGCGATGCCGCCTTCGCGCTGAACTGGACCTACATGTATAACATGGCCAACGACCCGAAGGACTCGAAGGTGGCCGGCAAGGTCGGCGTCGTGCCGGCGCCAGGCGTTGCCGGCACCAGCGAAGTGTCGGCCGTCAACGGTTCGATGGGTCTCGGCGTCACCGCGGTCTCGAAGCATCCGGACGAAGCCTGGAAGTACATCACCTTCATGACTTCGCAGGCGACGCAGAACCAGTACGCCAAGCTCTCGCTGCCGATCTGGGCCTCGTCCTATGACGACCCTACGGTCACCAAGGGCCAGGAAGAACTGATCGCCGCTGCCAAGCTCGGTCTGGCCGCCATGTATCCGCGTCCGACCACGCCGAAATACCAGGAGCTGTCGACCGCGCTGCAGCAGGCAATCCAGGAATCGCTGCTCGGGACGTCTTCGCCGGAAGACGCCCTGAAGACCGCCGCGCAGAACAGCGGCCTCTGAGACAAGCCAGTCGTTCGATACGGGCGGCATCACAGCGTTGCATCCCTTATGACGCGCAAAAGACGCTGTAGCACTTTCTATCTTGTGCATGATCCTTTCCGGAAATCGGCCTCCGATTTCCGGGGTCATGCGCGAGTGCCGCCCGTGCTATGTCCAGATCACAGATGAGATAAGAGAGGCTGCTCTGATGTCGAGCACCTGGATGACGACCCGCGCATGGCTCTTGATGCTGCCTTTGCTCGTGGTCATGGTCGCCGTCATCGGCTGGCCGCTGGTCGATACGGTCGGGCTCTCCTTCACCGATGCCAAGCTGGTCGGCACGGCTGGCAATTTTGTCGGCTTCGACAATTATTCCAACATGCTGTCGAGCACCAACTTCTCGCGCACACTGATCACCACGACCCTGTTCGCGATTATTTCGGTTGCCGCCGAAATGGTGATCGGCGTCCTCGCCGCCCTGCTGCTCAACCAGGACTTTCGCGGCCGCGCAATCCTGCGCGCCCTGATGATCCTGCCCTGGGCATTGCCCACGGTGGTCAACGCCACGCTGTGGCGGCTGATCTACAATCCCGAATATGGCGCGCTGAATGCCGCCTTGACGCAGTTGCACCTCATCGACGCCTATCGGTCCTGGCTCGGCGAGCCGGGAACGGCGCTGGCTGCCCTCATCGTTGCGGACTGCTGGAAGAACTTTCCGCTGGTGGCGCTGATCGCGCTCGCCGCCCTCCAAGCGGTGCCGCGTGACATCACCGCCGCCTCGCTGGTTGATGGAGCAGGACCGTTCAACCGTTTCCGCTTCGTCATCCTGCCCTATCTTGCCGGCCCGCTGATGGTGGCGCTGGTGCTGCGCACCATCGAGGCCTTCAAGGTCTTCGATATCATTTGGGTGATGACACGCGGCGGTCCGGCAAACACCACGCGAACACTCTCGATCCTCGTCTACCAGGAAGCGTTCTCCTTCCAGCGCGCCGGTTCGGGCGCGTCGCTGGCGCTGATCGTCACCTTGCTCGTCACGCTGCTCGCCGTCGCCTACGCCGCCCTGGTGCGAAAGACCGCCGGGAGCGCCGCCTGATGGAGCGCAAGAGCCTCGCCTTCACCGTCTTCATTTACGTCTGCGCGCTGCTGCTTGCCGCCATCATCCTGGCGCCTATCGCCTGGCTGTTCATCATGAGCATTTCGCCGGCCGCCGATCTTGCGGCCAAGCCGCTGCGCTGGTGGCCGCAGGCAGCCGACTTCTCCCGCTACCGGCAATTGCTGTCGACGGCCGAAAACAGCGCCGGCGCCGCCTTCACCTCGTCGCTGCGCAACAGTCTTGAGATCGCCGCCATGGCGACGCTGGCGGCACTCGCCTTGGCCATCCCCGCCGGCTGGGCGGTTTCGCGCACACCGTCGATCGGCTGGTCGCTGTCGATGGTCATCGCCACCTACATGCTGCCGCCGGTGGCGCTCGCCGTACCGCTCTATATGGGCCTGTCGCATCTTGGCCTGCTCAACAATGTCTTCGGCCTGGCGCTTGTGTATCTCACCATACTGGCGCCCTTCACCACCTGGCTGATGAAATCCGGCTTCGATTCCATCCCGCGCGAGATCGAGGCCGCGGCGATGATCGACGGCGCCGGCCTGTTCCAGACATTGCGCATCATCACCTTGCCGCTGGCCGCGCCCGTGATGGCGACATCGGCACTGTTCGCCGTGCTGCTGGCCTGGGACGAATTCTTCTATGCGTTGCTGTTTACCTCCGACCAGCGCGCCAAGACGCTCACCGTCGCCATCGCCGATTTGGCCGGCGGCCGTGTTTCCGACTACGGATTGATTGCCACGGCTGGCGTGCTGGCCGCCTTGCCGCCGGTGCTGATCGGCCTCGTCATGCAGCGGGCGCTGATCTCGGGCCTGACCAGCGGCGGTGTGAAAGGATGAACATGACTGCAGATAAAGAACGGCCGGCCGGACTGACCGCCATCGACCGCGAAATGGCGCGCCAGCACGCCGATGCGCGTGCTTCGTTCGAGAACAACGCTGCCATGGCGGCAGACGTCGCCGCTTCGATCAGGAAGAGCGGCCGCCTGCTTCTGCTTGGCATGGGCGGCTCGCACGCGGTCGGCCGTGCCGTCGAGCCGCTCTATCGTGCACTCGGCATCGATGCGCTGGCGCTGCCACTGTCCGAGCAGCTCGGCCAACCATTGCCGCTGGCGGACCGGACGGTGCTTGTGACTTCGCAATCCGGCGAGAGCGCCGAAGTCGTCAGATGGTTTGCGCAGGCCGGCGGCAGCTCGGACGTTTTCGGCCTGACGCTCGAAGGCGGTTCTTTTCTTGCCCGCACCGCGCCTTGCCTTGTCGGCGCCGGCGGCACGGAGCTGGCCTTCGCCGCGACCCGCAGCCTGACCGTGACCCTGGCCCTGCACCTGGCCATCCTCGCGGCTCTGGGCGAGGATCCGGCTCCTGCCTTTGCCATGCTCGAAGCTCCGCAGCATTGCGATATCGCCCAAGCACTCGCCGCGCTTGGCAAGGTGGATACGATCGTCACCTCCGGCCGCCGCCTGCAGGGCGTGGCCGAAGCCCTGGCGCTTGGCTTGACCGAACTGTCGCGGCTGCCCTGCTTTTCGCTCGAGGGCGGCCAGTTGCGGCACGGGCCGATGGAGATGCTCGGCCCTCAGATCGGCGTCATCCTGTTTCGCGGTGCCGACCCGACTTCGGAGCTGGTAACCGCGATGGCACTTTCGGTGGTCGAAGCCGGCGCGCCGCTGGTCATCTTCGACGCGTCCGGGCAAGCGCCGGTCGCCGGGGCCGTCACGCTCACGTTCAAACCAGCCGCGGGGATGGCCGCTATCCTCGCAATGCTGCCGGTGGCACAGCGCCTGATGATCGCCTTCGCGGACGGTCGCGTCGACAATGCGGGCACGCCGGTGCGCACCACCAAGATCACCAGGAGCGAGTGATGCGCCCGCTGGCGGTGATCGGCAACGTCAATGTCGACCTGATCGTCGGCCCGGTCGCGCCATGGCCGAAGGCGGGAACCGAGACCGTCGTCGACCATGACGAATTGCGCGTCGGCGGCCAGGCCGGCAACACCGGGCTCGCCTGGCAAGCGCTGGGCGTAGACTTTGCGATTGCCGCCAACGTCGGTGACGACCAGTTCGGCCGCTGGCTTGGTGAGGCTTTTGGCGTCCGCGCCGAGAAATGGGCTATCCGTCCCGAAGGCACGACATTGTCGGTCGGGATGACCCACCCCGATGGCGAACGGACCTTCTTCACCACACGCGGGCACTTGCCACGCTTCGGCCTCGCCGATGTCTTGTCGGTTCTCGACGGCCCCGCACTCTCCGGTGGCTACGCCCTGCTCTGCGGCTCCTTCCTGACGGAAGACCTCACGCGCGACTACAATGCTTTTTTCGACTGGGCCGACAGCCACGGCATTGCCGTGGCGCTCGACACAGGCTGGCCGATCGATGGCTGGACCGCGGCCAATTGCGCCGCGACGAGGACATGGCTGTCGCGCTGCGCGCTGGCGCTGTTCAACGAGGTTGAGACGGTGACCCTGGCGGGGTTGCCAAGTCCGGCGGAAGCGGCGCGTGAAATCCGATCCAGCATGAGGCAAGGCGCGACCTTCGTCGTCAAGCGCGGGCCACGTGGCGCCATCGCCGTCGGCCCGGACGGCACTCTCGTCGAAGCCGCCGCGCCCGACGTCAGGGTGGTCGACACGATCGGTGCCGGCGACGTCTTCAATGCCGCCTTCCTGGCCGCATTGGCACAGGAACGGCCGCTGTCCGCTTGCCTCCGCGCCGCTACGCACGTCGCCTCGCGCGCCATTTCCACCTTGCCCCGCAACTATGGCGGGCCGATGCAGTTTGAGGGTCCCATGCATGAGCGCGCTTGAAATCCGCGGCATCCGCAAGAGCTACGGCAGCGTCGAGACGTTGAAAGGCATCGACATCGCGCTGCAGAGCGGTGAATTCCTGGTGCTGCTCGGCTCGTCGGGCTGCGGAAAATCGACGCTTCTCAACATCATCGCCGGCCTTGCCGAGGCGACCAGCGGCGACGTCCTGATCGGTGGCCGCTCGATCCTCGGCGTCCACCCCAAGAACCGAGATATCGCCATGGTCTTCCAGTCCTACGCGCTCTATCCGAACCTGACCGTGCGCCGCAACATCGGCTTTGGACTGGAGATGCGCGGCGTCGCGGCCGACGAGCGCGACAGGGCGGTGAACGAAGCGGCAAGGCTGCTGCAGATCGAGGCTCTGCTCGACCGCAAGCCGAGTCAGCTTTCCGGCGGCCAGCGCCAGCGCGTCGCCATCGGCCGGGCCCTGGTGCGCAAGCCACAGGTCTTCCTGTTCGACGAGCCGCTGTCCAATCTCGACGCCAAACTGCGCCTGGAAATGCGCACGGAATTGAAGCGCCTGCACCAAATGCTGCGGACGACCGTCGTCTACGTCACCCATGACCAGATCGAGGCGATGACGCTGGCCAGCCGCATCGCCGTCATGCGCGACGGCCGGATCGAGCAGCTCGGCACCCCCGAGGAGATCTACAACGACCCGGCGACACTCTACGTCGCCGGCTTTGTCGGCGCGCCGTCGATGAACATGCTGCAGGCCACCGTCACCGACGGCAAGCTGGCCATTGCCGGATCCGATGTATGGATCCCCGTGCCGGCACGCTATGCGAATGCGGCACGTGAGGGTGCACAAATGGTCGTCGGCATCAGGCCGGAAGCGCTGCGTGCGGCGACCGGAGCCGCCGCGGAGCTGTCACTGCCCGTCGAGATCGAGGTCGTCGAACTGACCGGCCCCGAGCTGGTCACCACGGCGCGGATCGGCACGCAACGGCTGACGGCCAGCTTGCCGCCGCGCGTCCAATTCGCCAAGGGCGAACAGCGCAACCTCGCCTTCGACGAGGCCGCGCTTCGCTTGTTCGATCCTTCGACGGGCAAGGCCCTGTAAGCGCCGTCGATTGAACGATCGCGGCAGCGTCGTCCTCCTCGCGCGCAGGCAAGCCTATTTGGCGATATCGAGAAGTGACGACACCAGCAGGTCCCGTTCGTCCTTTGACAGCACGTCGGAATCGAACAGGTTCATGCTGCGCAGCCCTTCGATGGCGAGATAGCAGACCAGAAGCGATTTGAGGTCCGGCGCCTCGCCCTTCAACCGCTCGAAAAGCTGCCGCTTGAATGTCTTGATCGGCATCATGAAATCGGGATCCTCGGCGATCGCCGAGAATATCCAGGATGCCGATGGCTGCTTCTCCTCGCAATCCTCGGCTGACAGCCTGATATAGACGGCGAGGGGATTTTTGCCCTTGTCGTTGCTGTTGGCGGATTCCAGCGCTTGCTCGAAATCGCGCAGATAGCCTTCGACCAAGCCTTGCATCAATTTCGCCTTGGTGGGGAAGTTGTAGAGCAGCCCGCCCTTCGACACGCCGGCGCGGTTGGCAACGGCATCGAGCGACAGGCTGCCGGGCCCGGATTCCCGGGCAACATCAGCCGCCGCGGCGAGAATCTTCTCGCGCGAGTTCGGTCGTTGGGCTCTCATGGCGCCTCCCATCGCAAGCTTAGGCCCAATTGACAAGACCGTCCAGACGGTACAGTAAGACCGCCACTATTTGAAATCGGGACCCGCAGTCGATATGTGTCCCGATGTCCGCGCTTCGCGCCGGATTTTCGACTGAGGGGACTTCCTTGTTCAAGCGCATACTCCGTGTCTTTATCGTTATTGTGGTCCTTGCCGTGCTCGTCATCGTGGTCGGCGGGATAGTCGGTTTCAACTTCCTGCGCGACAACGGCATCAAGCAGTATTTCGCCACCATGAAGCCGCCGGCGGCGACCGTGTCGACAACCATCGCCAAGCCGTCGAACTGGACACCGGGCGTCGAGGCGATCGGTACGGTGCGGGCCGTGCGCGGTGTCGACCTGACGGTCGAGACCGCCGGCATCGTCAAGGAAATCCCCTTCCATGCCAACCAGAAGGTGGCGGCCAACGCAGTGCTGCTGCAACTCGACGACGCCGTCGAGCGCGCTGATCTCGATGCGCAGAAGGCGCAGGCGGCACTCGATCAGACCACGCTGACCCGCGCCGTCGAACTGACAAGGCGTGGTGTTGGCTCCGACTCGACGCTGGACACGGCGCGTGCGGCGGCCTCCGCTTCGGCGTCCCAGGTGACCAGGCTGCAGGCCGTGCTCGACCAGAAGCAGCTTACCGCACCTTTCGCCGGCACGGTCGGCATTCCGAGGATCGACCTCGGCCAGTATCTGGCACCCGGCACCGCGGTGGTGACGCTGCAGGACCTCGACACGATGCGGGTCGACTTCTCGGTTCCCGAACAGCAGCTGCCGCTGCTCAAGATTGGCCAGACGGTCCGCCTGGGCCTTGGCGGCAGCGACGACATGCCCTTTGCCGGCGCCATTCGCGGCATCGACCCCAAGATCGACCCCTCCAGCCGGCTGGTGAACATCCGGGCGGAAGTTGCCAATCCCGAAGGCAAATTGACCCCAGGTCAGTTCGTGCAGGTGCGTGTCGAACTGCCCGAGGAGCAGAACGTGCTGTCACTGCCGCAGACGGCACTGACCACCAGCCTCTATGGCGACTACATATTCGTGGTGCAGCCGGCGAAGCCCGCCGGGACAGCCCCGGCGCAGCCAGCCAAGCCGGACGAAAAGCCGGCGGCGGCCACTGACAAGCCAGCGGATGCCAAGCCTGCGGATGCCAAGGCGGCAGACGCCAAGCCGGCAGACGCCATGAAACCCGCCGCCGATGCCATGAAGCCGGCCGCCGACGCAGCCAAGCCAGCGGACAAGGCCGCTGCCGATGCCGCCAAGCCAGCAGCGGCCGATCCGGCCAAGCCGGCGGCGGAAGGCGACAAACCGGCGCTTGTGCTGTCACAGGTCTTCGTCAAGCCCGGCCGCCGCAATCAAGGCATGGTCGAGATCGTCGAAGGGCTGAAGGCCGGCGACGAGGTCGTCACCGCGGGCCAGAACCGCCTCTTCAACGGCATGACCGTCAACGTCGACAACACGATCGACCCGACCAAATCGGCGAACAAGCAGGCCGACCAGCAATGAGCTTTTCCGATCTCTTCATCCGCCGGCCCGTCCTTTCGACGGTTCTTGCCTGCATGATCCTGCTGCTCGGTTTCCAGGGCATCTTCAACCTGTCGATCCGGCAGTATCCGAAGGTCGACGAGACCGCGATCACAATCACGACAGCCTATCCGGGCGCCAGCGCCGACCTGATCCAGGGCTTCATTTCCGCCCCGATCGCGCGCGCCGTCGCCTCGACCGAGAACATCGACTACGTAACCTCGTCCAGCCGTCCGTCCTCCAGCACCGTGACGGTGCAGATGAAGCTCGGTTCCAACCCAGACGTGGCGTTGACCGAAGTGCTGTCCAAGGTTCAGGGCGTACGCGGCACCTTGCCGGACGCCTCCAAGGACCCGGTCATCGTCAAGGGTACGGGTCAGCAGTTCGCGATGATGTACATCTCGATGCAGAATCCGAACATGACCAAGGAGCAGCTGACCGAGTATATCGAGCGCGTCATCAGGCCCCGCATGTCGACGGTCGAAGGTGTTGCCGACGTGCAGATCTTCGGCGCCCAGGAATACTCGATGCGCGTCTGGATCGACCCGGTCAGGCTTGCCGCGCGCGGCGTGACGGCGGCCGAAGTGCTGGCGGCGATCAACAATTCCAACTTCCTGTCGGCGCCCGGCAACACCCAGAACGAATATGTCGTCTCGTCGATCACCGTGCGCTCGACGCTGCAGACACCGGAAGCCTTCGCCGCGCTGCCATTGCGCTCGACCGACGGCAATGTCGTGCGCCTGCGCGACGTGGCCCGCGTCGAACTGGCGGCCGCGAACACCGACACCAGGGTTTCCTTCAACGGTAAGCCCGGCACCTTCCTCGCCATCTTCCCGACCCCGGCAGCCAATCCGCTGACCACGGCGGCGGCACTCACCAAGCTCGTCCCGCAGATTCAGGAGACGCTGCCGAAGGGCATGACGATCGAAGTCGTCTACGACGCGACCGGACAGATCAGCGCCTCGATCGACGAGGTGTTCAAGACCATCGGCGAGGCGGTCGCCATCGTCGTTGTCGTTATCCTCCTCTTCCTCGGTTCGTTCCGCTCGGTGCTGATGCCGATCATCACCATCCCGCTGTCGCTGATCGGCGTCTGCTTCCTTTTGTTCGCGGTAGGCTATTCGATCAACCTTCTGTCGCTGCTGGCCATGGTGCTGGCGATCGGCCTTGTCGTCGACGACGCCATCGTGGTGGTGGAAAATATCCACCGCCACATGGAAGAGGATCACATGCCGCCCATGCAGGCGGCCTTCAGCGGCATGCGCGAGATCGCGTCGGCCATCGTCGCCATGACCATGACGCTGGCCGCCGTGTTCGCGCCGCTGGCCTTCACCGGCGGCCTGACCGGCGCCCTGTTCCGCGAATTCGCGGTGACGCTCGCCGGATCGGTGGTGCTGTCCGGCATCATTGCCATCACCATCACGCCGATGATGTCGGCGCGCCTCCTGAAGCCCGGCAATGCCGGCCGTTTCCAGCGCATCGTCGACGGCACTTTCGCGCGCGTCGAGCATGTCTACGAGCGCGCCGTCACCGGATCTCTGAACTACCGCCCGCTGACGCTGGTCATCGTGCTGGCGCTTGTCGGTGTGACCGGCTTCATGTTCACCAAGACCTCGACGGAACTGGCGCCGGAAGAGGATCAGGGCTTCCTGCTCTCGCTGGTGACGGGGCCGCGCTATGCGACCTCCGATTACACCGAGACTTACGTCAATCAAATCCTGGGCCTGGTGAAGGACATTCCCGAGACCCGGGCGCAGTTCTCGGCCGTCGCCTTCGGCGGCACGACCAACAGCGCCTTCGTCGGTTTTGCCTTCAAGGATTGGGCGGAGCGGAAGCGCAATTCGAAGGAGCTGCAGGCCGACATTACGGCTCGTATCGCCAAGGTGGCGGGTGTCCAGGCCTTCGTCTTCGCGCCGCCGACTCTGCCGGGCTCCGGCGGCGGCTTGCCGATTTCCATGGTGGTCCGCTCGACCGGCGATTCCGCTCAGGTCTACGAGGAAGCCGAGAAAATCAAGAACAAGGCGCAGGCCTCGGGCCGCTTCATCGTCGTGCAGAATTCGATGGCCTATGACGCACCGCAGGTGACGGTGACCATCGATCGCGACCGCGCCGCCGCGCTCAACCTGCCGATCGCCGATATCGGCCGGACGCTGACGCTGCTGGTCGGCGGTGCCGAAGTGGCGCAATTCGACCGCGACTCCAACAGCTACGACATCATCCCGCAGGTGCCGCAGGAATTCCGCGACAACCCTGAAAAGCTCGGCGAATACTTCGTGCGCAGCGTGACGGGCGAGATGGTGCCGCTGTCGGCCGTGGTGACGATTTCGAACAATGCGTCGCCGGCGGCGATCGAGCAGTTCAACCAGCTGAATTCGTCGACGATCTCGGCGCTGCCGCTGCCCGGCGTCACCACGGGCGACGGTTTGAAAGTGCTCGAGGACATCGCCAGGGAGAGCCTGCCCGACACTTTCTTCATCGATTATTCCGGTCAGTCCCGGCAGGAGAAGGAACAGGGCAACACGATCCTGATCGCTTTCGGCGCGGCCGTCATCGTCATCTACCTGGTGCTGGCGGCGCAGTTCGAAAGCTTCCGCGATCCGCTGATCATCATGATGGCGGTGCCACTGTCGATCTTCGGCGCGATCGTGCCGCTCAATCTGGGCCTCGGCACACTCAACATCTATACCCAGGTCGGACTGATCACGCTGATCGGCCTGATCACCAAGCACGGCATCCTGCTGGTCGAATTCGCCAACCAGCAGCGAGAACTGCATGGCATGCGGCGGCGTGACGCCATCATCGCCTCGGCCAAGGTGCGCCTGCGGCCGATCCTGATGACGACGGCGGCGATGGCGCTGGGCGTGGTGCCGCTGATCGTTTCCAGCGGCGCCGGTGCCGCGGCCCGCTATTCGATGGGCCTGGTCATCTTCACCGGCATTCTGGTCGGCACCATGTTCACACTGTTCGTCGTGCCGATGTTCTATACTTTCATCGCCAGCAAGGACCTGCCGCATCTGGCGGAAAAGCCGGATCCCAAGCTGATGCCGGCGCTGCCGAGCTGAGGCACGGGGCGCAAGACACAAAAAGAGGCCGGGATTTCTCCGGCCTTTTTTGGCGATCGCTCCAGCAACTCCGGCACCTGGCCGAATGCGGCGACCTTCCTGCTACTTGACGATGACGATGCTGGTGTTGGCCGCTCCGAACGTCTCGACGAGCTGGTAGAAATCGGCGGCGTTGTCCGGGTGCAGCCGTACGCAGCCATGCGAGGCGGGCTGGCCGAGGCGCTTGATGGCATAGGTGGCGTGGACCGCGTAGCCGCCGCTGAAAAACACCGAATGCGGCATCGGCGCGTTGTCGTATTTCTTCGAATACCACATCTCATGCATGCGCGTCGGCTTGAACGAGCCGGTCGGCGTCACGTGCGCCCGGTCGCCGGTGGAAACCTTCCAGGCGAAAGTCGGCCGGCCGTCGACCGAGACTTCCATGACCTGCTGCGACAGCGAAACGCGAGCAACGACGCTGTTGGCGGCATGGGCGGCGTTGGCGCCGAACAGAAGTGCACCGCCCATGAGCGCGGCGGCGGTGATGTTGATGAGCTTTGCGGAAATGGTGGTGTGCATGATGTCCCCTCTCTCTGCCGGTCCGGCCGGCTCCAATTCGATGAGGGCGGCTTATCCCAGCGGCATGTTTCGGAAAGATTTCGCGAAATGCTCGTTTGTGTTTCGAATCCGTTTCCACTGGTTAACAGGACAATCACCCTGTTTGATGGCGCTCCATTCCGGACACGGGGCCAAGGATGAAGGACACAAGCATTCACCCTGAAACGAAAGTTCGAGTTGTCTCCTACATGAAAGAGTTTGTCTCAATCCGAAACCAATCTGCAACAAAGTGCGGTTTTGGGCGGCATGATCCGGATACCGACCGGATGCAAAAGTTGACGCAACGAAAGCAGACGGCAACGACCAAGGGAACGAAAACGAACATACGCTCCTGGCTCTTCAGGATCAGCATCACGGCGGCGGCTATCGGCGGCGGCACCATTGCCGGCGGCCCTGTGCGCGGCTGGCGGCGATGAGTTCGAGCGAGATTTCGACCCTGCACGTCGCCCTGTCTGCGCCACGGTCTGGATCGTTTCCAGCCTGCGCATCGCCCGGTTGAAGACCCTCTGGCGGGTTGGCCTTCGGCTGCTGGCATTGCGCGGCCCCTCCGGCAACTTGCTGCCGAGAGGACCGAAGGCCCGCGCCGCGACGGGGGGCTCCGTGGGCGGCGCGGGCACTTCGGGAGTTCCTGAAGCGACCCGCGACACAGTCATCTTTTTGGGGAATTCAGATCATGAAGACAAAATTCGCGGCTTCCGTACTTTCCGCACTGCTTTATGCGCAGGGCCTGCTCGGCTTTGCCGCACTCGCCAGCGTGCTGCTCAAGGAACGCGCTCACGCAAGCCAGTTCGCCGTCGGCGGCGAAATGGCCTCGGGCCCGTCATTGCTGGTAGTGCGCTGAACCTCGCGGGCATCGGCGCGGGAAAATGGAAAGTCCGATGCTCATCCGACGAACCAGCAGAAAAACACAGCCGTCAGTCGGCGAATTGCCGTGGCGGATCGAACCTGTAGCCGGCGCCGCGTATGGTGGTGATGGTCTCGGTGTCGAGCTTGCGGCGCAGCCGCACGATGCGCGAGTCGATCGAGCGATCGAAGGCGTCGGCATTCTCGGCCGGCGCGGCTGCGATAATGTCGTCCCGCGTCAGTACCTTGCGCGGGCTCGCCAGGAACAGCCTGAGGAGCGCCACCTGGCCGGGCGAGAGCTGCTCCTGCGTACCGGAGCGATGCATGACCATCGCCGATCTCAGGTCGACGGTTGCGTTCTCCAGCACGATCAGCTCCTGGGTACCCCTGCCGCGCCGCGAAAGCAGGCCACCGACACGCGCGGCGAGTTCCCTGACATTGAGCGGACTTTCGACGACGTCGGCGGCGCCGAGTTCGAGCGCCAACACCTTGTCGAGGAGATCGGCCGGCCGGCATATCAGGATGAAATCCGGTCCATGCTCCCCACCCCCAGCTTGGCCGCCAAAACGCCTGAGCAGATCCCGCCCTTCCGCCTGGCTGAGGCTGTCCCCGACAACGACAACGTCGATGCCGCCGCCCGACAGCAGCGATTCCGCCTCCCAGGGCTGCCGCGCCCGGCGCACGTCGTGGCCCCGCCGCTCGAGATGGTCGGCAAGCTCGCTCGCGACGACCTCGGCGACGGAAACAAGCGCAATGACGGCTCGTGCGGCCATGTTTTCCAACCGTTCCCTGGCAACCGGATATGAGTGCTGGACATCATGTTTATACCCAATCTACTTTCCACTGAAAGTGGGAGCGAGAGCATCGTGCGGGCAAGAATTGTCATCGTCGAGGATGAGCCCGACCTCAGGGACGCGGTCGCCGAATATCTCGGCGCCGCCGGCTATGATGTTTCGACCGCTGAAACCGCGGCCGCCGCGCGCGGCCTGATCGAGACGCAGTCCTTCCATCTGGCTATCCTCGACATCGCCATGCCGGGCGAGGATGGCTTGTCGCTCGGCCGCTGGCTGCGCTCGAAAATGCCGATCGGCATCATCTATGCGACCGCTGCCGGCACCGCGCTCGACCGCATCGTCGGACTGGAACTCGGCGCCGACGACTATATCGTCAAGCCGTATGAACTGCGCGAGGTGCTGGCCAGGGTGCGCAGCGTGCTGCGCCGTGTTCCCCAGCCGACGGAGCCGCGGGACAGGAAAGCCAGCACGGATCGCCGCTCCGTCGCTTTCGGCCCCTTCCAGGCCGATCTCGACGGGAGGGTGGTCACCGGCGCCAACGGCACGGTGATCGACATGGCCAAGAGCGAATTCGACGTGCTGGAGGTTTTCCTGACCCGCGCCAACCGGCTGCTGACCAGGGCCGCGATCTCCGAGGCGATCGGCTTCACCGAGGATCCGGAATCGTCGCGCGCCGTCGATATCCGCATCATGCGCCTGCGCAAGAAGATCGAGACGGACCCGGCCAACCCGAAATTCCTGCGCACGGTGCGTGGCGAAGGCTATATTTTCTCGCTGCCGGCCGGCGACGGCAGCTGAGCGTCAGACCGAGGAAGTCCGCTCCGCAGCCGTTGCCAGCCGATCGATTGGCGTGACTCTGGACTAATGGCTGACAATGATGGGCGACACGGCAAGCACGGACATGCAGGGTTTCAGGCAGGGCGCGGCGATGGCCGCCGTGCGTGTCGTGCGCCGGCTGCGCGAGGCCGGCGACTGGCAGCGCGAAATGGACGGCATACTGGAGACGCTGTGCCACGCCATGGAGTGCCAGCGCGGCATCCTGTTCCGCCTGCGCGAATTGCCCGGCCAGGGTTTCGCCCAGTCGGTCGCTGCCTACTGGATCGATCCCGACTTCGGCGGCGAACTGGCCTCACCGACCGTCATCATGCAGTCGATCGTCAATTCGGATCCGCTGCTTGAGCGGCTGGCCGAGGATGAGCGGCAGGGCAAGATTTTCGCCGGCCATACGCGCGACCTCGAAGGATTCCTGAGGGCCGATTTCGAGAAGCAGAACATCAAGTCGTTCCTGTCGGTGTCGGTCTTCGCGCACGGCCATCTGTGGGGCACGCTGGCCGTCAATGACTGCGTCGAAGAGCGGGAATGGACCGACGAGGAGGAGGCGACGCTGCACATCATCGCCCTCGCCATAGGCGACGCCATCGAACACTCCCCCTCGGACGCCCATGCCAGCGAAGTGATCCGCCGCACCATGCTGCAGGCCTCGCTCGACGCCATTATCGTCATCGACGAGGCCGGGTCGATCATCGAATTCAATCCGGCCGCCGAGAAGATGTTCGGCTTCCTGCGCAGCGATATCCTCGGCAAGGACCTGCTCGACACGGTCGTTCCTGAATACTACCGCAAGGGCTATGCCTCGGGCGCCGACTACATGTCCGGCCGTGGCGCCCCGATGGTCGGCCAGCGGCTCGAGACCGTGACGCAGAATGCCGCCGGCGAGGTGTTTCCGATCGAACTGACGGCGACCGAGATGCGGGTCGCCGACCGCCGCCTGATCTTTGGCTCGATCCGCGACCTGCGCGACAGGCTGCGCGCAGAGGAAGAGATCAACCGGCAGCGCGAGAAGCTGCACCAGAACGAGAAGATGGCGGCGATGGGCTCGCTGCTTGCCGGCGTCTCGCACGAACTCAACAATCCGCTGGCCGTCGTCGTGGCCCAGTCGACGCTGCTGCATGAATTCGCCTCGGATCCGCAGACCAAGGTCCGGGCCGAAAAGGTTCGTGCCGCCGCCGAGCGCTGCGGGCGCATCGTCAAAAGCTTCCTGTCGATGGTCCGCCTCCATCCGGCGGCACAGGCCGAGACCGATCTCAACCAGGTGATCCGCGCCGCTCTCGAAGTGACCGCCTACGGCGCGCGCTCGAGCGGCATCGTCATCGATACCGATTTCGCGCCAGGTCCGCTGCTCGCCATGGCCGATGCCGACCACGTGACACAGGTGGCGGCCAATTTCCTCATCAACAGCCAGCATGCCCTGGCCGGCGTCGCCGGCGACCGCCTGATTAAGGTGCGGAGCTTCCGCAGCGATCGAGGCAATCCCGGCTTCTCGGTCGAGGACAACGGGCCCGGCATTCCCGAAGCCATCCGTTCGCGCATTTTCGAATCCTATTTCACCACCAAGCCGGTCGGCGTCGGCACCGGCATTGGCCTGTCGATCTCGAAATCGATCATCGAACGGCACAACGGCAATGTCTGGTTCGAGGAGGTGTTGCCGAGAGGCGCGCGTTTCGTCGTCCAGTTGCCGGCGATCTCGGCGGGCATCGCCGCCGCCGGCGAAAGCCAGCCGCGATCGAGCGGCCTGCGCCATGCGCTGATCATCGATGACGAGCCTGACGTCGCCGGTTCCCTGTCCGATATTCTCGAACTGATGGGCATCAAGTCGCGGATCGCGCCGCTCTGGGAATCGGGCGCCGCCACCTTGGGTGGCCACATGCCCCCCGATATCGTCTTTTCGGATCTGCGCATGCCCGGCATCTCAGGCATTTCGATCTACCGCGAACTGCTCGCCGAACGGCCCGACCTGGCGCGGCGTTTCGTGCTCGTCACCGGCGACCTGATCGGCGCGAAGGCGGAAGTCGAAGCCTTGCCGGCGCAGCAGCGGCCACAGATCCTCGAAAAACCGTTCAGCACGCTGGATGTACGCAGCGTGCTTTCGACCATTGCCGAGCAGGCCGCGTTGAAAGCATAAAAAAGGCTCCCGGCCGACATCGCGGCGGGAGCCGAAGCGAGCGCCGAGAAGCGCTCGGGGAGGTAGGGCATGATCCCCAAACGGGAACCGGTTTCGGGATCATGCCCCGGCAGAAACGCAGAGGCAGAAATCAGAAGATGTTGGGCGTGCTGGTCAGCGGCGCGGCGTTGGCGATCATGCGGATCGCGCGGATCTTGTGCGTTCCGGACTGCTCGGCAATGGCGCGCAGGCAATCCACGCTCTCGGCGCCCCAGGCCTGCCCCCTGCAGGCGAAATCGATTGCCGGCATAGGCAGGCGGGCGGTCGTGGTCGTGGTCGGCGCGCCTTCGATGACGTTGGCGGGCGGGTTCAACGAAGCGAAGGCTGGGCCGACCGTCGGCGTGAACGCCATGCCGGCGAAGGCGCAAGCAGCCAGCGCCATGAACATTCCCATCGGGTGGTCGCTGGCGCGCTGGCGAAGGGCCAGCTTCGGGCGGCGGTCAGCGCGCTCTGGAGCTTGAAAGCGGTTGCCGCTGGTGATCTGGACTTTCGCATGCATCATCATCCCCTTCGTTGATTTTCTTTTTGCGATTAAACGAATTTAATCGCGCCTTGTAACGGTGCAAAGGTGACGAGAGCTTGGCAATGTAACCGGATTGAAACATCGATACGGGCAAAACCGGGCAGGGTCGGTCATTGGCTGTTTTGGCCCGGGGGGTGGCGGTTGCAAGGCGTGCACGACCGGTAGCCGCGTGAACGATTGGCGGCGCGAGCCAGCGATCGGGGGCAGTTACGGAACTCTGGCTAAGATCCGGATTTTCCGGGGTTTTCGAAGCCCGCAACGGCGCGGGATTCCCATGGAACCAGCGCCGACATTTTCGCTGCGGAACAGTCACATTTCCACAAGCCATTGCATTTCAATGCAAAATATGATTATATTGAATGCATATTCAATAAAAGAAGAGACGTTTTATGAACCCGCACCTCCGTGACGTGGCAATCCCGAACGATTGGGACCGGCGGGGACTGCCGGGCTGGAGCTACCATTCCGACGCCCTTCTCGAACTGGAGAAGGAGCATGTGTTCCGCAATCATTGGCAGATCGTCGGGCATGTCTGCGACATACCGGACGCCGGCGATTACCTCACCATGGATGTCATTGGCGAACGCGCCCTGATCGTGCGCGGCAAGGACGGCGTGGTACGCGGTTTCAACAACATGTGCCGCCATCGCGGCAGCCGCGTCGTCGCCGACAGCCAGGGCAATTGCAAGAACGCGCTGGTCTGTCCGTTTCACGGCTGGGTCTACAATCTCGACGGCACGCTGCGCGGCGCCGCCCGCCCGCGCTCTTTCCCCGACCTCGACAAGACCGAGTTTGGCCTGATGCCGCTCGATCTCGAAATCTGGATGGGCTTCATCTTCATCCGCTTCCGCAATGGCGGGCCACAGCCCTCCGTTGCCGAGCTGCTGAGGCCGATCGAACCCGAATTCGCGCATTACAAGGCCGCCGACATGGTGCCTTCCTGGGGTATTTGGACCCAGAAGACGCCGGTCAACTGGAAGTCGGTGCGCGATGTCGATAATGAAGGCTATCATGTCGCCATGGCGCATCCGGCCTTGCAGGATCTCTATGGCGCCACCTATTTCGACGAGCCCTTCGTCAATGGCGTCTCGCGCTCCTTCGCCACCTACAACCCGCATGCCGGCCGCCGCTGGAGCGTGAAGAACTACGTCAAGATCGCGCCGGAGCCGACGCATCTGCCTGACCATCTCAGGAAGGCCTGGGTCTATTACGGTATCTTTCCCAACGCCGTTCTGTCGGTGATGCCGGAATCAGTGCAGTTTTATCAGGAGTTCCCACTGTCGACGGGTGAGACGCTGCTGCGCGGCGCCATCTATCGTTACCGCGACGAGAGCCGAGAGCAGGCCGCCGCCCGCTACCTCTCCTTCCGCATCGATCGCGACACCATGTCGGAAGATGTGCAGCTCTCGGTCTGGTCGAACGAATCCATGCTGTCCGAGGCTTTCGAGGGCTTTTATCTCTCCGACCTCGAATATGGCGTCCGCACCCACCACGACCACCTGCGCAAGCAGGTTCCGGTGCTCGGCCTGGAAACGGCGCCGGAGGAGAAGGACATGTGGGATTTGAACGACGCGCTGAGGTCGCGGGCATGACAACCCTGCTGATTGGTGAAGTCCCCGTCAGCGCTGCCCATCATCCGCCCTTCGGGCACCTTCTCCCCGTGAAAACGGGGAGAAGGAGAAACTCACCCCTGCCACACACCCTCTTTCCTGAGATCTTCCATCGTGCGTGAAATACCCTCGCGCAGGATGCCGACCATGTCGTCGATCTGCTCGCGCGTAATGACGAGCGGCGGCGACATCACGCACATGTTGATCAGCGGCCGCACCAGCAGGCCAAGCTCGTGGCAGTGGGCGTCGATGCGTTTGCCGACATCCTTGTCGAGCTGCAGCGGATCCTTGCTTTCACGATCCGCGACGCATTCGACACAGCCCATCAGCCCGACGCCGCGCACTTCGCCGACCAGCGGCAGCTCTTCCAGCGTCTTCAATTGCGCCTGGAAATAGGGCGCGACCGCCTGCGTGTGAGCAAGCACGCTTTCTTCCAGCAGGTCGAGATTCTTCAAGGCCACGGCACAGCCGACCGGATGGCTGGTGTAGGTCAGGCCGTGGCCGAACATCGCGTCGGGATGATTGGAACGGCGTAATTCCTCCAGCAGCCGCTCCGAGATGATGACGCCGCCAAGCGGGAAATAACCCGAGGTGACGCCCTTTGCGAAAGTGATCATGTCGGGGTCGATGCCGAACACGTCGCCCGAGGCAAAGACATGACCCAGACGTCCGAAGCCCGTCACCACCTCGTCGGAGATATAAAGAATATCCTTGTCGCGGCAGATCTCGCGGATGCGCCTGAGGTAGCCGTCCGGCGGAATGATGACGCCACCGGACGCCTGTATGGGTTCGCCGACGAACGCGCCTATTCTGTCGGCACCGACACGCGCGACCGTATCGCGGAACTGGTCGACAAGGAAATCGGTGAAAGCGGCGATGCTCATGCCTTTCGGCCGGCGGAACGGGTCGGGGGAGGCGAGCTTGACCACCAGATCGTCGGCGCCATCCATCCAGTCGCGGTCGCGCGGGCGGCCATTGAGCGAGGCCGAGAGATAGGTTGAGCCATGATAGGCGTCGCCACGGCTCAGGATCAGCTTCTTTTCCGGCCGGCCGCGCACATTGTTGTAAAACTGCATGAAGCGCAGCGCCGTCTCGACCGCCGAGGAACCGCCCGTGGTGTAGAAGACGTGGCTGAGGTCGCCTGGGGCATGGCCGGCGATGCGCTTGGCAAGCTCCGCCGACGGCGCGTTCATCGTGTACCAGGGCGTGTTGTAGGACAGCGCCATCGCCTGGTCGTACATCACCTTGGCGAGTTCCTCGCGACGATGCCCGACATTGACGCACCACATGCCGGCCGGGCCGTCGATCAGCCGCTTGCCGGTGCTGTCGGTAATGTAGATGCCATCGCCCTCGCCGATCAGCGCGCGCGCCTCCGAACCGACGGAGCCGGCGTAGGGCCAGGGCTGGATGAGATGACGCCTGGCCAGCTCGACCGCATCGTCGCCGCCAGAACCAGCCGTTTCGCGTGCCTTCAGATCCCTCACAGCCGCCATTATCGCCTCCACATCATCCCCGAATTTTCCGGGCATCAATCCGGTTCGCCACGGCCGAAATCGCCGCCCCGCTCGCACGATTTTGAATGTTCGTTCAATCAATATTGCAGAATTAGCGCTTGATTTCAATCCGCGGATGCGCGCATGATGAAAGAAAGCCGGCAAGGGGAACAATAGCCGGCGCCAGCCCAATGGGATGCCGTATGGCGGGACAGTGCAGGCCAGCAATCGAGATCGCACCCGGAGCCCGTCCCCCCGGAGTCTGGCAATGACGGTGGCTGCGGAAGGGTCGCCCCCGTTGGGCCTGACGCGGGCCAGACGAAATGCCCTTCTGCAATCCGAGCCTGTACAAGGCTTTGCCCTGATCAGCCCGACCTTTCTCTACGCTCTCATCCTTCTGGTCCTGCCGATCCTGGTGGTCATCGCCCATTCCTTCTGGACGCAGCACTACCTGACCATCGACCGCACCTTCACGCTGGAAAACTATCGCGTCGCACTGACCGAGCCGATCTACCGCGATCTGTTGTGGCGCTCGCTCTACATCTCGCTGACGGTCAGCCTGTTCACCGTCGTCCTCGCCTACCCGATCGCCTATTTCATTTCCTTCCATGGCGGCCGTCACAAGAGCCTGTGGCTGTTCCTCATAACCATCCCGTTCTGGACCAGCTATCTCTTGCGCGTGATGTCGTGGAAGGTCATCCTGGGCTATAACGGCGTCTTGAATTCCGGCCTGATGGGTCTGGGCATCATCGACGAACCGTCGACCGCCCTGCTCTACAATTCGAGCGCCGTCATCATCACGCTCACCCATGCCTGGGCGGCCTTCGCCATCCTGCCGATTTTCGTGTCCCTGGAGAAGGTCGACCGCACGCTGGTCGAAGCGGCCACCGACCTTGGCGATGGGCCCTTCCGGTCGTTCCTGCGCGTGACCTTGCCGCTGTCTGCGCCAGGCATCATTTCCGCGGCGCTGATCGTCATGATCCCGACGGTCGGCGACTATGTCACGCCAAAACTCGTCGGCGGTAAGGACGGGGTCATGATCGCCAATGCCATCCAAGCGCAGTTCGGCAAGGCCGCCAACTGGCCGCTCGGTGCCGCACTTTCGGTCACCACCATGCTGATCGTCTCCCTGATGGCCGGCGCCACGGTGCTGATCATCCGCGGCTTGCAAAGGATGGCGCGATGAAGGCGCGGCGCTTCCTGCCGGGCGGCTGGCTGTCGGCCTATGCGTTCCTCTATATCGTCTTCCTCTATCTGCCGGTCATCTTCCTGCCGATCTTCTCGGTCAACACGGCGGCGACGCCGAAATTCCCGCTGACCGGCTTCACCCTGCAATGGTACGAAGACCTGCCGCGCACGCCGACGCTGCTCGATGCCGCCTGGAACAGCCTGGTCGTCGGCGTCTCGGCGGCCATCCTCTCCACCGTACTCGGCATCCTCGCCGCCCGCTCGATCACCCGCTACTGCTATCCCGGCCGCCGCGCCATCAACGGTCTGATCATGGCGCCGCTTGTGCTGCCCGAAGTGATCGTGGCCATCTCGATGCTGCTGGTGATGCTGCAGTTGGGCCTCGGTCTTTCGCTGTTCACCGTCGTGCTCGGCCACGTCCTGGTCTGCATTCCCTATTCGATGACGGTGCTGACTTCCGGCTTCGAGGGTTTCGACCGCAGCCTAGAGGAAGCCTCCGCCGATCTCGGCGAAAGCGCCTTCGGCACTTTCCGGCGCGTGACGCTGCCGATGGTGGCGCCGGCGATCATTTCCAGCCTTCTGGTCTGCTTCACCATCTCACTGGACGAATTCATCATCGCCTTCTTCCTCACCGGCACCGAGGCGACGCTGCCGATCTACATCTGGGGCCAGTTGCGTTTCGCCTCGAAACTGCCCGGCGTGCTGGCGCTGGGCACGCTGCTTTTGGTTGCCTCTTTCCTGTTGATGACAATTGCTGAAATCCTGCGTCGCCGCGCGGCCAGACGCACCCAGAACGAGGGAGGCCTCTATGCTTGAGCAGCCGCGGATCGAGCGCCCTCACGCGGACAGGATCCAATCCGAAAGATCGATGATCGATATCCGCAATGTCACCCGCAGCTATGGGGCGTTCAAGGCGCTGGACGACGCATCCCTCACTATCAGGGAAGGCGAGTTCTTCTCGCTGCTCGGCCCGTCGGGCTGCGGCAAGACCACGCTTTTGCGCATGATCGCCGGCTTCGACAATCCGACCAGCGGTTCGATCGCGGTTGGCGGCCAGCCCATGGAAGGCATACCGGCCAACCGCCGGCCGACCAACATGGTGTTCCAGAGCTACGCGATCTTCCCGCACCTCAATGTCGAGCAGAACGTCGCCTACGGGCTGAAGCGGTTGAAGCTGCAGGGTGGCGAAGAGAAGCGCCGGGTCGAGGAGGCGCTGGCGCAGGTCTCGCTCACCGGCCTCGGCAAGCGGCTTGCCACGGAGCTTTCCGGCGGCCAGCGGCAGCGCGTCGCGCTCGCCCGCGCCCTGGTGATGCGACCTAAGGTGCTTTTGCTCGACGAGCCGCTGTCGGCGCTCGACAAGAAGCTGCGCGAGCAGATGCAGGTCGAACTGCGCCGCCTGCAGCAGGCCGTCGGCATCACCTTCGTCCTGGTCACCCACGATCAGTATGAAGCGCTCGCAATGTCCGATCGCATCGCCGTGATGTTCGGCGGCAAGATCGCGCAGGTCGCCTCCCCGAAGGAAATCTACCAGCGCCCGGTAAACCGCCAGGTCGCCGACTTCCTTGGCGGCATGAATTTCGTCCAGGCCGAGATCGTCGAGGAGAACAGCGCCTCGCTGATCGTCGACACGCTGGGTTTCGGCCGCATCAAGACCGACAAGCCGAAGGCTTTCGTGCGCAATGGCGGCGGCGCGACGCTCGGCATCCGACCGGAGCGCCTGCGCGTGCTATGGGACAACGCGACAGCCAAGTTCGAGGTCGCCGGCAAGGTGGTGGAACGCCACTATTTCGGCGAGATCACCCATCTGATCGTCGAAATCCCTGGCCTGGAGAAGCCGCTCTCGGTGACCGAGACCAACGATTTCGGCGCCGATGACATTCCAGTCGGCACCTCGATCCGCCTTGCCTATGATCCGGAAGCGCTGGTCGCGATGGCCGACTGAACTCCGGCGATGATCGTGCGCGCCGCGATACGCCCGGCCACGATCGCGCCCTCGACATAGCCCGGGAATGACGGCGACAATTCCGACGACGCGAAATGCACCGGCGGTGCGCCGGCAAGAATGGTGGCCTCGGCACCCCTCGCCGACACATCGACGATCAGGTCACTATAGGCACCGCCGCTCCAGCGATCATGCGTCCAGTCACGGCGGCTGAAATCGAGAACATCCGCCGCCTCCGCACCGAGCGCCTCCACAAGCTTCGTCGTCACCTGTGTCCGCAGATCCGACTCGCCGAGTTCGTGCCAGCGCAGCGCCAGTGGTCCGCCAACGAAGACGACAAGCGCCGCATGATCGGGATCCCTGCTGGCGTCGCAGGCAAACAGCCCCGGCAGATCGCGCCACATCACCATCCCGCTCAAATCCCGCTCGCGCCAGAACGGCTTGGGATAGCGCACCAGGACCTTGATCACCGCGCCGCTTTCCCAGGCGCCGAGCGCCGTTTCCAGGGCTGCCGGCAAGGCGGGTGTAAAATCGAGCTTCGCGGCTGTCGCCGGCGGCACGGCGACCAGAACTTCTCGCGCTTCGATCACGCTATTGCTCGAGACGACACGAACCCCTGGCGGACCGTATTCGATGCGGGTGACAGGTTCACCGAGCCTCACCCGGTCGCCGAGGTCCTCCGCCAGATCATCGGCCAACGACTGCATGGTCTCGCGCAGCGAATATTGCAGCTCCGGCACCTCATTGGTGATACGCCGGTCATTGTCGATCAGATACCAGAGCGGTACCTTCTCCAATGCCAGGCACCACAGGCCCTCGATCATCGACCGGAAGGCCGCCTTGGCCTCGCCCACGTCATCCTGCCGCTCCAGCCACTCGGCAACGGTCAATCCCGCAATGGCGGGATCGTTGGGCTCGATGCTGTTCATGCGTTCGCGGATCGCCATCGAGGCGTGATAGGTCCGCTCGGCCCGGCCGACCGACATTGACGGGCAAGTGATGAAATCGCCCTCGACATAAGTCTCGACGAAGGTCTTGCCGCGAGCCTGGGCCAGTTCCATCAGCTGCGGCATGTCCTCGCACAGGAACTGGCCGCCGTTGTCGATGCGCTCGCCAAGCCCGTTCCACACGGCCTCGACCCGCCCGCCGACGCGGTCGCGTGCCTCGAGCAGCAGGAAGCCGACGCCGGCCCTCTTCAACTCGAGCGCCGCCGACAGCCCGGTGAAGCCGGCGCCGACGATAACGACGTCGGTTCTTTCTGTCTTGTCGTTCAATAGCCAGCCTTGATCTTCTCGAACTCGGCGATCATCTTGAGCTTGAGATCTGACGGGAGCGGCTGCTGGAACAGCGTCTTGTCGACGAATTTCTGCACGTCGTCATAGCCCTTTTCCTTCAGGATGGCCTGATCGACGCCGGCCATGCCCTTGGCGTTGGCCTGGCCGTAGCCCCAGTCCTTGACCAGCACCTTGGCGGTCTCCGGATCGTTGACCGCGTTGAGATAGTCATAAGCCTTGTCGGTATTGCCGGGCGCATCCTTGAACAGCACGTAGCCGCACACCCAGGTCGAGATGCCTTCCGCCGTGTCCTTCTTAGACTTGATCGGCACGCCGGCAGCGACCGACTGTACGGTCGCATCGTTCCAGGCCCAGGCGAGATCGACTTCGCCACCGCTCAGAAGCTGGACGACGTCGGTGGTATCAGTCCAGTAGGAGCGCACGTTCTTGTGCACCTGGCGCAGGAAGTCGGAGGCCTGCTTGAACTGGTCGTCGGTCATCTTGGTCCAGTCCTTCAGGCCGATGGCGAGGCTCGCCAGCGCATAGGCATCGTCGACATTGTCGCCGATCGAAACGCGGCCCTTGAACTTCGGATCGGCGAACGCCTTCAGCGACTGCACGTCCTTTTCGTCGATCTTGGAGGAGTTGTAGGTAAGCTGCGTGTTGCCCCAGTCCCAGGGCATGAACCAGGCTTTCCCGTCCTCCGTCGTGGCGAGATTTTTCATCGCCATGATGCCGGGGTTGAGATCCTTCCAGCCCGTGATCTTCGAGGTATCGAGCGGTTGCAGCAGGCCCGCCTCGCGCCATTTCGTCACGCTCTGCGAGCAGGGATGGCCAAGGTCGGCCTTGAAGCCGGAACGGACCTTTTCGAACGCCTCGTCCTCATCGCCGAAGAAGGCAAAGGTCGGCGAATCGCCGTTCTTCTCGACATATTTCGGGTGGAAGCTCGGATCCTCATAGCCTGACCAGTCGAACACGATCAGATCCTTGTCGGCCGCGATCGCCAGCGCCGCGGCCGAAGCCGCCAGTGTTCCCGCCAGCGCGAGCGTCAGCGTCAGGCGCCTTGTCAGTGTCTTCATTGCTGTTCCATCCTCTGCGGTTTCTTATGGTTTCGTCTCTTCTTATGATCTCGTTGGGCTGGCGGCCTTCAGCGGGTAGTGTTTCGGAAAAGCCGCCGACAGGAATTCATTGGCCGCCTGCAAGGAGGTCTCCCGCGTGGTGTCCTCGGTTCCCATCATCAACCGCAGCCACAAGCCTTCCAGCATGGCGCTGAGCGCCAGCGCCATGACCTGCGGCTCATAGGCGTAGTCGCCGCTCTGTTTCAGAGCCGCGCACAGGTCGATGAATATATTCTGGTAAACGGCATCCCGCGCGCTGCTCAGCGCCTGGTAGGTCGGCCGCGACTTGGCCTCTCCCCAGAAGGCGCACCATGCGGCAAGCTTGCGCTTGTTGCAGATGGAGCGGTCGAAATCGGCCGCGACGAGGACCTGGAGTTGCCGCGCGGGGTCGTCTCCTGCCTTTTGCAAGGCATTGCGCCAGTGCGCGGAATACTCGTCGTACATATATTGCAGCGTCGCGACGAGCAGCTTTTCCTTGCTCTCGAAATGGAAATTGACGATGCCGCGCGACAGGCCGGCGCCGTCGGCGACATCGGCCATCGTCGTTTCCGAATAGCCGCGCTTGGCGAGCGAATCGATCGTCGCCTCGATGAGCTGAAGCTGCCTGACCTCCTTCGAGGCCTTGCGCCCGCGCTTCTCGGATTCGGCTTTCCGCGCCGGTTCAAGAAGCGCGTCCCTGGCGTCTGCCGTTTTCATGCGTGTGATGGTCTCCAGCATCGCCGGCTATCCCTTTGCATCCGGCTTCCACCCGCGAAGATGAGTGGGACGGTGCTCGCACTGTCAAGCACCTTCTGCATGGCCTCCCAGCTCATGATGGCGGCCTCGTCATACTCCGGGGTGGCGTCTGCCGTTTCAATCATCAGCCTCGGTTCCCAATGGACGGATTACTGGGTTCGAACGCCGGCAAAGCGTAACTCATGTCCGGAAAAACGCAACATCATTTGTTGAACATTCATTCAGAATGGCTGGACACAATGGCTGGTGCCGTGCCAAATTCCACGCATTAGGGGACAGATCACGCAGAAATGAAGAGCGGGACGCAGATGAGCACTGGGCCACAATGAAAGCTTGGGATGCGATCATCATCGGCGGCGGACACAATGGCCTGGTCAACGCCTGTTACCTGCAGCGCGCGGGTCTCGACGTGCTGGTTGCGGAGAAGAACGACTGGGTCGGAGGCGCCGCCACAAGCAGGGAACTGACGCCGGGCTTCCTCTACTCCAACTGCTCCTACGTCTGCTCGCTGTTCCGACCCGAGATCATGCGCGATCTGGAGCTCCCCCGCTTCGGCCTGCAAGTCATCTCCTATGAGGGCGGCGCGGTGTTCACCCGGGATGGCGATTACCTCGCCAACTATCGCGACCACGACGCGCACCGGCGGGAATTCGCTCGTTTCTCCAAAAGGGACGCCGAGGCCTATGACCGCTACGCCCGCGACGTGACGCGGCAGTGCCGCTTCATCCAGCCGCTGTTGATGCGCACCGCGCCGGATCCGACCAGTCTGCGCCCGTGCGACCTCGGCGAACTGCTCTATCTCGGCAAGAAATTCGCGGGTCTCTCCGCCGAGGAAATGGCGCTGACGCTGCGCTTCTGGACCATGTCGATCTCGGAGTTCCTCGACGAATATTTCGAGACCGACGTCATCAAGGCGAACTTCGCCCTGTCCGGCATCATCGGCACGGCACTCGGGCCGATGTCGCCTGGCACCGCTTACGTGCTGCTGCACCACTATATGGGCGAGGTCGACGGATCGGTCGGCGCCTGGGGCTATGCGCGCGGCGGCATGGGCGCCGTGACCAAGGCGCTGGCCGCCTCGTTCAAGGCCTCGGGTGGAACCATACGCACCGGCGCCGAGGTCGACCATGTGCTGGTGAGCCGTGGCAAAGCCAGGGGCGTCGTGCTGGCCGGCGGCGAGGAGGTTTACGGCAAGCTGGTCGTCTCCAATGCCGACGTGAAGCGCACTTTCCTGAAGCTGGTCAAGGAGAAGGAATTGCCCGACATCTTCCTGCGCCGGGTGAAGAACTTCAAGATTCGCGGATCCTCCGGAAAGGTCAACATAGCACTCGATTCGCTGCCGGAATTCCCGGCGCTGCCGAAGGACTCGCCGGTCTATCGCGGCGACATGCATTTCACCGATTCGATGGAGCGCATGGAGCGCGCATATGACGACTGGAAGGCCGGCCGCTGGTCCGCCGATCCGTTCCTCGACATGGTCATCCCGACGACGCTCGACCCGACCATGGCGCCGCCAGGGAAACATTTCATGAGTTGCTTCGTGCAGTACGCTCCGCCCAAGATCGCTGGTCGCGAGTGGACGGACGCCGATCGTGACGGTTTTGCTGAAAGCGTGATTGCGCAGATATCGGATTATTCACCCGGGTTCCGCGACCGCATCGTCCATATGGAGGTGCGCACGCCACGCGAGATCGAGGCCGAGGTCGGCCTCACCGAAGGCAACATCTTTCAGGGCGAGCTGACCTTCGACCAGTTGCTGTTCAACCGTCCGGTGCCCGGTTATGCACAATATCGGTCGCCGGTCGGCGGCCTCTATATGTGCGGCTCCTCGACCCATCCCGGCGGCGGCGTCATGGGTGCGCCCGGCCGCAACGCAGCCGCCGAAATCCTGCGCGATCTCGCAAAATCCACCTCGCATATGAGCCCGGCCCATGACGTCATCTGATGCCATCGTCATCGGCGGCGGCCACAACGGGCTTGTCGCTGCCGCCACGCTGGCGAAGGCCGGCCGCAAGGTGCTGGTGCTGGAAGCAGGAGCCGAACCCGGCGGCGCCGCGCGGACCGAGGAATTTGCGCCCGGTTTTCGCGCTTCGTCCATCGCGCATGTGTTGAACCGGCTGCATCCCGATGTGGTGAAAACGCTGGAGCTGGAAAAGCACGGGCTGCAGATCGCTCGCGCCGACTTCCTGCCGTCGGTCGCATTGTCGAAAGATGGACCGCCGCTTGTCCTGCATGGCGCTTATGGCGAGGTGCTGACCGGCGCCAGTTCGTCGGAACAGTCCGCCTGGAAGGAATTGCGCGCACAACTGCTGCGCTATGCCGGCATCCTGAAACCCTTCCTGTCGCGCCGGCCGCCCGATCTCGGCGGCATGTCGCTGCTGGAGGCCGCTTCGCTCGGCCACACCGCGGTGGCGCTGAAGAAACTTGGCAAGGAAGACATGCGCGACTTCCTGCGCGTGCTTTTGATGAACGTTGCCGACTTGCTTGACGAACAACTCGCCGACGACAGGCTGAAGGGGCTGCTCGCCTTCGACGCCACGCTCGGCAGCCATCTCGGCCCGCGCTCGCCGACCTCGCTGCTCGGCCTCTATTATCGTCTGAGCGGAGAGAGCGGCGGTGCGGCCGGAGCGCAATTGCTGCCAAAGGGCGGCATGGGCGCGGTGGTCGCCGCCATCCGCACGGCTGCCGAAAAGGCTGGCGTCATGATCCGCGCATCGATGCCCGTCGCCAGGATCATTGTCGAGAAAGGCCGCGCCGTCGGCGTTGCCCTCGACAATGGCGAGGAGCTTCGCGCCCGAACGATCGTCTCGGCCATCAATCCGACGACCACCTTCCTCGATCTCGTCGGACCGCGCGAGATCGACACCGGCTTCGTGCGCAAAGTGAAAAACATCCGCATGAGGGGCGATGCCGCCAAGCTCCATCTGGCGCTCGACCGGCCGCCGCGGTTTGCCGGTGTCGACGCCGCCGGCCATAAGGGCCGACTGGTGATCGCGCCCTCCCCCGATCATGTCGAGCGTGCCTTCAATCCATCCAAATATGGCGAGTTCTCGCCCGAGCCGGTGATGGAAATCACGCTGCCCAGTCTCGCCGATCCGTCACTAGCGCCCGACGGCGCCTGCGTGCTGTCCGCCGTGGTGCAATACGCACCCTATCGGATGAAAGAGGGCTGGGATGCCGGCAAGCCGAAATTCCTCGAGGCAATCATGGCCCAGTTGGAAGCCTATGCGCCTGGCATTGGTAAGACGGTGATTCATGCCGAACTGCTCACCCCTGCGGACATCGAGAAGCGCTACCGCATGCCGGGTGGCCATTGGCACCACGGTGAATTGCAGGCCGATCAGATGCTGATCTCGCGTCCCGTCTCCGGCTGGTCGGGCTACGACACGCCGCTCGACGGGCTGTTCCTGGCCGGCGCGGGTTCGCATCCTGGTGGTGGAGTTTCCGGTGCGCCAGGATTGAATGCCGCGCGGCGCGTCATTGCGATGAAGGGGTGACTTGATGTCTCAACTGGCCGACGCTGCACTCCATGGCGCCATCATGACCCATCAAGCCTCCATTCCGTTGACAGCCCGCATCGCAGCCCAATCCCACTTCCGCACGCTGCGCCTCGGCACGCCGTTCCAGCCGCGCCTCGACGCGCTGGCCAAGACCCAGGACTGGTACAATTGGGCCGGCTACCGCGCGCCGCATTCGCTTTGGGACGAGGAGCTCGAATATTTCGCCATCCGCAGTCAGGCAGCACTCTTCGACATCTCGCCGATGACCAAATACCGGATCGAAGGACCGGATGCCCAGACCTTCCTCGATCGCGTCACCTTGCGCGATGTCACCAAGCTCAGGACCGGCCGCGTTCATTACACCGCTTGGTGTGACGACGAGGGTTTTGTGCTGGACGACGGGACGCTGTTCCGACTTTCGCCGACCCGCTTCCGGCTGTGTTCGCAGGAGCGGCATCTGCCGTGGCTGCTGGACAGCGCCCTTGGTTTCGACGTCATCGTCGAGGAAGAGACCGAGGCCGTCGCCGGGCTCGCCTTGCAGGGGCCCACATCCTTCGCTGTGCTGCGCGACGCCGGTTTTGCCGGTGTCGAGAGGCTGAAAATATTCGACCTTGCCGAATTTCCGCACGACGGCGGCACGGCCATCATTTCACGCACCGGCTTTACCGGTGATCTCGGTTACGAACTGTTCGTTCCGGCCGAAAAGGCGCTGAGCCTGTGGGACCGGCTGATGACAGCTGGGGAACTGCACGGCATCAGGGCGATCGGCTACACCGCCCTTAACCGTGCCCGTCTCGAGGCTGGGCTGATCGTCGCCAATGCCGATTTCACCACCGCCGAGCACGCCATCCGCGCCGACCGCTCGCGCACGCCCGACGAGATCGGGCTCGGCTTCATGATCGATCTGGAGAAGGGCCATTTCAATGGCCGCCGCGCCATCCTCGAGGCCCGCGCCAAACGCAAGCTTCGGCATGTCCTCGTCGGACTGGAGATCGAAGGCAACATCCCGGCCGAACACGCGATCGTCTATCACAGAGAGAGCCAGGAGGTCGGCCTGGTCAGCGCCGCCATGTGGTCGCCGATGGCCAAGCGCAACATCGCCATCGCCTCGCTGGCGCGGCCCTATGGTGATACTGTCGTGGAAGATCTCTGGGTCGAGATCTACGCCATGCGCGAGCTGCAGTACCAGAAGCTGATGAAACGGGCCAAGGTGGTGGCGCGACCCTTCATCAAGCTCGACCGCCGTACCGCCAATCCGCCGGCGGATTTCTGACCATGACCGAGGAAGCGGGCAAGCAGCAGGAAGAAGGTGAAGCCGCCGAACAGTGGGAGCTGGTCAACACGCCGCTGGGCGAGAAATGGTCTGGCCGCACGCGCTATGCCGCCGCCATGTTCTTCTATAAGCGTGGCGAGATGAGCGCCGAGACGCTGGAGGTCTATCGCATTTGCGCTCGGATCGATGCGGAAAACCCGCTGCCGATCATTCGCGATCGCGGCGTCGGCAAGGACTGGCTGAAGCGCATGGGCTTCGAATAAGGCGCCCTAACCTATCGTTCTTTCCAGCATGCTTAGCCAGTTGCGGTAGGCAATCTTTTCGATCAGCGCGCGGCCAAAACCGCGCGCCGCCAGCGCATCGATGAGTTTCGGCAGGCCGGCAACGTCGCCGATGACCGCCGGGATCATGGCGCCGTCGAAATCCGAACCGAGACCGACGCCATCCTCACCCAAAGCCTGCAGCAGGGAATCGATATGACGCACCATGATGTCGAGGCTGGTGTCGGCATTCATGCGGCCGTCCTCGCGCAGGAAGCCGGTGGCGAAGTTCAACCCGACCATGCCGCCGGAGTCGCGGATCGCGCCGAGCTGCCAGTCGGTGAGGTTGCGCGAATGGCCGCAGATCGCATGCACGTTGGAATGGGTGGCGACCAGCGGCGCATCGCTAAGCGCCGCGACGTCGCGAAAACCCTTCTCGTTGAGATGCGAGAGATCGATCATGATCCTCAGTTCATTGCAGGCCTTGACCAGCGCCTTGCCGGCATCGGTCAAGCCCGGACCGGTATCCGGCGAGGACGGAAAGCGGAACGGCACGCCGTGACCGAACGCATTGGGCCGGCTCCAGACGATGCCGAGCGAGCGCAGGCCCGCGGCATGCAGCACGTCGAGCATGGTGAGTTCGGGATCGATCGCCTCGACGCCTTCGATGTGGAACACCGCGGCGATCGTGCCTTGCGCCATGGCATTGCGCACATCGCCGGCGCTGCGGCAGATCGCCAATGCACCGGCGCGCTCCAGCCGGAAGAGGATGGACGCCATCGCGATCGTCGAGTTGAGCGCATCGGCGCGCGGCACCTCGGGCGGCAGCGGTTCGCTGTCGCTCGGCGCCGAAGGCACGGCGCTGCGCCGCGCTTTCTCGACCGGCGGCGGGAAGATGGCGAACATGCCGCCGGCAAATCCGCCGGCCCTGGCGCGCGGCAAGTCGATATGGCCGCCCGATTTCCCTTCGATGAACAGCTTCTCGACGTCCGCGTCTTTCGCCTGGTGCAAACGCAGCAGCGTGTCGTTGTGGCCGTCAAAGACGGGGACGAGGTCTGTTTCGGTCATATGGGGGATCATTCGGTCTGTTTGTCGGCAGGGCGATATATCATATCTAGGCAAGATGTGCCGCCGGGGCAAATTACAAAGCCAACAGGACGGCAATGGCCGCCCGTTTAGCTCTGTTCCTACACATCCGCTTTGTGCTTGCGGACCCTACTGCTTCAGCACATCCGCCCATTCCGGGTGACGGCGGAACTGGGCGTTGGCGAACGGGCAGAGCGGGATGATCTTCTTGCCTGCTGCCCGCGCGTCCTCGACGGCGCGGGTGACGAGCCGAAGCCCGGCGCCCTGGCCGCGAAAGGCGTCCGGCACTTCGGTGTGATCGATGATCAGCTGGTGCTCGCCGATCTTGGTGAAGGTCATCTCCGCCTCGGCACCGCCTGCACCGCGCAGGACGTAGCGACCCTTGGAGCCGCGATCTTCAAGTTCGATCTCTGGCAATTGATCGGGCATCTCTACACTCCTTGGGCGATGGTGGCGAAAAGCCGCCGCGCCGCTTCGATTTCGTTTGGCCGCACCTCGTGCCCGCCTTCGTGCCACTCCACTGTGACATCGGCTCCGTCGGCGCGCAAATAGGCTTCGAGCCGCGCCGTCAGGTTCGGCGGGCAGATCGGATCGCGCCTGCCGGCAGTCACCAGGATGTGACGACCGGCAAGGCTGCCCTTCACCTGCGGCTCGAACGGGATCAGCGGATGCATCAGCACTGTGGCGTCGAACAGGTCAGGGGTTTCGAACACCAGCGAAGCCAGGACGTTGGCGCCATTGGAATAGCCGAGGCCGAGCACGGCCGATGGCTTCGCCGCCTCGACATGGGCCTGGACAAAGCCCGCCATCTTGGCCGTGGCCCGCGCCAGGTCGTCCATGTCATAGACGCCCTCGCCGGTGCGGCGGAAGAAGCGCGCGGCACCTTGCTCCGACACATCGCCGCGCGGCGAGACGATGGTGGCCTGGTGCGCGAGATCGCGCCCCAGCGAGACAAGCTGGCTCTCGTCGCCGCCTGTGCCATGGAAAACGAAAAGCAGCGGACCACCCGGCGAACCAGGCAGCACCTTGTGGGCGTAAGCGTCCTTGCTCATCGTCTCAGCCCTCCAGCTTCTGCAGATGCTGTTCGAGATATTGCCGCAGATGCTGATGCTGCGTCGGCAGCTTCAGCGCCTCGCCGAGATGGGCGGTGTCCTCGTCCTTGTCGAAACCCGGCTCATTGGTGGCGACTTCGAACAGCACGCCGCCCGGCGTGCGGAAATAGATCGCCCAGAAATAATCGCGGTCGATCACCGGCGTCACGCCATAACCCGTGTCCATCAGCGCCTTGCGCACTTCGAGCTGCTTGGCGCGATTCTCGACGGCGAAGGCGACATGATGAACGGAGCCGGCGCCGAGATCGGCGAAGGGTGCGGTCGGCAGCGTTTCGATATCGACAAAATCGGCGCCATTGCCGTTCTTGACGGCGAGCCGCCTGACATTGCCTGACTTGTCGACCTCCTCGTAACCCATGAACTTCAACAGCTCCTCGGTGGCGCCGCCATCCTTCAGTCTCAGCGAAACCGAGTGAAAGCCGCGGATCGCCTCGTCCGCGGCAATACCGCCCTTCACCCAGGGCGCTCTGCCGTCGGTCTTGGCCTCGACCAGTGCAAAGCCATCGCCGTCCGGGCCGGCAAATGCAAGCCGCTTCTCGCCAAAGCTTTCCTCGCGGGCGACATTGGTTACGCCTTCGTCGGTGAAGCGTTTTTCCCAAGAGGCGAGCGTTCCTTCCGGCACGGAATAGACCGTGGTGCCGACTTCGCCGACGCCAGGACGGCCCTTGCCGATGTTGTGAAACGGGAAATAGGTCATCACCGAACCGGGTGTGCCGGCCTCGTCGCCATAATAGAGATGGTAGACGTCGGGCGCGTCGAAATTGACGGTCTTCTTGACCCGGCGCAGGCCGAGCTTGTGGGTGAAGAAATCATTGTTCTGCCGTGCATCCCTGGCCATCGAGGTGACGTGATGCAGGCCCTTGATCTGGTCGAGCATGGTCTCTGCTCCTTCCCTTGGTGTTTGTGCGGCCCTCGCCGCTCTCCTGGCCAATATGAGGATACGAGCGAGTATGGCAAAGGCTGCAAACACAGGATGGACTGTGCCTTAAAAGTGAACAATCCCAAGATCCTTGTTCACCGTTTAGCAAACAGCCCTGGTCTTGCGCGGTGGATGGAATCGGTTCCATGTGCGCATTCGACGTGCTGGAGAGGGGTAAGCGCAAGTGACTGGAAAAGGCAGGCGGCCAAATGTCCTTCTCATCACTTGCGACCAGTGGCGCGGCGATTGCCTGTCGGCTGTCGGCCATCCCCAGGTGAAGACGCCGAATGCCGATGCGCTGGCCGCCGACGGCGTGCTGTTCAAGCGCCATTACGGCGGCGCGGCGCCTTGCTCACCGGCCCGTGCCTGCCTCTACACCGGCCTCTATCAGATGAACAATCGTGTCTGCCGCAACGGCACGCCGCTCGACGCCCGCCATGGCAATATTGCGCTCGCCGCGCGCAGCGTCGGTTACGATCCGACCTTGTTCGGCTATACCGATGTGTCGCTCGATCCGCGCCAGCTTGCACCGGCCGATCCGCGGTTGCACAGCTATGAGGGTGTTCTGCCCGGCTTCACGGCGCGCCAATTGCTGCCCGAACATCAGAAGCAGTGGCTGTCCTGGCTGAAGCAGCAAGGCATCGATGCCGGCGCTGGAAGTCCTGACATTCATCGTCCGGTGGGCGAGGTCGACGGTGCGGTGACCGAAGCGCCACCCGTCTACTCCAGGGACCAGACGCCGACGGCCTTCCTTGCCGGCGAGTTCATCCGCTGGCTGGGCGAGCAGGACGAGGCCACGCCGTGGTTTGCGCATCTTTCCTTTATCAGCCCGCATCCGCCCTTCATCGTACCGGAACCGTACAACACTCAATACGATCCCGCGGACGGCCCCGCTTTTCACCGCGCGGAAAGTTGGCGCGCCGAATCTCAGGGCCACCCCTACGTCGCCTATGATCTCGATCGCCAAAAACGAGCGAAGTTCCGCCCCGGCGCCACGGGCAAGGTGCACGACTGGAGCGAGGATGATTTCCGCCGCATCCGAGCGATCTATTACGGCATGATCTCGGAGGTGGACGCGCAGCTCGGCCGCCTGTGGCAAGCGCTGAAGACCGAAGCCGCGTGGGACAACACCATCATCGTGCTCACCTCCGACCATGCCGAAATGATGGGCGACCACTTCATGCTGGGCAAGGGCGGCTATTTCGACGGCAGCTACCATATCCCGCTGATCATCCGCGATCCACGCCACCGCAAGGCCGCCGGCGGCGCTGTCGATCGCTTCACCGGAGCGGTAGACATTTTGCCTACGCTCATCGACCTGCTCGGCGTGGCTCCCGAACCGCACCTTGACGGATGCTCGCTGAAACCCTTCCTGAGCGGTGGAACGCCCGCCATTTGGCGCGACGCCGCGCACTGGGAGTTCGACTTTCGCTCGATCGCCGGCGGTGAAGCCGAACGGCATTTCGGCATCACCTCGCGCCAGTGCAACCTCGCTGTCATCCGCACGAAGAAATTCAAATACGTGCATTTTGGCGGCGGCCTGCCGCCGCTGCTTTTCGACATGGAGGACGACCCTGGCGAATTGAAGAACCTCGCCGGCAGCCCGGCACATCGTTCGACCCGGCTGGAATTCGCCGAAAGGCTGCTCGCCTGGCGGGCCGAACATCTCGACCAGTCGCTTGCCCTCTTGGAACTGACGGAAAACGGAGTGGCTGGATATTCCACGTCGCAAGCAGGGCGGTAGGGGATTACCCTACCGCCCTGTATCCTTCCCTATCGAAGTATCCTTGTCTGTCGAAGTATTCTACCGGACGATCAGACGCTGCTCGTCGCGCTTCTGGGCGTAGGAGCCCTTGTCGTAAGCCGCTTGCTTCTCGAGCTGCTCCTTGGTGAAGGTCGTATAAAGATACTTCTTGCCGTTCTTGTCGGTCATGAACTTCAAATTATCCATGCCGACCGCGACCTCCTTCTCGCCAATACCGAGGAAGCCGCCGACATCGACGATCACGGCGTCGGGTTTCTTGTCGGGCGTCAGCACCACATCGCCGATCTCACCCACCTTGGCGTCGTTGGCGCCATAGACCGTCGTGCCCTTCAGGTCGTCGCCCCTGATCTCTCCAACCGGCATCTCGGTAAGCTTGGACTTGTCGATGGCCGCGGTCTGTGTCTGGTCAGGAGCCGTGGCGTCAGCCGGCGCCGCCGCGGTCTTGTCCGCCGGAGCGGCGGCGGGAGCTGTCGCGGCGGACGGCGCCGCTGCGGGCGCGGTTGGCGCCGGTTCATTGGATGCCGTCGTTGCCGGCGCCGGATCATAGGCCTTGCGGTTGAAATCCGGCTGCGCCTGCAGCTCTTCCTTGGTGGTCTGCGCCACCAGCCAGCGGTCGCCGTTCTTCTGTGCCCACTGCGCCTTGGCGAAATCATAAGCCACGTTCTTTTCGCCCATGCCCAGGAACCCGCCGACGCCGATAATCAGCGACTGCGCCTTGCCTTCCTTGGTCAGCACGATGTCGTTCACATCGCCGATCTTCTGGGCGTCATCGCCGGTGCCGTTGTAGACATTTTCACCGATGATGTTTGTGGCGAGGTTGCCATCAGCCGGTTTGACCGGCTCGGCGTTCGTGGACTGCTGCGCGGTGCCGGTCGATGTGGCCGGCGCTTGTGCGTTCGTCGCTGCGGCCGGGGCCGGCGCGTAAGCCTTGCTGTCGAACTCCGGATGCGCCTTCAGTTCGTCCTTGGTGGTCTGCGCCACCAGCCAGCGATCGCCGTTCTTCTCGGCCCATTGCAGCTTGTCGTAGTCGAAGGCGACATTCTTGGTTCCCACCCCAAGGAAACCGCCGACGCCGATGACGACGGATTTCGCCATGCCATCCTTGTCGAAGACCACGTCAGTGACCTTGCCGATATTCTCGGCATTGTCGCCAGTGCCATTGTAGACGGTTTCGCCGATGATGTTGGTGACGATGCTGCCTTCAGCGCGCGGCACCGGCGCCGTCGCGGCCGGCTCCTGGGCGGCGGGCGGATTCGCGGGGGCTGGGGTTGCAGCGCTCTGCGCGAAGGCGCCGGTTGCAACCATTGTCGCAAGGGCGGTCGTCGCTAAAAGGGTGCGGATCATGATGGTCTCTCCTCGTGCCTGATTTCGTACATGCCGCACCCGGTTGAACCCCTCGCTGGGGATCGGACGCGACATCTCTGCAGGTTCACAACGTCGTGACCATGCCGTTGTTCCGACAAAAACCGCGATGGCCGAAGCCAAAACCCAAGAAGCGGATCTGACTGCCCATTGCTGAAAACCAGGATCTGCCAGAGATTCCAGCCCTGCCGGAACTATTCCTGGTTTGCCGCGTTTCAGCCGTCGGCTGGGGTACCCCGGCCGGTTGAAGTGAGCAGCGGAGCGGGGCATGAAATTCGCGGCGGTGCTGAACCGGGACGGCGGCACCTTGCGCACCACCGATCTCGCCGCCTTTTCGGACCGGATGCGTCAGACGCTGGAATCGGCGGGCCACTCTCTCAGCATCGACATCGTTGCCGGCAAGGACGTCGTTGACACCCTCGACAGCGCTGCGTCGCGCCGCACCGTCGACGTCGTGCTCGCCGGAGGCGGTGACGGCACCATCTCGGCCGCGGCCGCCAGGCTGATGGGCAGAAAAAAGGCGCTCGCCATATTGCCGGCCGGCACCATGAACCTGTTCGCGCGCGGCCTTGGTATTCCGCAGTCGCTCGATGCGGCGCTGAAATCCTTTGCCGACGGCGAAATCATCGCAGTCGACATGGCAACGGCCAATGGTCAGCCTTTCGTTCATCAGTTCTCGATCGGCATGCATGCCAAGATGGTGCAACTGCGCCAGGGCATGGAATTCGGCTCACGCCTGGGCAAGATCGGGGCTTCCGCCAAGGCAGCCTGGGCAACGATCAAGAACCCGCCGGCAATGAAGGTCACGCTCGGCATCGGTGAAGCGGAGATGACTGCCCGCATATCCGGCCTCGGCGTGACCAACAATCTCTTCGGCGAAGGTCACCTGCCCTATGCCGACAATCCGGCCGGTGGCGTGCTCGGCATTTACGTCACGGTAGCGCAGCAGCGCGCCGAACTGGTCAAGTTTTTGTTCAACGTGGCGCGCGGCAAGTGGCGTGACAACGAACATGTCGAAATCCACCAGGCCGACAGGGTGACCCTCAAAATCCATTCCGGCGGCAGGAAATTCCGCGCCGTCATGGACGGCGAACTGGTCAGGCTCGATCGTGAGACGACGATCGAAATCAAACCTGGAGCGCTCAATGTGCTGGTGCCGGCCAGCGTCGCCCAGGTGAAGGCCGCCTGATGCTGTGTGAAGTCATCAAGGGACTGACTTCAGCCGGAGGGCGCCGGACTGGTGCTCGGCGGCGTGGGGACATGTTGCTCGTCGCTGTTCGGCGCCTTGATCAACACGCCGTAGATCTCGGCGACGCCCCAGGCGACGAGCACCAGGAGCAGTCCGGCGATCAGGATTCGGAACCCATGCCAGCCCCACCGCCCCTGACGCGCTTTGTTTTCGGGAATGTTCCTGGCCATGGCGGGTCCTCGTCTGGTTTCGCGTCGGCTGACGCGATCGGCAAATCACGCTCAGGTAACGGTCCCTCGCAAGGATGGTTCCGGCTGCAGGGCTGTCCCGGGCCGGCGACGGCAAGGACATCAAGACAAGTCACGGGAACTTGGTTTGAATAGCAGGGTGGAAACAGCAGCCGGTCTGCCGGCCGAGGTTGCGCGCGCCGTGCAGGACGAGCACCGGCTGGCCGTGTTGCACTGGCTTGAGATGCTTGATACGGCGCCCGACCCGGATTTCGACCGCATCGGCGGCTTTGCCGCCGCCGTGATGCGCGCGCCGATCGCGCTGGTCACACTTGTCGACCTCGATCGGCAATGGTTCAAATCCTGTTCTGGCATGGAAGAAACACAGATTACGACAGCCATCTCCTTCTGTGCGCACGCCATCGCCGCTGGCGATGAGCCGATGGTGGTGACGGATGCAGCAGCCGACCAGCGTTTCCATGCCAATCCGCTGGTGACCGGCAAGCATCATGTGCGCTTCTATGCCGGCGTCCCGATCATTGTCGCGGGAGCGCGGATCGGAACCCTGTGCGTCATGCACCGCAAGCCGGGTGCCCACCCGTCCCGCTCCAGGCTCGACCAGTTGAAAACGCTCGCCGGCCTCGCCGGCAGCCTGTTCACCCTGAAGCACGCGACCCGCACCGGCGCTGTCGCCGAAGCCGCGCTCGCGCGCGAGGAAAAGCGGCGCGCCGTCGCCCTCGATGCTGCTTCGCTGGCAAGTTGGGCCTGGGACGTCCGCACCGACGTCATCGACTGCGACGTCCGATTGCCGGAATTGTTCAACCTGCCGCGCTCGACAAGGTTGCGGGCCCGCGATGTTCTGACAGCCATCGATCCACGCCACGTCCACCAGACCGAAACCAGCTTTCGTGATGCCTTGACCGGCAGTGACGACTATTTTGGCGAATACCGGGTGAATGGCTTCCATCCACCGCGATGGGTGGCCACGCGCGGCCGTGTCATCGAGCGCGATGGCGAAGGCAAGCCGACGCTGATTTTCGGCGTCAACTACGACATTTCGGAACGCAAGCTCGGTGACGAACGGCAACGGCTCCTGCTGCGTGAACTCAACCACCGGGTCAAGAACACGCTGGCGACGGTCCAGGCGCTGGCGACGCAGACCGTGCGCCATGCCCGCCAGCCGAGCGAATTCCTCAAAGCCTTCAGCGCCCGGCTTCAAGCCCTGGGTATCGCCCATGGCCTGCTGTCCGACCGCGAGTGGCGCGGTATCGGCATCCGCGAACTCGTCCAGATCGAGATCAGGCCTTTCGACAACGCCGCCCAGCCGCGGCTGGCAATCTCGGGCGCCGATCTGCTGCTGTCGCCCGATCAGGCCGTCGGCCTCGGGCTGATCTTGCACGAACTGGCCAGCAACGCGCTGCAGTATGGGTCACTGTCGGTTGCGTCAGGCAAGGTTGATCTCGACTGGAAAGCGCAAGGCAAGAATGGTGACAGGCGCCTGGTGTTCACCTGGCGCGAAAGCGGCGGTCCTGAAGTCGCGCCGCCCGAGCGGCAAGGCTTCGGCTCGATCCTCATCCGGCGCAGCCTGGCCAAGGTCATTTCGAGCGAAGTAACCCACGAATTCCGGCGCGATGGGGTCTTCGCCGAAATATCGATGCCGCTGGAAGATCTGTCGAGATGACGTGAGCATGGCCGCCGGCGCGACTACCCCTCGCCGGCATCCGGGTGGTGGTCGGTGTCGGACTTCACATTTTCGCGGTAGATGGCATAGGCCGCGAGTGCCACGGCCGGACCAAGAATAACCCCGAGCCCACCTTTTCCCTTGAGCCCACCTTTGAGCCCACCTTTGAGCAATGCCGGCAGCACAGCGAGCGCGGCCGTAATGCCGATCGCTTTCATGTCGGTCTTGCGCCGCCTAGCCTCGCGGCGCATCCGCGTGCCCGACATCAGCCGATGGGTCAAAAGAACAAGGCCTGCGATGACCAGAAAGCCGACACCGAAACCAATCGCCGCCGCCAGCGATCCATAGCGGGCCGATGCCCAGATATAGGCCGCGCCGACCAGGAAGCCGATACCGCAAAACACCGCCAGCGCGGCAAGCATATAGACGATGGCCGCCGTCCGTGCTCGACGTATGGCGGCCACGGTTTCGCCCGAGGCGAAACCCGAGAGCAACGATGCCAGCAGTCCCATCTCGGCGGAACTAGCGACGCGTGAGCAGCGCGAACAGGAAGCCGACGCCCGCGGCGATAGCCAGCGACGTCACCGGCTTTTCGCGTACGCTTGCCACCATCTGCGCCTCGATATCCCTGGCATTACCGCGCAAGCTGTCGAAGGCGGCCTCCCCTTGGGCGCGCAACTGTTCGACGCCTTCGGCTGCCGCGCGCCGCGCAGTGCCGTAGCCGTGTTCACCGGTCTTGGCCAATTGCTTGGTGAGCTTGTCGATATCGGCCTTCAGCTGCCTGATGTCGGCTTCCAGATCCGGATTCGTCCGCGCTTCGTTGGCTGTCTTCCCTGCGACGGTGGCCATTGCTTAACTCCTTGTGATTGCTCGATTTCAAACGCGCCTTGCGTCTCAAGGTTCCGATGTCGGGACAAACTACCCGAAAACCCGGTCACGCGCACCCGATCCGCCCCTGCAAGGTGCGGTCAGATCAGCGGCCGGCGGCCCTCCGCCAGCCCTTCCCAGCCGGCGAGCTGTTTCAGACCTTCAATGTCGACGACACCGCAACCGCCGTCGCGCCAGACGATCAGCTGACGGTCCATCAGCTTGCGGATCGTCTTGTTGGTGTGAACCAACGACAAGCCAAGCGTATCGGCGATGTGCTGCTGCGTGATCGGTATCTGGATGGACTGTGTGCCGTTCAGGCCCACGACCTTGGCGCGGCTGGCGATGAAGGCGACAAGATAGGCGGCGCGTTCGATTGCGCTGCGGCGGCCGACACTGAGCAGGTTCTCGTCCAGCATCCGCTCTTCACGCGAAGCGATCCAGGTGATGTCGTAGGCGAGGCCCGGATGGTTGCGGTAGATCTCGAGCAGATTGTCGCGTTCGAACACGCAAAGCAGCATTGGCGACAGCGCCTCGACGGAATGCTGCATTTCCCCCATGACGCTGCCTTGCAGACCGATGAGATCGCCGGGCATGAGGTAATTGAGGATCTGCCGGCGGCCGTCCTGCAGCAGCTTGTAGCGGAACGCCCAGCCGGACAGCACAGTGTAGAGATGCGCGCTGTGGCTTCCTTCCACGAGAACCGTGGCACCCTTGTCGACCGCGAGTTCTCCCTTCTTGAACTTGCTGATGAAGGCCAGCTCCGGCTTCTCGAACTCCCGGAACACCGGCAGGGACCGCAACGGGCATTGCTCGCAGGGGTATTGACGGCTTGAGGAAGAGCGCCCGGTCTGGCTCGGCATTTCGACCCCTTGCGAATGCCTGCCGTGAGCAGGTCTGTTTTTGCGCGTTGCCGAGATCGGCCTGTCGGCGGATGTCTTTTTTAAATGACAACACGCCAAATTACGATCATGACTCCCGGCGTTTCAAGGAGCAATTGCCTGTGCCCCAATTACTTGATGGATTGCGCATTCTTGTCCTGGAGGATGAATTCCTCATCGCCATGGATGTCGAGCAACTCTGCCGTGACCACGGTGCAGGCGAGGTGGTGGTTGCCCGCGATTTGGCCGAAGTCGATGGCCGGAAGGTCGCGAAGGATTTCGACGCGGCCATTGTCGACCTGATGCTGGGTGGCGCCTCGACGCTCGAATTTGCCGCGGGCCTTCGTGAGACCGGCGTCCCGTTCGTGTTTGCGTCCGGTTATTCGGATGCGGATGAGATCAAGGCGTCTTTCCCGGGGGTAAGGCTGGTCACCAAGCCCTATTCGGGCGAAGACCTCGTCGAGGCCGTGGCGCTGGCCTATGGTCGCGGCTCCCCTGGCTGAGACTGACGCGACAACGTCCGAATCGCCGTTATGCGGCCCCGCATTTCAATGCGCAGCCGTTCCCGTGACCTGAGCCGAGATCGCGTCGGGGCCATACTCGTCCTCACCTGAGATTTTCAGGATTTCCTGCAGGCGCGTGCGGGCCCTGCTGACGCGGCTTTTGATCGTTCCGACCGCGCACCCGCAGATTTCGGCGGCCTCCTCATAAGAAAAACCCGATGCGCCGATCAGGATGATGGCTTCGCGCTGGTCCTCCGGCAATTGCTCGAGTGCCCCGCGAAAATCCTTGAGGTCGAGCTGGCCGTGCTGGGCCGGGTGCACTGCTAGCCGGGCCGTCATGATGCCGTCGCTGTCCTGCACCTCGCGACCGCGCTTGCGCATTTGCGAATAGAATTCATTGCGCAGTATCGTGAAAAGCCATGCCTTGAGGTTGGTGCCGGGCTGGAAGCTTTCATGCTTGTCCCAGGCCTTGACCAACGTTTCCTGAACGAGGTCATCGGCCTTGTCGGCATTCTGCGTCAGCGACACGGCAAAGGCCCGCAAGCTCGGGATCGCCCCAAGCAGATCGGTCTTGAAGCCTTGGGAGACCGCTGCCATGTCCCTAGTCCTTCTTCTGTGCGGGTTCGGCCTGTTCCAGTTGGCTGAGCAACTGGGCGAAGCGATCCGGCACATTGTCGGAGACCAGCTCGTCGTAATATTGTTTGAGTTTGCGTCCGATTTCGGAATTCGGCCCTAACGGATCGCCGTCGCCGTTCCGGCGCCTGCCCGTGACGCCAGCCAGAATATCTTTGGTCATGTCCTTCATTTCGCCCTTTATTTCCCAGAACTCAAGCCGCTCACAACACAACACAAGGCAAGCGGCACCCTCGTCTGGTTGCCCATCCCGGCACTAAAACGCCATTGCCGGTGATTCGTTCCATATCGGCGGAACTTTTTCAGAAAAGCGGCGTTGTTTCCCACGGGGCTTGCAATCGGCATAGCCTGGAATCCGTTCAACGCGTCATCTGAGGGAGACGTCTATTATGAGCTTGTCCGCCACCATCGCTCCGCATCTGCCGTTCCTGCGGCGCTTTTCGCGTGCCGTCTCGGGATCGCAGGAGAGCGGCGACGCGCTGGTCGCCGCGATGCTTGAAGCGATCATTGCCGATATCGACATCTTCCCCGAGGCGTCCAGTGACCGGATCGCACTATACAAGGTTTTCGCCAAGCTCTTCACATCGGTTGCCATCCGCGTTCCGCAAGAGCAGACACAGGCGGGCTGGGAACAGCGCGCGGCCGCCAATCTCAATGCGATCGCGCCGCTTCCCCGCCAGGCGTTCCTGCTGGTTGCCGTCGAAGGTTTCAGCGAGGACGAGGCGGCCGAGATCCTCGATGTCGGCGACCAGCAGTTCTCCGAGCTGCTTGCCCAGGCAAGCAACGAGATTTCCCGTCAGGTGGCGACCGACGTGCTGATCATCGAGGATGAGCCGCTCATTGCCATGGATATAGAGGAGATGGTCGAGAGCCTCGGCCATCGGGTGGTGGGCACGGCGCGCACCCATGCCGAAGCGGTGACGATGTTCGGCAAGACCCGACCGAAGATGGTGCTGGCCGACATCCAGCTCGCCGACGGCAGCTCGGGCATCGAGGCGGTGAACGAAATCCTCTCGTCGACATCGGTGCCGGTAATCTTCATCACCGCTTTTCCCGAGCGTCTGCTGACCGGAGAGCGTCCGGAGCCTGCTTTCCTCGTGACCAAGCCGTTCAATCCCGACATGGTGAAGGCGCTGATCAGCCAGGCGCTCTTCTTCGACCGGCAGGCCAAGGCCGCTGCATAAATCGCGGCCTCCGCGAGCCGGACAAGGACATAAAAGGCCACTGGGTGCGATGCATTCGGTGGCCTTCTTGACAAGCCGGATCGGCCGCCAGCGAATTTCCGGGCCGCGCTGCCTGGAACGGTTTGCAAGCATCGGCTTTTTCGGCGAATGGTGGAACAAACCGCATTTACCCACGTTTTCACCGTATCATTGGAAGGAGATGAACCATGCTTTACTGGGCGCTCGTATTTCTCGTCGTGGCGATTATTGCCGGCGCGCTTGGTTTCGGCGGTATCGCCGGCACATCCGCCGGTATCGCGCAGATATTGTTCTTCATCTTCCTCGCATTCCTGGTCATTTCGCTTTTGGCCGGCCTTTTCAGACGGGCGTGAGCCTGGCGACTGAATAGAGGAACACTGGAAGCCGCACCCCTCAAACGGTTTCCAGCCACCGCCGGGCGGTGTCCTTTACTGGACGCCGTCCGGCGGACCGCTTTAGGAAGGGTGGTTATCCCGATTCATTTGGAACCGATGTGGCAGGTGAGCGGTTCAGTCTGAGTTGGGGTGGACAGGTTGACCGATGCGCTCGAGGACTTCAGATAGAGAGGAAGGCGCACGGGGCGATGAAGTGATCGCCTTGCATCCCGCGGAGAGCGGCATGCAGCTTGGCCGGGCTCTTCTCCACGCGCTCCACAATGCCGGCATTTCCGTCCTCTATCAGGATCGCGAGATGAAGACCGTATGGGCCCGCAACATGCGCGCCCCGTGGGCCTCCGACGATGTCGATGGCGACGGCATTTTGCCGACGGCGCAGACCGACCGCATCGGCGCCGCCAAGCGCGATGTGATCGCGACCGGCAATCCCCAGCGCCTTGAAATCAGTGTCCCGGTCGAGAATGGCGTTCGCTGGTTTCAGATTTGGGTCGATGCCGACCGAGGCGACGATGGCGATGTACAGGGCGTCGTCACCACCATGGTCGAGACGACCGAGCAAAAGCGGCGTGAACAGACGTTGACGACGCTGCTGCGGGAAGTCAGCCATCGCTCGAAGAACCTCCTGGCGATCATCCAGAGCATCGCGACCCAGACCGGTCGCTATTCCGACGGCATCGGCGATTTCCTGACGCGCTTCCGCGGCCGGCTGCAGTCGCTGGCCTCCTCCCAGGATCTGGTGACATCCTCCAATTGGCGAGGGGCAGCCCTTCATGAACTGGTGGCGGGCCAGGTCGGCCGCTATGGCGCGAACCCGTCGCACAGCCTCCGTTTTCGTGGCGCCAATCCTTACCTCAATCCCAACGCCGCACTGCATATCGGGCTGGCGATGCATGAACTTGCCGTCAACTCGTTGAGCTACGGCGCCCTGTCCCGGCCGGATGGCTTCGTCGAGGTTACCGCCCAACTCGACGTTGCTGCCACGGGGGAGGTTGCGCTGTCGCTGACATGGGCCGAAACGATAGAAGCCAATCGCGGTGGCGGCGGTCAACGGCGCTTCGGAAGCGTCGCGTTGGAGCGGGTGGTGCCGGCATCCCTGAACGGAACCGCGAACCTGGATATCGGCGAGAGCCACCTCGAATACCGCCTTGTCGTGCCGCACAGCAATTTCGAGACGCAGTGAGAGCCTGGCAAACAACAATCCTTAACCGGCTGTTCACCATAAGCGCGGATGCTGTTTTTCCCAGATACCGTCGGAACCTGCCCCGCCTTTGGAGATTGTTGGCAGGCTCGAAGCACAGTACGGGAGGAATGTCTTGACGATTGCCGACATGAACAGATTGGAACAAGCCGCCCGTATTTCGATGGGCGAATTTCTGGAATCCGAACCCTCCATGGAGGCACTCCCTGAAGCAGGTAGGGGGTTGATGAAGGGGATCGTTCTTGCCGCAGCCGCGATCATGGTGCTGGCCATTTTCTGGCAGTTGACCTGACTAAATCTGCTCTCCTCTCCGTCGCGCCAGTTGAAGTCGCCGGGCAGGCTAACGCCGCAGCGTGAAGAGCCGCGGTTTTCTCCGAACTATTCGTGTAACGCTGTTGGAATGACAGGAACTTTTTGACGATGCCGGCCGTTAATGCGGCCAGAGGAACATCTGTCATGGAACACATAGCCGCGTTGCTGCTGGTGATCGGTTGCTCGAACACGATGGCCGAATGTCGGGAATTGCAGGTCCCTGTCAGCGTTTTTGCGACTGCTGACGAATGCACCGCTGAGCGCCCCTTCGCGATGGGCGACGTGCAGGGGCAGGCGCAGCATGTCGTCGCCAAATGCCTCGCGGTCGATCCCGCCTTGGAGGACGACTACGATCAGATTGTCTGGAAGGTGCGGCCAGATGGTAGTCTTGACGCTTCGTTGGCCGTATCCAACGTCGTCATGGCATCGAACACGAACCGCCCAGAAAAAGACGACCTTAGCCAACAATAAATTGCAGCAGCAAAGGCCGTCGTTTCGTGCTAAATGGCGGTTGGAGCTTACCAAAGTGTGGACACAAGTGAGGAGTGACTCTATGCGGAAAATACTTATTGCCATGGTTGCGGTGGTTGCCGTCAGCGGCTGTACCTCGACCGAGCAGGACGTCGTCGGCGGCGGCTTGATCGGCGCGGGCGTGGGTGGATTGGTCGGCGGCGGCAAGGGTGCCCTGATCGGCGCGGCCGTCGGTGCCGGCTCCGGCCTGCTGGTTCGCAACCTGCGCAACGGCTACTGCCAGTATCGCGACCATCGCGGCCGGATCTACACGGCCCGCTGCAACTGATTCAGCGATAACAAGTCAAAATCCGGAGGCCCAGGGCCTCCGGATTTTCGTGGCTGGGAGTCGGCCGCTAGGGCCGCTGACGGGTGGGTTTCAGCCGGCCAGTGGAATTTTGATTTCCACCTTGAGGCCATCGGCCTGAAAATCGCGTCTGATCGTGCCGCGCAGCTCGCGCGTGACATTGAGATCGATCAGCTTGGTGCCGAATCCCGTCCGCGATGGCGCCTCTACCCTCTTCTTCCCCGCCTCCCGCCAGTTCAGCGCCAGCGTCCGCTCGCGCCCCCGCCCTTCCAGCGACCAGTTCACCTTGAGAGCGCCAACGAAATTGCCGGCTTCGCCGTATTTCAGCGCGTTGGTGGCGAGTTCATGAAAGGTCAGCCCAAGCGCCTGCGTCGTTGTTTCATCGAGCAGCACCTCCGGGCCTGACAGGAGCCCGTCCGGCAGTTCCTTGCCGAACACCTGGCCAAGCTCGATGCGCAGCAGATCGGCAAGGCCGGCTTTCTGCCAGCGCGAGCGCGTCAACATATCCTGCGAGGCGGCCATCGCCTGCAGCCTGGCCGAGAAGGAAGCGGAAAACTCATTGACGTCGGTTGCCCGCGAAGCCGTCTGCCGCGCGATCGCCAGCACCCTGGTGATGGAGTTCTTGATGCGATGCTTCATCTCCTGCAGCATCAGGTCCTTTTCGAGCAGGCTTTTTTCCGTCGTCTCGTGCAAGGCCGACACCGCGTCATAGGCTCGCTCCTGATAGCGCGCCACCAGCGCGATGGCGCCTGCCAGGAGCAGGCCGAACAGCCCCAGCATCACGGGGATGGCGCGCGAAGAGGGTTGCGAGAAGGCGCTGGTTGGCCTGAACAACACGGTCCAAGGGCGTCCCGCCACGGTCATCTTGCGGGTGACCAGCAGCCGGTCCCCCAGGGATGAGGCCGGTGGCGTCTCCGAGCGGAACAACAGGTTGTCGCCGTTCACCGCTCCATCATAGATCTCGGTGTTGACCGGCAGCAGCGGCGCACGGCTGAGCGCGATCTGGAACAGTTCCCGGGCCCGAAAGGCCGCATAGAGAAAGCCGGCGGTCGAGGACCGCGATGCGTTGATGACCTCCGGTGCGGTTTCCACATTGAGCCGCACATAGACCAGGAAGCCCGTGAAAGTCTGCGCCACGCCCGTGCCCTGGCCGAGTTGCACCAGCCCGCTCGCATGCTGCTGGTCATCGGCCATGGCTTTTTCGATCGCCGCACGCCGCACCGGCTCGCTGAACATGTCATAGCCGATGATGGTCTGGTTGGACGGATCGAGCGGCTCGAAAAGCGCGATCGGCGTGCGCCAGGCCTGCGTCGTATCCGGATAGACCGGATGACTGGCGCCGAAATCGTGGAGGGTGTCGCGTTCCACCGCTGCCTCGTCGCCCGTCCTGACCAGCCGCAGGAAGCCGATGCCTCGCAGGCCGGCGAAATTGTTGTCGACATCCAGCGCCTTGAAGAATGCCTTGAACTCGTTCTGGGAAATATCGCCGTTACGTGCGTCGAACAGGGCCTGTGTCGAGCGCAGCAGCGACAGGTGAAGGTCGATGCGGCTCTCGATCCGGTTGAGGGCGTCATCGGCCGCCCCTTCGAACTTGATGCGGGCGGCTTCCTGCGTCGCGAAATAAGCGAACCCCGCCATGGTCATGCTGATCAGTGCAACGGCAATGAACGCGACGATTGGAAAAAGCTTCTTCAACGGATGATGCGGTCCATGAGCAAAACAGGACCTTTTATGGGCAAGTCGCCGGGTCAACACAATGGTCAGGCCACACCATCGTGATCACTGGCATATCACGTGACCGGCATCGGGGCGTGCCCGAAGCGGCCTGACCGGCCTCAGGCGGCGATCTTCAGCGCGCCCGGCCCCGGTATGGCACCTGGAGGACATTTGCCCAGGATGATCATCCCAAGCACCTCGTCCTGCGTGACGTCAGTCGTGCGGGCGGTACCGACCACCTGGCCATTCTTCATCACGCAGACACGGTCGGCCAGCTCGAACACGTCGTGGATGTCGTGGCTGATCAGGAAAATGCCGATGCCATCGGATTTGAGCTGCCTGACCAACTCGCCGACCTGGGCGGTTTCCTGGGGCCCAAGTGCCGCCGTCGGCTCGTCCATGATCAGGATGCGGGCATTGAACAGGATCGCGCGGGCGATCGCCACCGATTGCCGCTGACCGCCCGACAGCTTGATCACCGGTTCCTTGAAGCGCTGGAAGCGAGGATTGAGCCGCCCCATCACCTTGCGCGCCTCGGCCTCCATGGCGACGTCGTCGAGCGTGCCCCAGGCGGTCATCAGTTCGCGGCCGAGGAACAGGTTGGCGGCGGCGTCGACATTGTCGGCCAGCGCCAGCGTCTGGTAGATCGTCTCGATGCCGTATTTCTTGGCGTCGCGCGGGTTGGAGATCGCTGCCTCCTCGCCATTGACGAAGATCTGGCCCGCATCGCGCTTGTAGGCGCCGGACAGGATCTTGATCAGCGTCGACTTGCCGGCGCCGTTATGGCCGAGCAGCGCCACGACCTCGCCGGGGAAAAGATCGATCGAGGCGTCGTCGACGGCGCGGATGCCGCCGAAGGCGATCGAGATGTTGCGCATGTCGACCAGCGGCGTGCCAGTGGGCGCAGTTGTGAGGGCCCTTACGGGAGCGGTTTTGTCAGCCATGGTCGTATCCCTAAACCCGCTTGCGATAGACGGTGTCGAGCCAGACGGCGATGACCAGCACGGCGCCGACGACGATGCTCTGCAACGGCGAATCGACACCGAGCAGCACCATGCCCGACTGCAGCGACTGCATCAGCAATGCACCGAGCATGGCGCCGATGATGGTTCCCGAGCCGCCGGCAAGCGAGGTGCCGCCGATGACGGCCGCGGCAATGACCAGCAGCTCATCCAATGTTCCCAGCACATTGGTGGACGAGTTCTGCCGGGCCGACGAAATGGCGGCGGCGATCGTGGCCAGCACGCCCATGATCATGAACACCTTCATGGTGATCCAGCGCGTGTTGATGCCGGCGAGATTGGCCGCTTCCGGATTGCCGCCGATAGCAAAGACATAACGGCCGAAACGGGTGCGGTTGGTGATGAAGGTCATGACCAGACCGACGGCGACCGCCATCAGCACCGGTATGGCGATGCCGTGGGCGATGAACAGCCCGCCCTCCGGCACGGTGATGTTGTTGGCGGCCGCGTACCGGTTCACGATCCCGATCGGCCATGGATAGGAGTTGGCCAGCCAGACCGCGCCCATGATGACGGCGCAGGTGACGACGCCGAGCAGCGTCTCGGCCCAGATCGGCCGCAGGGGGAAGCGGAAGCGCTTGCGCTGGACCCGCCCGTTGAACAGCGCGAACACGACGGCCAGGCAGGCGACGATGCCGACGACCCAGCTCCAGGTGGCGCCGATCGATCCGGCCGGTCCGCCGCCCATAAGCTGGAACGTGGCGTCGAGCGGTGCCACCGTCTGGCCTGACGTGACCCACCAGGCGGCGCCGCGCCAGACCAGCAGGCCACCCAGCGTGACGATGAAGGCCGGCACTTCGAGATAGGCGATGACGAAGCCCTGGAAGGCGCCGATCAAAAGCCCGAGCGCCAGACCGATGACCAGTGCCAGGACCCAGATCCATGGGTTGCCGAGTTCAAGTCCTACGAACCGAACCAGGAAATGTACCTGCGCAAAGCCCATGACCATGCCGATCAAGCCCTCGGCGGAACCGACGGACAGGTCGATGTTGCGCATGACGATGACCAGCACCATGCCGCAGGCCATGATGGCGACCGCGGACGTCTGCACCGACAGGTTCCACAGGTTGCGTGGCGTGAGAAACGTGCGGCTGTCGAAATCGAGCGGATTGACGCCAAGACGCAGGCTCGAAATCACATGCAGCGCGACCCAGATCAGCAGCAGCGCGCCGATCATGCCGAGCATGCGGGTATCGATCTCGGTCGCCTTCAGGAAACGCGCGACCGCGCCGAGTTCCGACGCACGCGCCGTATCGGCCTGCGAGGTTGAGGTCGTGTCGGTCATGATGTCCTCCCAGCGGCTTGCTGTCTGACGCGGATGCCGGACCAGAGCCCAGAAGTTAGCCGCCAGCGGCGGAAACACAAATCTTGTTGGGAAAACGCCGCGGCTTGGAAGCAATTCCCAGGAAAAGTGCGTAGCGGTTTTTCGTCCGGAATTGCGAAAACAAGGAAATTGGAACGGCCAGTGTTCAGAAACACTGGCCGTTCCACGCCGCGGCGCTTCCGACTTTTCAGGCGATCAAGCTCAGTTGCAGGCCGCGACGCTGCCCGCGGCAACGCCCGTGCAGACTTCGTCCTTCTTGATCCAGCCGGCGTCGATGACGAGGTTGAGATTGTCCTTGGTGATGGCCACCGGGGTCAGGAACAGCGACTTGACGGTGTTGCCGCCAGGCGTCGTGAAGTCCTTCACGCCGGCGATGTCGGTCATCTTCTTGCCGTCGGCGAGTTGCGAGGCGATCTCGGCGGCGTTCTTGCCGAGTTCGCGCGCGTCCTTCCACACCGACACGGTCTGGGTGCCGAGCGCGATGCGGTTGAGCGCGGCGTGGTCGCCGTCCTGGCCGGAGACCGGCACGGTGCCGGCGAGCCCCTGCGCCGTCAGCGCCGCAACGACGCCGCCGGCGGTGCCGTCATTGGCGGCGACCACGGCGTCGACCTTGTTGTCGTTGGCGGTGAGGAACTGTTCCATGTTCTTCTGGGCGTTGGCGGGCAGCCAGCCGTCCGTATAGGCTTCGCCGACATTCTTGATCTTGCCGCTGTCTATTGCCGCTTTCAGCACTTCCATAGAGCCCGAGAACAGGAAGTCGGCATTCGGATCGGCGCCCGAGCCCTTGATGAAGACGTAATTGCCCTCAGGCTTCACCTTGAACACTTCGCGGGCCTGCATGCGGCCGACTTCCTTGTTGTCGAAGGTCAGGTAGAAGACGTCCTTGTTCTCGATCAGGCGGTCATAGCCGACGACCGGAATGCCCTCGTCGAGCGCCTTCTGTACCGCCGGGCCGATGGCCGACGCGTCCTGCGCCAGGATGATCAGCGAATTGGCACCCTGCGAAATCAGGCTCTCGACATCGGTCAGCTGCTTGCCAGGATTGGACTGCGCATCGGCGGAAATGTACTTGTCGCCCGCGGCCTCGATCGCCTTCTTCATGGCGGCCTCGTCGGTCTTCCAGCGCTCCTCCTGGAAGTTGGACCACGACACGCCGATAACCTTGCCCTTCGCCTGCGCGACCGACGCCAGCGTCAGCGACATGGCGACACCCGCCAGAATGGCGACTGTGAATCTCTTCATGATATCCTCCCTGCGCCCGCGTGTGGCGCGACCAAACTGGCCCTAAGGCCGGCACAAAGGCCCTAATTTTTTCGAGCCTCGAAAAAACACTGGTCCATCGCCGGAACACTGTCAACATCGATTCTGACGGATTTTGAGGTGCCGGAAGCCTTTTTTCGAGCCCCGCAATAAATAAATGACAGCCCCAGCCGCTTCTGCCAGTATTCGACCCGTTGCCGGAGGTGTTCGAGGGGCGTCAAGAACCGCGGCGACGGGGAGGGAAATCATGTCGGTCGGAATCCGCCACGACGATCTGCGCCGGCGCAACCGCGCAATGGTGATTGGAGCCGTGCGCCGGGGTGGCCAGCCCTCGCGCACTGAGATCGCCGCCACCACCGCCCTGAGCCACTCGACCATATCGGCGATATCAGCCGACCTGATCGGCGAAGGTATCCTGAGCGAAGGCAAGCCGAACGAGGCCGGCTCACTGAAACGCGGCCGGCCGCAGGTGGGCCTTTGTCTCAACCCCGAGGCCGCGGCGGTCATGACCGTGGTGCTGTCGCTGAATTTCCTCTCCGTCGCCGTCATCGACTACGCCGGCCAGGTGATATCGGAGGAGCAGCGCCGGCTGGACACGCTGACCATGTCGCGCGAGGCGCTGATCGGCGAATGCGTGGCCATCGTCCGGCGCCGCCTCGAGGATCCCGACCTCGATGTCGCCAGCATTGCCCGCATCGCGCTGGCGATCCAGGGCATCACCGACACCGAGGCGCGCGCCATGCTGTGGTCGCCGATCACGCCGCAGACGGACATTGCCTTCGCCGATATACTCGAAGCCGAATTCGGCATCCCCGCCACCATGGAGAACGACTGCAACATGATGGCTGTGGCGCTGCGCTGGCGCGACCCCGAGCGCTACCGCGACGACTTCATCGCCATCCTGCTCTCGCACGGCATCGGCATGGGCCTGGTGCTGAAGGGCGAGCTGTTCACCGGCACCCATTCCTCAGGCGGCGAGTTCGGCCACATGATCCATCGCCCCGGCGGCGCGCTCTGCCGCTGCGGGCGGCGCGGCTGCGTCGAGGCCTATGCCGGCAACTATGCCATCTGGCGTAATGCAGGACAGATGGGTGAGGACGCCAAACCGGTCGACGTCAGCGACGCCGACATGCGCGCATTGGCGGCCACGGCGCGCGAAAGAGACGGACCGGAGCGCGAGGCCTATCGCAAGGCCGGCGAGGCGCTGGGCTATGGCCTTGGCAGCTTGTTCGCGCTGATCGATCCGGCGCCGGTTGCGATGGTCGGCGTCAGCGCCGCCGCCTTCGATCTGATCGAGCCGGCCCTGCGCGAGGCCATCGCCCAGACCGCCGGCGGCCAGCATTCGACGTCGATTTCCTTCGATACAGAGCCGAACGAATTGCCGCTGATCCGCGAGGGCTGCGCCATGCGCGCGCTCACCTTCGTCGACCAGGAGATCTTCGCGCCGGGTGTGCAGGTGAGATCCGGCAAGAACGTGGCCTGATCTCAGTCCTCGCGAATTGCGTAGCCTGCGCCACGGATGGTGCGTATCACATCGGGCATGCGGCCATTGTTGACCGCCTTGCGCAGGCGGCCGACATGCACATCCACGGTGCGCTCGTCGATGTAGATCGTCTCGCCCCAGACATTGTCGAGCAACTGGCTGCGCGAGAACACGCGGCCGGGATGGCGCATCATGAATTCGAGCAGCCTGAACTCGGTCGGTCCGAGCCGGATCTCGCTCTTCTTGCGATAGACCCGGTGCGATTCGCGGTCGAGCACGATGTCGCCGACCTTGAGCACGCTGGACAGCACTTCCGGTTTGGCGCGGCGCAGCAGCGCCTTGACCCGGGCCATGAATTCCGGCGTCGAGAACGGCTTGACCAGATAGTCGTCGGCGCCGGTCGAGAGGCCGCGCACGCGATCGCTCTCCTCGCCGCGCGCCGTCAGCATGATGATCGGCAATCGCTCCGTCTCGGGCCGCATGCGCAGGCGCCGACAGAGTTCGATGCCGGAAACCGCCGGCACCATCCAGTCGAGCACCAGCAGGTCGGGCACGTTTTCCTGGAGGCGTATCTCGGCTTCGTCGCCGCGTGTCACCACCTCGACCTGGTAACCCTCGGACTCCAGATTGTAGCGGAGGAGCACGCCCAGCGGCTCCTCGTCCTCCACCACCATGATGCGTGGCGCGATCATCGATCGATCATCCCTGCCGTCAAGCCGCCGGCACCGACATCGCCGTCTCGTCCTGCTTCGGACGGTTGGCGGGCAGTTGCGTGCCGGTCAGCACATAATACGCATTCTCGGCGATGTTGGTCACATGGTCGCCGATGCGTTCGAGATTCTTGGCGCAGAACAAAAGATGCGTGCAAGCCGTGATGTTGCGGGGATCCTCCATCATGTAGGTCAGGAGTTCGCGGAAGACCGAAGTGTATTTGACGTCGATGCGTTCGTCGTCATTCCTGAGCTTGGCGAGGGCGGCGGCATCGCCGGCCGCATATTCCTCGACGACGCCCTGCACCTGGATCAGCACCAGCTGCGCCATGGAGTCGATGGAATGCGACAGGTCGCGCGGCGTGGCGGTGAGGCCGACCGAGCCGACGCGCTTGGCGATGTTCTTGGCAAGGTCGCCGATGCGTTCGAGATCGCCCGCCATGCGGATCGAGCCGACGACATGACGCAGATCGTCGGCCATCGGCTGGCGCTTGGCGATCAGGGTGATGGCGCGATCATCGAGTTCGCGCTGGCGCGCGTCCATGATGGCGTCGTCGGAGACCACGCGCTGTGCCAGCGCGTTGTCGGAATTCAGCAGCGCCTTGGTGGCGCCGCCGACCATCGTGCCGGCGAGATCGCCCATGTCGCTGATCAGCCTGCTGATCTGCCCGAGATCCTCGTCGAAGGCTGCGACTGTGTGTTCGGCCATGATCCTGGTCCTCGTATGCGTGAGATCAGCCGAAGCGGCCGGTGATGTAGTCCTGCGTGCGCTTCTCGCGAGGCGACGTGAAGATTTTCTCGGTTTTGTCGAATTCGACCAGCTCGCCCAGATACATGAAAGCCGTCTGCTTCGACACGCGCGCGGCCTGCTGCATGTTGTGGGTGACGATGACGATCGTGTAGTCGGCCTGCAACTCGTCGATCAATTCCTCGATCTTGGCGGTCGACAATGGGTCGAGCGCCGAGGCCGGTTCGTCGAGCAGGATGACCTCCGGCTTGACCGCCACGGTGCGGGCGATGCAAAGCCGCTGCTGCTGGCCGCCCGACAGGCTGAGGCCGCTGGCATTGAGCTTGTCCTTGACCTCGTTCCACAGCGCGGCGCGTTTCAACGCCTGCTCGACACGGCCGTCCATCTCGGCCTTGCCGATCTTCTCATAGAGCCTGACGCCGAAGGCGATATTCTCATAGATCGACATCGGGAACGGCGTCGGCTTCTGGAACACCATGCCGATCTTGGTGCGCAACAGGTTGAGGTCCTGCGAGCGGTCGAGAACGTTCTGGCCGTCGAGCAGCACCTGACCCTCGGCGGTCTGCTTGGGGTAGAGCTCGTAGATGCGGTTGAAGACGCGCAGCAGCGTCGACTTTCCGCAACCCGACGGTCCGATGAAGGCCGTCACGCTGCGCTCGGGCAGCGACAAGGTGATGTCTTTCAGCGCCTTCGACTGGCCGTAGTAGAAATTGAGGTTCTTGACCTCGATCTTCGCCTTGGCGGCTGCCTCTGTCGCAATCGTCATGTCTGGAGACAACATCTGGCTCATTTGTCCTCTCTGCGTCCGGTCAGGCTGCGCGCAAAGATGCTGAGCGCGAGAACCGTCAATGTGATTATGAGTGCGCCGGTCCACGCCAGTTGCTGCCACTCCTCGTAAGGGCTGAGAGCGAACTGGAAGATGGTCACCGGCAGGCTGGCCATCGGCGCATTGAGATTGCTCGACCAGAACTGGTTGTTGAGCGCTGTGAAGAGTAGCGGCGCCGTCTCGCCGGAAATGCGGGCAATGGCCAACAATATGCCGGTGACGATGCCGGACATCGCCGCGCGGTAGGCCACCGAACGGATCACCACCCAGCGCGGCGCGCCAATCGCCGTGCCGGCCTCGCGCAAAGCGTTCGGCACAAGGTTGAGCATGTCCTCGGTGGTACGCACCACGACGGGAATGACCAGGATGGCCAGTGCCACGGCACCGGCGATGGCCGAGAAATGCCCCATCGGCCGCACCATCAATTCGTAGACGAACAGGCCGATGATGATTGAGGGCGCCGACAGCAGGATGTCGTTGATAAAGCGCACCACGGTGGTGAGCTTCGAAAAGCGGCCATATTCGGCCATGTAGGTGCCGGCCAGCACGCCGATCGGCGTGCCGACGACGATGCCGATAATGGTCATCACGATGCTGCCGTAGATGGCGTTGAGCAGGCCACCGGCATCACCGGGCGGCGGGGTCATTTCCGTGAACACTGAGAGCGAAACGCCCGACAGGCCCTTATAGAGCAGCGCGCCGAGGATCAGTGCCAGCCAAGCAAGGCCGATGCCGGCGGCGATGACGCAGAGCGTCATCATCACGCCGTTCTTGCGCTTGCGGCTCTGGTGAAGCGATGCGGCTGTCGACATCGGTCAGACTCCGGTACGGGCATCGATGCGCATCAGCATGTAGCGGGCGATGGCAAGGATGAGGAAGGTGATGACGAACAGGATCAGACCGAGCGCCACCAACGAGGAGGTGTAGAGATCGCCGACGGCTTCGGTGAATTCGTTGGCGATGGTTGCCGAGATCGTCGTTGCCGGCGCGAACAGCGAGGCGCTGATCCGGTGGGCGTTGCCGATGACGAAGGTGACCGCCATGGTTTCACCGAGTGCACGGCCGAGCGCAAGCATGACGCCGCCCATGATGCCGATGCGGGTGTAGGGGACGACGACCCGGCGTGTTACCTCCCAGGTCGTGCAGCCAATGCCGTAGGCGGACTCCTTCAGCACCGGCGGCACCGTGTCGAACACATCCTTGGTGATCGAGGTGATGAAAGGCAGGATCATGATGGCCAGGATCATCGCCGAGGTCAGCAGGCCGATGCCATAAGGAGGCCCGGCGAACAGGCTGTTAAGGCCGGGAATGCCGTGGAACACGTTGATGATGAAAGGTTGCACTGTCGTCTGCAGGAACGGTGCCAGCACGAACAGGCCCCAGATACCGTAGATGATCGAGGGGATGCCGGCCAGCAGTTCCACGGCCATGCCGATCGGGCGCCGGAGCGGACGCGGGCAAAGCTCGGTGAGAAAAATGGCGATGCCGATACCGAGCGGCACAGCGATCAGGATGGCGATGGCCGAAGTGATGATGGTGCCATAGATGGGTGCCAAGGCGCCGAATTTCTCGGTGACGGGATTCCAGCTCTCGGTGGTCAGAAAGGAGAAGCCGAAGGTCGACAGTGCCTGCCAGGAACCGGCGAACAGCGAGATGGCGACGCCCCCGAGCAGCACCAGCACGAGAATGGCGGCGGCGCGGGTCAGCCCATGGAAGATCGAATCGGTCAACGCGAACCGTCTGACGGTGGCGTCGCGTGAACCTCGAATGGCTGGCAAGGCTTCGTGGGCAGCGCTCATGTCAAGCTCGGCTCTTTGTGTTGATTGAAAAGGAGCGCCGCGGGGCGGCGCTCCTCCAGAAAGATATTACTCGCCGGCGTAGACGGGCTTGCCGTCGGCCTTGATGTCGGCCTTCCACGAAGCCTTGATCAGGTCGACGACGCTATCGGGGATCGACACATAGTCGAGCGCCTTGGCGGTTTCCTTGCCGTCCTTGTAGGCCCAGGCAAAGAACTTGAGCGCTTCGCCGGTGGCCGCGGCATCGTCCGGGGTCTTGTGGATCAGCACCCAGGTCGAGGCAGCGATCGGCCAGGTGGCGTCGCCCGGCTCGTTGGTGATGATGACGTTGAAGTTCTTGGCGCCCTTGAAGTCGGCGTTCGAAGCAGCCGCGCCGAAGGATTCGAGCGACGGCTCGACGACCTTGCCGGCGGCGTTCAGCATCTTGGAGTAGGAGAGATTGTTCTGCTTGGCATAGGCATATTCGACATAGCCGATGCCGCCGTCGGTCTGCTTGACGGTGTTGGCAACGCCTTCGCTGCCCTTGGCGCCGACGCCCGTCGGCCATTCGACGGCCGTATCCGAGCCGACCTTGTCCTTCCAGTCGGGCGAGAGCTTCACGAGGTAGTCAGTGAAGTTGAAGGTCGTGCCCGAGCCGTCCGAACGATGAACGACGGCGATAGCGGTCGACGGCAGCTTAAGGTCCGGGTTCAGGGCCTTGATCGCGGCATCGTCCCAGGTGGTGATCGCGCCGAGATAGATCTGGGCCAGCGTCTTGCCGTCGAGGACGAGTTCGCCCGGCTTGATGCCCGTGAGGTTGACGATCGGCACGATGCCGCCCATCACCATCGGGAACTGCACGAGGCCGTTCTTTTCCAGATCGGCGTCGGACATCGGCTTGTCGGTGGCGCCGAAGGTCACGGTCTTGGCGATGACCTGCTTGATGCCGCCGCCCGAGCCGATCGACTGATAGTTGAGGCCGATGCCAGTATCCTTCTTGTAGGTGTCGGCCCATTTGGCGAACACCGGATAGATGAAGGTCGAGCCGGCGCCGGAAAGGTCAGCTGCCATTGCTGCGGAAAGGGTGAGGGTGGACGCCGCAGCCATTGCAATCGCAACGGCCGCCGAGCGGATGAAATGTCTCATGTGGCCTGCTCCTGTTCGGAAGATGGTCTCTCGGCGCCACTTCTTGCCGGCGCCGCTGAGGCCAATAGCCTTCGATTATAACAGTCGCATGACAGTTTCATGTCAGCCCGGTAACGCGTTGCCGGCAACGCGAAAGACGCTGATCTCGGGCGCTCGCGGCGCGGTCCGAGTTTGCCGCCGGAATCAGGGGCTTGAGCCGTCCGACGGCTGGAATCACCACGGACTCGACCAGGCTTTTCCCAAATGAAGAAAATCCGGACGGGAGCGCGTTGCTCGCAGCCAGAGCGTGTCATGGCCGGGCCATCGCCAAAAACAGGTCCGTTGGGGTAGAGTGACACTGTTTCTTGCAGGCGGTCGCTGCTCCCGCCCGTAACTGAGAAGAGCGGAATTCGATTTCGCTATTGTTCCGGCTGGACACGGCCTTTGATATGGCGCGATCGCACCATAGTCATTGCACGCAGCGGTAGCAGCGAATCTCCGCTGATTCCTTGTTGCCTCCCCGGATCCTGCAATTCAGGCGACGCGGGCTCTATCCCGCGTTGCGGTGGACCTGACGGCCGGCGCCGACCCAGCGCTCGACCTTCTCGAGCAGGGCCCTGGGGCTGATCGGCTTGGGCAGATAGTCGTCCATGCCTGCCTCCAGGCAGCGCTCGCGGTCGCCCTTGAGCGCATGCGCGGTGACGCCGACGATCGGCACATGCGTGCCGGTCTCCTGCTCCAGCAGGCGGATCGCGGCCGTCGCTTCGAGACCACTCATCTCCGGCATCGAGACATCCATCAGGATCATGCACGGATTGAGCGTACCGAAGGCGTCGAGCGCCTTGCGGCCATTGCCGACGATCTCGAAACCATAGCCGGTCTCGCCGAGGATTTGCGTGAACACCATCTGGTTCACCTCATTGTCCTCGGCCACCAGTATATCCAGCCTGTGCCCGCCGGCCGTCGCGGGCAACCTGGGGCGAACCTGTGGCGGCTGCAATTGCGCGCGCTGCTCGGATGGTGCCAGGGGCGGCGGCCGGGACGCCTCGGGCGCCTCGCCCGTGAGCGGTTGAACGGCGTGGCCGCTGGTGGCGTGGCGATGGCGCTGGATGGTCGCGACCAGCGTTTCCAGGAGCACCGAGGAGCGCGCCGGCTTGATCAGCTGGGCGTCGATGCCAAGATCGCGGTAGCTGGTGTTGGCAAGCGACTGGTCGACCGATGTCAGCATGATGATCGGCGTGTCCGCGAGGCCCTCGGTGTTGCGCACGATACGCGCCATTTCGGCGCCGCTCATTTCAGGCATCTGGTAGTCGAGCACGACGCAGTCGACCGCCACGCCATAAGCTGCCGCGGCGATCAGCACCTTGAGACCTTCGGCGCCGCTTTCGGCCGCGCAGGAATCGAACGTCCACGAGGTCATCTGCTCGGTCAGGATGGCGCGGTTGACGGCGTTGTCATCGACGATCAGCACGCGTGCGCCCGTCACGTCCACCGGCGTGATGCGCTGCCCGCTCTGCTGCCCGGCCCCTGGCAACGTTACGGTGAACCAGAAGGTCGACCCCTTGCCTTCAGCGCTCTCGACGCCAATGTCGCCGCCCATCAGATCGACCAGCCGCGAGGTGATGGCAAGGCCAAGCCCGGTGCCCTCGTGGCGCCTTGTCGAGGACGTATCGACCTGGCTGAATTTCTCGAACACCAGTTTCAGTTTTTCCTCGGGGATGCCTATGCCGGTATCGGTGACCGAGATCGTCAGCCTGGTTCCCGTTGGAACCCGTTCGCCGGTCACGTCGACCAGCACGTGGCCTTCATCGGTGAACTTCACCGCATTGCCGAGCAGGTTGGTGACGATTTGCCGGATGCGGCCGACATCGCCGATGAACAGACTTTCAAGCCGCGGCTCGATGCGCACGATGAGCTCAAGATCCTTTTCCTTGGCCCGTGTCGACACCAACGTCGCCACGTCCTCGATCGCCTCGGCGAGATTGAAGGGCGCCGGGTCGAGCACCAGCTGGCCGGCATCGATCTTGGAGAAATCCAGGATGTCGTTGATGATGGTCAACAGCGCGTTGCCCGATTTGACGATGATGTCGGTGAATGTCTTCTGCTTGGGATCGAGATTGGATTTGGCCAGGAGTTCAGCCATGCCCAGTACGCCGTTCATCGGCGTGCGGATCTCATGGCTCATATTGGCGAGGAACTCCGACTTGGCACGGTCGGCGAGCACGGCGCGCCGGCGCGCCTCGCTGAGCTCCGCCTCGCGCTGCTTGAGTTCCGTAATATCTGTGGTCGAACCGATCAGGTAGAGCGAACCGTCAGAGGCGATCATTGCGCCCTTGCGGGCGAACTGATGCCTGACGCTGCCGTCTGGAAGGCGCACCGTCTCCTCGATCTCCTGGGTCTCGCCGGTACGCAGCACGGCGAGATCGCTGGCCACGAAGGCCTCGCCATCCGGCCCGAAGATCTCGACGTCGGTCTTGCCGATCGCCTCCTGCTTGCTGAAGCCGGTGAGATCGCACCAGCCCTTGTTGACATAGAACTGCCTGAGATCGGAGCGCTTGGCGTAGATCGACACCGGCACGTTGTCGATCAGGCTGCGGAACACCTCGTTCTCGCGCATGCTCTCTTCCAGAGCTTGCTCGCGCGCCTTGACATCGGTGATGTCGGTGCTGGATCCGACCAGATGCACCGATCCGTCCGTGGCGACCAGGCGGCTCTTGCGCGTCATCAACTGCCGCACCGTTCCGTCACGATGAGTGACGGGCTCCTCGACCTCGCGCACATTGCCATTCGTCACGACATCGGTATCGTCCTGGCTGAAGCCCTCTGCTTCCTCGCCGCTGAACAGCTGACGGTCGGTCCGGCCGATGACGTCGTCCTTGGCGAGACCGGTCAGCGCGCACCAGGCCTTGTTGACGAATTCGATGCTCAGGTCCTGCGCCTTGATGAAGGCGGCTACCGGCAACTCGTCCATGACATGGCGGAAGAGATCGATCTGGCGCATCGAGTCATGAAGCGCCGCCTCGCGGCTCTTGAGGTCGGTGATGTCGACGCGCACCCCGATGAACGTGCCGTCGCCTGTGCGCATGTCGTAGACCTGGTACCAGCGGCCATCGGCATTGAGGCGCTCATAGGAGGAATTCGGCAGACGGTAACGCGCCAGGATGCCGTCAAGCCAGCGTTCGGAATCGCCTTCGTACAGGCTGTCGATCCCAGGATCGCCACTCGAACGGAAATAACCCACCGAATGGCCGAACTCCAGCGCTTCGCGGAAGGTGCGGCCGGGCTGCCACAAAGGCTTCAGCGCCGGCAACGTATCCTGCAGCCTGTGGTTGGCGAAGACGAACTTGTCGTCGCGGTCGTAGATGATGACCCCCGCCGGCAGCGATTCCAGCACGCTGGCGAGATGCTTGCGCGCATCTTCGGCTTCGGTCTCGCGCCGCTTCATGTCGGAGATGTCGAACAGAAAGCCGGCGACATAGTCGCGGCCGCTTGCCATGCGGACGCGGTTCTTCCTGACGATACGCGAACGGGTGCCGCCGCCGGCCTTGAAGCTTTCTTCCACTTCGTATTGCTGTCCGCCGGCCAGCACCTCGCGTTCGCTGCTTTCGAACAGCGCGACCTCGTCCGGCCCGAGGAAATCGCTTCCCGGCCTGCCAAGCATGGCCTGCGGCGCCTGCTTGAACAGCGCCGCGAAGGCCTCGTTGACGAAGACGAAGCGCAGATTGTCGTCCTTGACGAAGATCGGATCCTTGACCCCGTTGATTACTGCTTCCGCCAGCCGCGCCTTTTCCAGCGCTTCGGCAAGTTCGGCCTCGCGATCCTTCATGTCGGTGACATCGACATAGGAAATGAACCGCTTGCCGCCGGCCAGCGGCGCCATCGACGAGATCAGCGTCCTGCCGTCATTGCGCGGGAACTGCCTCGCTCCAGCTGTGCCGGCTCTGATTTCAGCCTCGCGTTCGGCGACATGCCGGTGCCATGTCGCGTCGTCCGAACCATACGGGTCGATGTCGCGGCTGGCTTCCATCAGATCGAGGAAGCTGCAGCCGGTCTCGGCGCGCCGGGCGTCGATCTGCCAGAAATCGTAAAAGGCGCGGTTGATGACCTCGGCACGCATGTCGGCATCGAGGACAAGAACACCGATCGGCATCTGATCGACCATGGTGCGGAGATTGGCGAAAGTCTCGGCTATCTTGGCGTTGGCATTCTCGATTTCGGCGTCCCGCCGCTTGACCTCGGTGACCTCATAGTAGGTCAGCAGGCGTTTGCCTCCCGACAGAGCCGTGACGGAGAACATCATGGTGCGCCCGTCGGTGTGGGCAAACTCCCGAGGTGCGACGGTGCCGGCCTTGATCTCTTCGATGCGCGTGGCGAGGTAGCGCTGCCATTGCTCTTCGTCGATGTCGCCATAGATGCCGTTGCGGCGATTGAGTTCCATCAGCAGGCTGAACGGCGCGCCTACCGTCACGGCCCCGTCCGGAATCCTGGAGAGATCGCGGTAGGCCTTGTTGACGATGAGCGTATCGAGCCTGGCGTCCAGAAGCACGACGCCCATATGCATGGCATCCATCGTCCGCTCGAGATCGGCGAGATGCTGGACGGCATCGCCGCCAGCCGCCGGCTGCATGGCCTCGAAGGCGCTGGCCAGCGCGGTGACGTTGCGGCCCAGGCCGCGATAGCCGACGAATTTTCCTTCGCTGTCGAAACGCGGGAAGCCTGACGTCAGCACCCAGCTGCAGTCGGGGCGCCCCCCCTTCAGTTCGTAGACGAAGTCGCGGAACGGCCGGTGCGCCTGCAAATCCTCCAGATGCGCCGCCGCACCGCGGTTGCCCTTCAGGACCTGGTTGAGAAAATCGAAGCGGAACCGGCCAAGCACCATTGCCGGATCGATACCGGTTGCCGCCTGGTAATCTTGGGAAAGCCAGGAAAAGCGCAATTCCGCGTCGGTTTCCCAAATCCAGTCCGAGCCCGCTTCGACGAGTTGGCGCAGCGCGTCGGCGCAATCCATGTCGACGCCGGATGGCCCATCGCCGCCAGGCGCGGCTGCCTTGCCGGGCTTGCGCTTGCCGCGCACGCCGATTGCTTCGTCCGATTCCGCCATGCTGTCCCCACCCCGAAAATCAAGGCCGAACCCTCCCTCCGCGGTCCGTCGGCGGAATGTGCCGCAGAAGCATTAACGATCCGCTAACCTTAACGGCGCAACCGGCCTGTTCCTGCTGCGTTATTCCGTCCGGTTGTGGCGCGGAGCAAGGCCGCGCTATAAGCATGCACAGGGGTGTTGCTAATGTACGGACGGATAGGGCCTTTGTTGCTGGGCGTGGCGCTGCTTTTCGGCGGCGGCTGCTCTCGCAGCTATGACGGCACGGTGGTTATTCCGCGGCCGCTCGACGCCAGGCGGATCTGGGACCGGCCGCCGCCCAATGTCGACTACCAGCCGCAGGTCGACAACAGCGCCTTTCCGGGTCCACCCCAGCCTCCTGGGCGGTTTTACGAGCGCAGGGTCGTTAAGCCTGCGCCTCACAGACGGTCTCAGACCAGGGCGACAACGTCCTCTCCTCCGTCATCGGGCCCCGAAAAACAATTGGCATGCAGGAACGTAAGCGCTCCCGGCCAAAGAGTTCGCATGGTTTGCGACTAATGCATAAAAACAAAGACTTAAAGCGCGGCGCCTGAATCCGCTTCGACGCGGCGTGCTTTGGAACGGTTCGGCTCTATAGCGTTGCCGCGCCCTTCCTCGGTTCCTTGGCGCCGAGCTTGTCGAGCGCAAGCCGAACCTGGCGCAGATCGTCCTGCCAGCCGTCATCGTCGCCCATCGGGCTCTCCGACGCCGCCCGTTGCAACCCGCGGGCCTCGGATTCGATCTTGCGCAATTCGCCGATCTTCTGGTCGGTAGTCAGGGAGCCGTCTTCGACGATCTCCAGTACCCGCATTTCCCTGAACGTGGCCATGGCGCTTCTCCCTGCCTGATATCGACCACAACGCCGGGAAGCGGGCCCCTGTTCCGAAGACGGCCGTTCCGGCGAAACACTCGTGGGTCATTCAGCCGGGAAAAAGGCGGGGCCGACCACACGCACGGTCCGCTGGCCGGCCTCGATCGACTGGAGCTGGGTGGCCGTCGGCAGGCCGATGCGTCGAGCCTGCGATCAATCAGGTGTTACCGGTGTCCGGCACTGAAACCTTTGCCCGTGCTGCCGCGTTGAGGCGCAAAGGAGAACGCGCGATGTCGATGCATTTCACCGTATCGGAGCTGACAAGAAACCTTTTTCACTCCCTCGGGCTGGATCACGGGCGTGCCCCACGGCCGCTCAACCCCGAGCAAAACCTGTTACTGGAGTGCTATCTGGCCGGGCAGATTCCGGAATCGGCCTGGAGCGACTACGTCTTCGAGACCCCGGATCTGGCACGGCATGCCGAAGCACGGCGCCTGAGCCATTGATCCGCGGCGATCGGGGGAAACGACACCCGACCCGGTTCTCCGGTTCGACGAACACCCGTGCCGATGCCCGCTCCATGGCAGGCGTTCTTTGGGCGCTACCGCTATTGCTTGGGCGAAACGAATTGCTGCGTGAACACGTTGCCGGCAATCCCTTGCGACAGCTCCGGCGATAAACTCAGCGGCGTGCAATTCTTCACCGCCGCTATTGCCGCATCGATGAACGCCTTACGTGCCTTGTCGTCGCCAGCCACCTTGGCGGCGGTTGGTCGCGGCGGCCCTATCAGAGTGCCGTCGCGCTTGAAACTGAAACTCAGGGTTACAGTCGAATCTCCGGCACCGGCAGGCGGTGTCCAGCAGGACTGGATCGCGGTCCCGACATCGTCCATGGTGTTGAGCGTTGCGGCAGATGCGCATCCGACACCTGCCGACATCACACCCGCAATCACCAGTTTTGCAACACGTTTCATCGCAAGCCCTCATCGTCACGACAGTCCGAACAACCCGCCGGACTGCTGGGATCGATGGTAGAGCCGACATGGGCAATGACAATATCCCTTGCCAAAAAGTTGTTCGAAGAAAGCCGACTGCGAAGCCGCCCTGGCGCCTGGCCGATGCGAGCCATGTAGCCCGAAAAAGCAAAAAGGCCGGCACAGAGCCGACCTTTCCTTTCCGCCTCGACAACTGCGCCAGTACATCCGTGGCCGCAGGCCGAAAGCGAATTGTCCCCAGTAGACAGGCTATTGGTAAACCAAACCTTAACCTGCCTGCCGTCCCCACCCGCAAGGCTAGGAATAGATGGCCGCGACGTCCATGATTGTCGCGATAGGACGGCCTACGCGACGGCCCTGAACTCGGTTTCTGGTATCGTTCCAAGCCCGGCACACTGCGCGCATATCATGGTCTTTCCCGGGCAACCGCTTTGATGTGTCCCGTGCGGGCAGCAATACCCTTTTGAGGCACGCCATCTCGAGCAGTCGAAAACCTTTCCACCGCCATGGCAGTGCGTGCATGTCGTCCCAACAGAGGCCATTCCAAACTCTACCCGACCAAAACCCGCGTTGCCGCGAAAGCTATCCCCGCACCGCAAGTATCAGAGATCGCAGTGCCTTCAAGCGTCGCGGCTTGACTTAAATTGGGTGGATTCGGGGTATGGGAAGCCCCGGGCTCTCGCAGGCTTTGCGCGCTCTTTCGAGGCATGCGGAGCCCATGCGGGACGGGTCCGAAACTGCAGGATTGCCTGTAGGTCAACGACAGGAACGTTGCCTGGTACGCCCAAGGGGAATCGAACCCCTGTTCCCGCCGTGAGAGGGCGGTGTCCTGACCGCTAGACGATGGGCGCGCTCAAGAAGGGGCCATATAGGCTGACGGCCGGGAAAAAGCAACTGGGGTTCGGCGGCTTTGCCGCATCGAATGAAAAGCCGCCCCGCGTTACCGTTTCGGCTGGATCAGGTCCCACAGATTGCCATGCAGATCGGCGAAAACCGCCACCGTGCCATAGGCTTCGTGACGCGGCGCCTCGCGGAATTCGACGCCCTTGTCCAGCATCGCTGCATGGTCGCCGGCAAAATCGTCGGTTTCGAGGAAGAGAAAAACCCGGCCGCCGGTCTGGTTGCCGATGCTTTTCCTCTGCGTCTCGTCGGACGCCTCGGCCAGCAGCAGCCTGGCGCCCTGCCCGTCGGGCGGCGCGACCGTGACCCACCGCTTGCCGCCGCCGAGATCGACATCCTCCGTCAGCGTAAAACCCAGCCGCTCGACATACCAGGCGATCGCCTCGTCATAGCTGGCGACGACCAGCGCCACTGTCGCGACACGACGATGTTCGGCGAAGCCGGTCATGTCCGTGGCAAATGTGTTTGCCGCATTGGCGCCGGCCTATTTGTTGCGGATCGCAAAACGGCCGATCAGGCGGCGCTCGGCGATATCGTAGACGAAGATCGCACGGCTGCCGTCGGCAAGCTCGGCGTCGATCGAAAGGCGGTTGCCCGACAGTGACTGACCGGCCACCCTGGCGCCAACCGGCAGCACGATGTCTCCGCTGAGCGGTTCGCCAGCGGGCACCTGGACGTCGCCGGCCAGCGGCGGGCTCACCGGCGTTGCCTTGCGTGATTTGTAGACAATCGCCGCGATCACCACCATAAGAGCCAGAAAGAGCAGGCCGAGATTGATGGCCATGAAGCGGATGAGCTTGCCGCGCAGCTTGTCGACTTCGGGGGCGAGCGGCTTTTCCTGCTCTTCATCGGCATCGGGCCGGGCCATGGCAAACATTCCGGAATGGTTTTTCGATGAGCGCTCATAGCGAAGAGGCCTCCGAATTGATAGAGGACCTGTTGATAGAGGCCGCGCCCACCTTGCTGGTCGCCGGCGCGGATGCGGCCGGCCAACGGCTCGATCAGTGGCTGGCGGCAGCCCTTGGCCCGGACATGTCACGCAGTCGCGTGCAGATGCTGATCAGGCAAGGCGCCGTCGTCATCGACGGCAAGCCGGTCGACGAAACCAAGCGCAAGATGCGCGCGGGCGAAAATGTGTCCGTAGCCATGCCGGAACCGGAGCCGGCGCAGCCGCAGGGCGAGAACATTGCGCTCGACGTGCTCTACGAAGACGACGAGTTGATCGTCATCAACAAGCCGGCGGGGCTCGTCGTGCACCCCGGCGCCGGCAATTGGACCGGCACGCTGGTCAATGCGCTGATTCATCATTGCGGCGACAGCCTGTCTGGCATTGGCGGGGTGCGCCGCCCGGGCATCGTCCACCGCCTCGACAAGGAGACCAGCGGCGTCATGGTGGTCGCCAAGACCGACCGTGCCCACAAGGCTCTGTCGGAGGCGTTCGCCGACCACGGCCTGACCGGCGATCTCGAGCGCGCCTACCTGGCGCTGGTCTGGGGCATACCGCAGAGGCCGACCGGAACGATCGATGCACCGCTTGGCCGCGCCTCCGACCGGGTTCGCCGCGCCGTGGTGCCGGAAGGCCGCGACGACGCACGCCACGCGGTCACCCGTTTTGCCGTGCAGGAGCGTTTCGGCGAGGGCCAGCGGGAATTCGCTGCCGCTAGCCTCGTCGAATGCCGGCTGGAAACCGGTCGCACCCACCAGATCCGCGTCCACATGGCCCATATCGGCCATCCCGTGATTGGCGACCCGGACTACGGGCTAGCCTTCCGCACCAAGGCCAATCGGCTGCCCGAACCGCTGAAACGCCAGGTCGAGGCATTTTCCCGGCAAGCTTTGCATGCATGGCTCCTTGCATTTCGGCACCCGACTACCCATCTAACGATGAGGTTCGAGGCGCCGTTACCGGGGGACATGGAGGAACTCGTCGGCGGCTTTCGCAAGCTCTGAACCTGCCATCAAAAAACCTGAGTGGCATTGTTCACTTCAGCGTGACACACTGTTTCGTGTTGAACAAATGCCTGTCTTTTCTGGTTTTGTTCCTGTATAAGATCTGTTGTCGCGAGCGAGCCTTTTGGTGTTCGCGTCACATGCCTGCCGCGTTTCGGGGGCATCACTCCAATAGAGAGGGGGCGCTATCATGGCCCAGTCATTACCCAGTATCGTTTCCGGTGAAGGCGGCCTCAGCCGCTATCTGGAAGAAATCCGCCGCTTTCCCATGCTTCAGCCGCAGGAAGAGTACATGCTCGCCAAGCGTTACGCCGAGCATGAAGACACCACGGCCGCGCACAAGCTCGTCACCAGCCATTTGAGGCTCGTCGCCAAGATCGCCATGGGCTATCGCGGCTATGGCCTGCCGATCGGCGAAGTGATCTCGGAAGGCAATGTCGGCCTCATGCAGGCCGTCAAGAAATTCGAACCCGAGCGCGGTTTCCGCCTCGCCACCTACGCCATGTGGTGGATCAAGGCCTCGATCCAGGAATACATCCTGCGCTCGTGGAGCCTGGTCAAGATGGGCACGACCGCCAACCAGAAGCGTCTGTTCTTCAATCTCCGCAAGGTGAAGGGCAAGATCCAGGCGCTGGACGATGGCGACCTCAAGCCCGACCAGATCGCCGAGATCGCCACGCGGCTGAACGTTTCCGAGGCCGAAGTGGTGTCGATGAACCGCCGTCTGTCCGGCGACGCGTCACTCAACGCGCCGATCCGGGCGACGGAAGGCGAGTCCGGCGAATGGCAGGACTGGCTAGTCGACGACCACGAAAGCCAGGAAGAGATGCTGATCGAGCAGGACGAGCTGGAAAACCGGCGCGGCATGCTGTCGGGCGCTCTGGCCGTGCTCAACGATCGCGAGCGGCGCATCTTCGAGGCGCGCCGCCTCGCCGAGGAGCCGCTGACGCTCGAGGAACTGTCGGCCGAGTTCGACATCAGCCGCGAGCGCGTGCGGCAGATCGAGGTACGCGCCTTCGAGAAGGTGCAGGATGCGGTCAAGGCCGCCGCCAAGCGCCAGATGCAGGCGCTACGCACCATCGAGGCACAGCCGGCGGCTTAAAGCCGGCTTCGGCCTAGAAATAGCAGGGCGGCATCAGGAAACTGGCGCCGCCTTTTTTGTACGCCGCAGCAGGAGCCACGGTTGCCTCAAAGCGAATCCAGCGGAAATTTGAGGTAGCGCCGACCATTGGCTTCCGGCTCCGGCAGCCGCCCGCCATTGATGTTGACCTGCAGCGCGTGCAGGATCAGCCGCGGCATCGGCAATGTGCGATCGCGCGCCTCGCGTAGCGCCACGAACTCGGCCTCTGTACGCGCGGCGACAAGATGGATGTTGGTCGCCTTCTGCGCCGCGACCGTGCTTTCCCACATCGGTTCGCGCCCGCCGGCCTGGTAATCATGGCCGACGAACAGCCGGGTTTCCTCCGGCAAGGCCAGGATGCCCTGGATCGAGCGCCACAACCGCGCGGCGCTTCCACCGGGAAAATCCGTTCTTGCCGTGCCGCTGTCGGGCATGAACAGGGTGTCGTGGATGAAGCCGGCGTCACCGATCACATAGGTGATCGATGCCAATGTATGTCCAGGCGAGAACAGCACCCTGACCGGAAGGGTTCCGATCCGGAAGGTCTCGCCCTCGGCGAACAGCCTGTCCCACTGTGAGCCGTCTGCCGGAAAGTCCGGCCAGTTATAGATCACCTTCCACAGTGCCTGGACGTCGACGACCTTGTCGCCGATCGCCATCGGCGCGCCGGTCCTCTGTTTCAGGTAATGCGCCGCCGAGAAATGGTCAGCGTGGGGATGGGTATCGAGAATCCACTCGAGCTCCAGCCCGTTTTCCCCAATGAAATCGAGCAAGCTATCCGCGCTCATCGTACTCGTCGCGCCGGATTTTTCATCGAAGTCGAGGATCGGATCGATAATGGCGCATCGCTTCGTCGCCGGGTCAGCGACGACATACTGGATGGCCCCGGTCGGCTTGTCATAAAAGCCGCTGACCTGCGGCTTCGCCAAAGTTATCTGCACGTCCGGCTTCCCCAGACCTAGCCGGCAGGAACGATTTTCTCCGCCGGAACCCACCGTGAGCATGGTTGTCCGCCCCGACGAACCAGTCAAGCATGACTTGGTTCGCAGGAGCGGAAAACGCCGGAAACCATTCCGGCGTGCTGGCTCAGGCGGAGGGCTGCTTGGTCTTCCTGAGATAGGGCAGGATGGTCTCGTAGGCGCCGAAGCGCTTGATCGCATCCTCGTTGGAAACGGCGGCGGTGATGATGACGTCCTCACCCTGTTTCCAGTTCGCCGGCGTCGCCACTTGATGCTTGGCGGTGAGTTGCATGGAATCGACCGCCCGCAGGATCTCGTCGAAGTTGCGCCCCGTGGTCATCGGATAGGTCAGCACAAGCTTGATCTTCTTGTCCGGCCCGATGACGTAGACCGAGCGCACGGTGGCGTTGTCGGCGGGTGTGCGGCCTTCCGAAGTTTCGCCGGCACCGCCTGGCAGCATGTCATAAAGCTTGGCGACCTTGAGGTCCTTGTCGCCGATCAGCGGGTAATGCACCGAATGGCCGGTCGCCGTCTTGATGTCGTCCTGCCATTTGCCATGGCTTTCGACCGGGTCGACCGAAATGCCGATGATCTTGACGTTGCGCTTCTTGAACTCGCCCTCGAGCCCGGCCATCGTGCCAAGCTCGGTCGTGCAGACCGGCGTGAAATTCTTCGGATGGCTGAACAGGATCGCCCAGCCGTCGCCGATCCAGTCATGGAATTTGATGGCTCCCTGCGTGGTCTCGGCGGTGAAGTCCGGCGCGATATCGTTGATACGAAGACTCATGACCTATCCCTACCCCTTGTGAATGTGGCCGGATCTTCGCCGCCCGGCGCCCGGCACCTGATCGTAGCACCGCAGCGCGACTGATTAAACGCTAGAGATGACGGCCATTCACTCGATGGGCAAAAATTTTTCCCCACACGCGGGATCAGGCCAAAAATACGTCGTGGTATCGGGCATGAGACAAGCGGCAGGGATCAGCGAAGACGCCTCAGGCCTTGTTGATTGCCAGCGTCGCCGACAAATCTTCCATACGCTGCGCCAGGGCGCCGAGCGCGCTGGTCAGCACGCTGTCGCTCTTGTCGGCCTTGGTCAGCGCCTCGTCGCGCGTCTTGCGCAAGGTCAGCACTTCGCTTTCCATGCCCTTGACGCGCTTCTGCAGCTCGGAAAGCTCGTCCATCACCATGATGCCGGCCATGACGGTCAGCCGCTGGTCGCCGATCTCGCCGAAGGAATCCTTCAGGTGCGAGACATAGCGGTCGAAACGCTCGGCGAGATCAATCAGATGCTCTTCCTGGCCCTCGTCGCAGGCCATGCGGTACTGCTTGCCGTCGATTGAAACCGTGACCTGTGCCATCGGGCCAGCTCCTATCTGTCCAACACGGCGCGGATGGTTTCCATCGCGGTCACCAGCCGTCGCGACACTTCCTTGTTGGCGTCTTCCAGCCGTTCGGCGCGCGCTTCGGAATTGTCGAGTTCCTGCGCCAACCGCGAGCGGTCGGCATTCATCCGCTGTACTTCGGCCTCGGCTTCCGAATAGTCGCGTTCATGCTCGAGCTTGGCCGCGACGGCGTTTTCCAGCCCTTCGATGGCCTTGCTCAGCCTGGCGATCACTTCCTTGAGCGTGGTTTCCCCGGTCATGGCTTCGTCCTGTGCCCTGCCCATCACCGAATCGTTCGCGTTCAGAACGCGTTATCCCGGAAACATTAGGCACCGGGTGAAGGCAACGTCAATAAAGCTCTCGCGACTGTCCCCCGCTAACGCTAAAGTAGGTCCACCGCCGACATCACAAGACCGGCAAATCTGCACCCGATTTGTTGACTAAAAGCCCGCGCCTGCTATGTGTCGCGCACCCTTTTCAAGGGCTCTCCCAAGCCCCCAAACCCCCACCCTGGAGGTACCATGACGTCGCGTGAACAACATGACCGGATGGCCAATGCGATCCGTTTTCTCTCCATGGATGCCGTCGAGAAGGCGAATTCCGGCCATCCCGGCCTGCCCATGGGCTGCGCCGACATTGCCACGGTGCTGTTCACCCGCTTCCTGAAATACGATCCCAAGGCCCCGCATTGGGCCGACCGTGACCGCTTCATCCTGTCGGCGGGCCATGGTTCGATGCTGCTCTATTCGTTGCTGCACCTGACCGGCTACGAAGACATGACCATCGACCAGATCAAGCACTTCCGCCAGTTGGGCTCGAAAACCGCCGGCCACCCCGAATATGGCCACGCCACCGGCATCGAGACCACGACCGGCCCGCTGGGCCAGGGCCTCGCCAATTCGGTCGGCTTCGCGCTCGGCGAGCGCATCATGAACGCCGCGTTCGGCAACGACCTTGTCGACCACTACACCTATGTGCTGGCCGGCGACGGCTGCCTGATGGAAGGTGTTTCCCAGGAAGCCATCGCCCTTGCCGGTCACCTCAAGCTCAACAAGCTGATTGTCTTCTGGGACAACAACAACATCTCGATCGACGGTCCGGTGTCGCTCGCCGACAACACCGACCAGGTCGCGCGCTTCCAGGCCTCCGGCTGGAACGCCAGCCACATCGACGGCACCGATCCGGAAGCGATCGCCTATGCCATCGAGGCCGCCCGCCATTCCGACAAGCCGACGATGATCGCCTGCAAGACGACCATCGGCTTCGGTGCTCCGACCAAGGCCGGCACCAACAAGGCGCACGGCTCGCCGCTCGGCCCAGACGAGATCGCTGGCGCGCGCAAGTTCTTCAACTGGGACTCGCCGCCCTTCGAGATCCCGGCTGACATTCTCGATGCCTGGCGCACCGCCGGCAAGGCCGGCGTCAAGGCGCGCACGGATTGGGAAGGCCGTCTGGCCAAGGCCGATCCGAAGCTGAAGGCCGAGTTCGAGCGCCGCACCAGTGGCAAGCTGCCGGCGAATTTCGACGCCGTCATCGCCGACTACAAGAAGAAGCTTTCAGCCGACAAGCCGAAGGTCGCGACCCGCAAATCGTCGGAAATGGCGCTGGAAGTCATCAATGGCGCGGTGCCGGAAACCATCGGCGGCTCGGCCGACCTGACCGGCTCCAATAACACCAAGACCAGCCAGACCAAGAACATCACGCCGGACGATTACGGCCAGCGCTATGTCCATTACGGCATCCGCGAACACGGCATGGCTGCCGCGATCAACGGCCTGACGCTGCATGGCGGCCTTATCGCCTATGGCGGCACCTTCCTGTGCTTCTCCGACTACGCCCGCCCCTCGATGCGGCTTGCCTCGCTGATGGGCATCCGCTCGATCTTCGTCATGACCCATGATTCCATCGGTCTGGGCGAAGACGGGCCGACCCACCAGCCGGTCGAGCACATGGCGGCCCTGCGCGCCATTCCCAACCACAATGTGTTCCGTCCGGCCGACGCGGTGGAAACCGCCGAATGCTGGCAGATCGCGCTCGAATCCGAAAAGACGCCGTCGACCCTGGCGCTGACCCGCCAGAACCTGCCGACGGTGCGCACCGAGTTCACAGAAAAGAACCTGAGCAGCCAAGGGGCCTATGAGCTCGCCGCCGCCAGCGGCGAGGCCGCCGTGACGATCTTCGCCACCGGTTCCGAGGTCGAGATCGCGCTTGGCGCACGCGACCTTCTGGAAAAACATGGCCATCCGACCCGTGTCGTCTCGGTGCCTTGCTTCGAACTGTTCGACAAGCAGACCGACGCCTATCGCAAGAAGACGATCGGCGACGCACCGATCAAGATGGCGATCGAGGCCGGCATCCGCCAGGGCTGGGATCATCTCATTGGCTCGGACGGCATCTTCATCGGCATGACCGGCTTCGGTGCGAGCGGTACGATCGAACAGCTTTATCCGCATTTCGGCATCACCGCCGAGGCGGCCGCCAAGGCGGCGGAAGCCCGCCTGCACGGCGGATGAGGCCCCGGCATGTCGCCCAAAAGTGTGTCGCGGTCTTGAGATAACGACATGCACGAAACAAAATACCCGGCGAGATCGCGTGAAAAGCGGTTTTGCCAGGCTGGCCCAACCTAATCGATTTAAATCCAGCCCGCTGCGGCTGGATTCTTTGCCCGTCCGCCGCTATGAAGCTGCGGATCAATCGTCTGCCCTCCAGCTCCCCGGGAGAGAAAAATGACTGTCAGAGTTGCCATCAACGGATTTGGCCGCATCGGCCGCAACATCCTGCGCGCCATCCATGAGTCCGGCCGCAAGGATATCGATGTCGTCGCCGTCAACGATCTCGGTCCGGTCGAGACCAACGCCCACCTGCTGCGCTTTGACAGCGTGCACGGCCGCTTTCCGCATGAAGTGTCGGTCGACGGCGACCAGATCAGCGTCGGCAAGGAGAAGTTCAAGGTCACCGCGATCAAGGATCCGACGCAGCTGCCGTGGAAGGAACTCGGCATCGACATTGCGCTCGAATGCACCGGCATCTTCACCGCCCGCGACAAGGCCGCCGCGCACCTGACCGCCGGCGCCAAGCGCGTGCTGGTCTCGGCGCCCGCCGACGGCGCTGACTTGACCGTCGTCTACGGCATCAACCACGACAAGCTGACCAAGGACCACATCGTCATCTCGAATGCGTCCTGCACCACCAACTGCCTGGCGCCGCTGGCGGCCGTCCTGCATGAGACGGTCGGCATCGAAAAGGGAATGATGACGACGATCCATTCCTACACGGGCGACCAGCCGACGCTGGACACCATGCACAAGGATCTCTACCGCGCCCGCGCCGCCGCCCTGTCGCAGATCCCGACCTCGACCGGTGCCGCCAAGGCGATCGGCCTCGTCCTGCCCGACCTCAAGGGCAAGCTCGACGGCATCTCGATCCGCGTGCCGACGCCGAACGTCTCGGTCGTCGACTTCAAGTTCATCGCCAAGCGCTCGACGACGGTGCAGGAAATCAACGAGGCGGTCATCGCCGCCTCCAACGGCAAGCTGAAGGGCATCCTCGGCGTCACCCATCACCCGAACGTGTCGATCGACTTCAACCACGATCCGCGCTCCTCGATCATGGCGCTCGACCAGACCAAGGTGATGGACGGCAACTTCGTTTCGGTGCTGTCCTGGTACGACAATGAATGGGGCTTTTCCAACCGCATGGGCGACACCGCGGTCGCTTTCGGCAAGACCATCGCCTGATCGAAGATCGATCTTCCCGACACTCGAAACGCCCGGCCTCGTCCGGGCGTTTTCATTTGCCGGAGCAGCAACGCGAAAATCGGCGGCGCCGGGCAAAAAACCACCCTCCCGCCTTGCACTGGTCACGCCTTCGCCCCACTCTGCCGTGAAGCCAGGAGGCAGAGGAATTCGAGGGGCAAATCACGGATGGAGCATGCGATCTATCTCGTTACGCTGGTCGGCACGGCGCTTGTTGTCGCCGCGGCGTTTTCGAGCCTGATCGCCTTTCGCTTCGGCGCTCCGCTCCTGCTCCTGTTTCTGTGCATCGGGCTCGCCACCGGAACCGACGGGCTCGGCATTCAGTTTGACAATGCCCGCATCGCTTATTTTGCCGGCTCACTGGCGCTCGCCGTCATCCTGTTCGATTCCGGTTTCGGCACGCCGCTCAACGCCCTGCGGCAGGCGGCAGGACCAGCCCTGTCGCTGGCGACCTTCGGCGTCCTTCTCACCACCGGCCTGTTCGGCGCCGCCGCCTACTACCTGCTCGACCTCAGCTGGCTGGAATCCTTCCTGCTTGGCGCAGCCGTCGCCTCGACCGACGCGGCGGCGGTGTTCTTCCTGCTGCGCGCCGGCGAGATCAATCTGCGCGAGCGCGTGCGCTCCACGCTTGAGGTGGAATCGGGCACCAATGATCCGATCGCCATCTTCCTGACCATCACGCTGGTCGAGATCATCGCCGCCCACGCCAACCCCGAAGCCAATGTCCTGGTCACCAATCTCATCCTCGGCTTCCTCATCAACATGGGGCTTGGCGCGATCGTCGGCGTGCTCGGCGGCCTCGCCATCGTGCGCCTTGTCGACCGGCTCAACCTCGACCATGGCCTGCTGCCGATCTTCGTGCTGACCCTGTCCTTGATGGTCTTTGCCGCCGCCGGTGCCATCGGCGGCTCCGGCTTCCTGGCGGTCTATATCGCCGGGCTCATCGCCGGCAATTCCGACATCCGCGCTGTCACCATCCTCAAGCGCTTCCAGGACGGCATGTCGTGGCTGGCGCAGATCATCATGTTCCTCATCCTCGGCCTGTTCGCGACGCCCTCGCAGTTCCCGGCGATCATGGTGCCTGCGATAGCGCTTGGCCTGTTCCTGATGTTCGTCGCCCGTCCTGTCGCGGTTTGGCTCTGCCTGGTCCCGTTCCGCCTGCCGCGTCCCGAAGTCGCCTTCGTCTCCTGGGTCGGCCTGCGCGGCGCCGTGTCCATCCTGCTCGCCATCACACCGCTGCTCGGCGGGCTGGAAAACGGCCGCACCATCTTCAACGCCGCCTTCATCATCGTTCTGGTGTCCCTGGTCATCCAGGGCTGGACCGTCGGCCCGCTGGCGCGGCGCCTCGGCCTGATCGTGCCGGCCCGGCTCGGACCGCTGGACAAGGTCGAACTGGAACTGCCCGGCTCCGCGCACCACGAACTCCTTGCCTATCGTGTGGCGCCGGGCAGTCCGGTGGCGCGCGGCGAACGCATCCCGCGCTGGGCGCGGCCCTCGCTGGTGCTGCGTGACGGCCGCTCGATGCGTTTCCAGGACATGGGCCGGCTCGCCGCCGGCGATCAAGTCTACATCTTCGTGCCCGATCGCTATCCCCGCCTGCTCGACAAGCTGTTCGCCAGCCGCGCCGTCGTCGATCCCGAGGATGCCGATTTCTTCGGCGCCTTCGCCGTCGATCCAGCGCGTTCCGCCGCCGAACTGGAAGCCGCCTATGCGCCCGGTCTCAGCGAGGCCGAGCAGAAACAGACCGTCGGTGCGCTGGTCACGGCGCGGCTCGGCGGCCATGCCGAATATGCCGACCGCGTGCTGCTTGGTCCGATCGAGCTGATTGTGCGCGACGTCGACGACAAGGGCAAAATCACCGGGCTCGGCCTGTCCTTCGAGCCGACCGCGCCGGTGGCGCGCGTGCCTGTCTTCCTGAGCGCCGGCGAGATCGGCGACCGTCTCGCCGCCTTTATCCGCAGCTGGCGCAAGCCGGCTGAGGCGCGGGGGGCAACACAGGCGGATGACGCCCCTGAGCCCCCGGTCGAGAAAGCGTCGGCCGAAAGCTGAGGCGGGCGACCGTTTGCCCGCTGACATAGGCCGGGCGGTCTTCACGGACTATGTCCCCGTCCGCCTCAAAATTTCGCACCCGGCCCCAGCCAAAGCCTTGCATCGTCATTGATGCGAGGTATGGTCCCGGCGATTTCAGACGAAAGGGAACCGGCATGGCTGTCTTCAAGACACTGGACGATATCGGCAACATCAGCGGCAAGCGCGTGCTGGTGCGCGTCGACCTCAACGTTCCCGTCGCTGAGGGCAAGGTCACCGACGCCACCCGCATTGAACGCATCGCGCCGACCATCGCCGAATTGTCCGGCAAGGGCGCCAAGGTCATCCTGCTCGCCCATTTCGGTCGGCCCAAGGATGGTCCCTCGCCTGAATTCTCGCTGGAGCCGATCGCCAGGGCGACGGCTGAGGTGCTCGGCCGTCCCGTTGGATTCGCCTCCGACTGCATCGGCGACACGGCAGGCAGCGCTGTCGCCGCAATGGACAAGGGCGACGTGCTGCTCCTGGAAAACACCCGCTTCTACAAGGCCGAAGAGAAAAACGATCCCGCTTTTACCGAACGGCTCGCCGCCAATGGCGACATCTTCGTCAACGATGCCTTTTCCGCCGCCCACCGCGCCCATTCGTCGACTGAAGGGCTGGCGCACCTCTTGCCCTCCTTCGCCGGCCGCACCATGCAGGCCGAACTCGAGGCGCTGGAGAAGGGCCTGGGCAACCCGGTCCGTCCGGTCGTTGCCATCGTCGGCGGCGCCAAGGTCTCGACGAAGATCGACCTGTTGATGAACCTGGTGAAGAAGGTCGATGCTCTCGTCATCGGCGGCGGCATGGCCAACACCTTCCTCGCCGCGCGCGGCACCGATGTCGGCAAGTCGCTGTGCGAGCACGACCTGGCTCCGACCGCCAAGCAGATCATGATCGAAGCGGCGGAGGCCGGCTGCGCCATCATCCTGCCGGTCGACGGCGTCGTGGCCAAGGAATTCAGGGCGGGTGCGGCCTGCGAGACCATCGCCATCTCCGACGTGCCGGCCGATGGCATGATCCTCGATGTCGGCGCCAAGACCGTGACGACGATCGGCGAGTGGATCGACCGCGCCGCGACGCTGGTCTGGAACGGACCGCTCGGCGCCTTCGAGATCGAGCCGTTCGATCACGCCACGGTGGCGGCGGCCAAGCATGCCGCGGCGCGCACAAAGGCGGGCAAGCTGGTTTCGGTCGCCGGCGGCGGCGATACCGTGGCTGCATTGAATCACGCCGGTGTCGCCGACGACTTCACCTATGTCTCGACCGCCGGCGGCGCCTTCCTGGAATGGATGGAAGGCAAGCCATTGCCCGGCGTGGACGTGCTGAAGCGCTGAGGGCACGACGGCCCACCGGCAATTCGATCAACTCGAAGGGAGCTGGCGGCAGCGCCGGCCACTTTCGCTCGATTCGAGCTTTCCGGCGTCATTCCTTTGGCGGTAGTGTCCTGCTGGCCGATACCAACCGGTTAGGAGAAGCATGATGAGCGAACGTCTCGAAGACATTGCCGCCGCGATTGTGGCCAACGGCAAGGGCCTGCTGGCCGCCGATGAAAGCTCCGGCACGATCAAGAAGCGCTTCGACGTCATCGGCGTCGAATCTACCCCCGACAGCCGCCGCGACTACCGCGAGATGATGTTCCGCGCCAAGGACGCGATGGCCAAATACATTTCCGGCGTCATCCTCTATGACGAGACCATTCGCCAGAAGGCCGCCGACGGCACGCCGCTGGTCGACATCATCAAGGCGGCGGGCGCAATTCCAGGCATCAAGGTCGATGCCGGCGCCAAGCCGCTGGCCGGCTTTCCCGGCGACACCATTACCGAAGGCCTCGACGGCTTGCGCGAGCGGCTTGCCGACTATTACAAGCTCGGCGCCCGCTTCGCCAAATGGCGCGCGGTGATCGACATCGACACCGGCAAGGGCGTGCCTTCGGTCAATTCGATCAACTCGAACACCCATGCGCTTGCCCGCTATGCCGCACTTTGCCAGGAGGCCGGCATCGTGCCGATCGTCGAGCCCGAAGTGCTGATGGACGGCGCTCACGACATCGACACTTGTTTTGAGGTCTCCAAGGCGACGCTGATAAAACTCTATGACGAGCTCCACGCTGCCGGTGTTGTCCTCGAAGGCACGATCCTGAAGCCCAACATGGTGCTTTCTGGCAAGAAGTCGGGCACGGTGGACAGTCCTGAGCAAGTCGCGGAGAAGACGATAAAGCTGTTCCGCGAGACGGTGCCGGCCGCGGTGCCGGGCATTGCCTTCCTCTCCGGCGGTCAGGAGGACGAGGAGGCGACCGCCAACCTCAATGCCATCAACGCCATCGGCCCGCATCCGTGGAAGCTGACCTTCTCCTATGGCCGCGCGCTGCAGGCCGCCCCGCAGAAGGCATGGAGCGGCAAGGCCTCGAACATCGCCGCCGGCCAGGCCGCCTTCACCCACCGCGCCCACATGAACCACCTGGCGGCACTTGGGAAATGGAAGGCGAGCCTGGAACAGGCTGCCTGAAGCCCCTGCTATCCGTCCCTTCGAACCCGGGCAGACGTGCCCGGGTTTTGTTTGGCGCACCGGCCTTGGGTCAAGGCATTCGAATTCTTATTTTCTCTGAGCATTCCTGACAGCGGCGATGTCGGGGCGAGCCCATCCCGTACGTCCTTGGGGTGCAGACAGGGAGAAGTTCATGCATCGCAACAAGGTCGTTTCGCGCGAAGAATGGTTCGAGGCTCATAAGGCACATCTGGCCCGCGAGAAGGAACTGACGCGGCTTCGCGAGCGCGTCGCGGCCGAGCGGCGCGAACTCCCCTGGTTGAAAATTCGCAAGGACTACGTCTTCGAGACCGAAAGGGGGCCGAAGAAACTTGCCGATCTGTTTGGCGCCAACAGCCAGCTGATCGTCTACCATTTCATGTTCGGGCCGGGCTGCGTGAACCATTGCGAAGGCTGCTCCTTTCTTGCCGATCATATCGACGGTGCCAACCAGCACCTCATGCACCACGACGTATCGCTGGTCGTGATCTCGCGCGCGCCGCTGGACGAGCTTGTAGCCTACAAGCAGCGCATGGGCTGGAAGTTCGACTGGGTGTCGTCCTATGCGTCTGATTTCAACTTCGATATGCAGGTTTCCTTCACCGACAGGCAGATCGCGGCTGGCGACACCACATACAATTTCGAGACCCGAGCCCGGACATCGAAGGAGCTTCCGGGCGCCAGCGTTTTCTACAGGGACGAGAACGGCGACATTTTCCTGACCTTCGTTTCGCGTGCCCGCGGCGGCGAACAACTGATCGGCGCCTACCACTATCTGGACCTGACGCCGAAGGGCCGCGATGAGACCGGCCTCTACCGCAACCTGATGGATTGGGTGCGGCTGCATGACGAATATGCAGGCGAGCCGCAAGCGGAGCGCGATTGCCACGATGGCTGACCAGCAAAAGTGCGGAGCGCCTTCGGAATTGCGTAAAACAAGCGGGTAGAGCGTTCGAGGCGATCCTGTTTTGGCCGGAGATGCTCGTTCACCTCTCTCGCGACATGCGTTAGATGCTGGTCGCAAACCAGTTCAATGGACCAGCGATGCGACGCTTTCCGACTTTCCTCACCTGGCTCGCCTTCCCGATCTATGTCTGGCAGGGCTTGGGTGTCCGCCGCCGCACCTCGCGCATGCTGCCGGCGCGGGGACCGGTCATGCACGAGATCTCAGGCCAGGCTCCGGCGATCTCGCTGTTGGTGCTGGGCGATTCCTCCGCCGCCTCGGTCGGCATCGGCAATTCCGAAAACGGGCTTGCCGCGCAGCTTGCCGTCATGATTGCGCAGCGCACCGGCGGCGCTGTGCGCTGGCGTGCCGCCGGCTTCAATTCGGCGACATCTGGTCAGATCCGCGACCATGTCCTGCCCAATCTGTCGGCTGATCCGTGGACGCATATCGTGCTCGCCATCGGCACCAACGACACCAAGAATTTTCATTCCGTGCCGCGCTTCAAGAAGGAGTTCGGCGGCCTCCTCTACGCGCTGCGCGCCAAATGGCCGGAGGCGCGCGTGGTATGGTCGCCGGTGCTGGAGTTCACGCGTGCACCAGCCATGCCATCGCTGCTCGGCAAGATCCTCGAGATCCGCGCCACCGCGATGAACCGGATGGGCGAGCGCCTCTGCCTGGAGCGCGGCGCGGTGCCGGCGCCGCGCCTGCCGATCACCAACCCCGAGGCCGGTTTTGCTTCCGACGGGTTTCATGCCTCGGAGGCCGGCTACCGGGCCTGGGCGGAACATCTCGTCGGCCCAGTGCTTGCCGGCTGAAGAGCGACCGCAGCTGTCGCCAGGCCTTATGTCAGGTGCCCGAGCACGGCCGCCAGTGAGATCGCCGCCATGGCGAGCAATGCCAATTTCCAGAAATCGCCGCGGCGCCTGAGCCCCGGCCAGCCGAGCGGCTTGATGAGCTGGATGACCATGAACCCGACGATGACAAGGGCGAGGAGTTTCGTCATGCTGCCTTTGACCAGCAACGCTTGCGCCTGTCAAAGCGGTTCGTTCGGTCTCCGGGGAAGAAAAGGCGCCGCGAACCCGACGCGGAACGCGACGCACGCCTTGACCGCGCAGCAATCTACTTCAGCGGCTTGAGGCCAGCCTCGATCGATGCGCGTTTTGCCTCCAGGAACGGGGGCAGGGCAAGGCTTTCGCCCAGCGTCTCCAGCGGCTCGTCGGCTGTGAACCCTGGCCCGTCGGTGGCAATCTCGAACAGGATGCCGTTCGGCTCACGGAAATAGAGCGAGCGGAAGTAGTAGCGCTCGACCTCGCCGCTTGACGGCAGCCGGAATTCGGCCAGGCGCGCCGTCCACTGATGCAGCGTCTCCTCGTCCGGCGCCCTGAAGGCGACATGGTGAACCGCACCGGCGCCTTGCCTCGCGGGTGCCAGCCCGGGCTGCACGGCCACATGAAGCTCCGCCGCCGGCCCGCCCGCGCCCATTTCGAAGACGTGGACCTGGCCCTCGCCATCAGGCGAGGCATAGTCGCGGACCTTGCGCATGTTCATCACCCCGGCCAGCACCGCCTCGGTGTTGGTGATGTCGGGAACACTGATAACGATCGGCCCCAGTCCGCGGATCTGATGCTCGGCCGGCACCGGGCTTTGCGCCCAGGGATGGCTGCCGCCCTTGCCGCCATCGCTGACGAGCCGCAGGCGCTGGCCTTCGGGGTCCTCGAAATCCAGTGACTTGTAGCCGCCGATATCGGCAATCTCTCCTGTCACGATGCCCTCGCTGGCAAGGTGCTGCTTCCACCAGCCAAGGCTCTCCTGGCTGCCGACCCTGAGGCTGGTCCGCGCGATGCTGTGTGTGCCGCGCCGTTCGCGGCCGATCGGCCAGTCGAAGAAGGTGAGGTCGGTACCCGGCGTTGCCTCGCCGTCGGCATAAAAGAGGTGGTAGGCCGAGGTATCGTCCTGGTTCACTGTCTTCTTGACCAGCCGCAGCCCCAGCACCTTCGTGTAGAAGTGAAGATTGCCGGGCGCATTGGCGGTGATGGCGGTCAGGTGGTGAATTCCTGTCAGTTGCAAGCTCATGGTGGTCTCCCTGTTTTTGGGGAAGAATTTTCTCCTTTCATATCAGAACTCCGGTCACTTCGCTGAAGGCCGCCTATCCCGACAGTCCGTCGCCAAGCTATGAACAATACTGCCTCGATTAGCCCTGCCTTAGTGAACAATCCGCGCTCGCGTGACCCGTCACGACAAGAACGGAACAGTCGCCACACGACCTGCCATCCTCCTGACAGACTGCTGTCAGGAGGGGTGTGCGATAGTGTCTCCGGTTAGAGAGAGGAGATTGGTCATGAACGGTTTTACCATTCTGCGCGGCATGCAGCATTATGTCGGCAAGATCCGCACGATGCGCAACGAGATCCGGACCCAGCGGTTCATGAACGCGCTGCCCGCAGACATTCGCAAGGATATCGGCTGGCCGGACATGTATGCCGAGCGTCGCCATCACGGCAATTGAGACGAAATTTTCAACGCAGCGGTTGGATGCTCACGCGTCAGCACCCAGATATCAAGTCCGGCGCGCGAGGGATGGAGCGAGCTCATGCCCGATCAGAAGACAATCGGCTTTCTGTTCATCGAAGGTTTTGCCGACTGGGAATATGGGCTGCTGGCGGCCTCGGCGGTCGAATGGTTCGGCGCTCGCGCCGTGTCGCTGACGCCCGACGGCAAGCCGGTGACCGGAATCAGCGGTTTTAAGCTGATGCCAGACCGCTCGGCCAGCATCAATGAGAATACCGATCTCGATGCCGTGGCGGTCATCGGTTCCGACCACTGGGCGGACAAGGCGCCGCCGGATGCTGCCGAACTGCTGATGGCTGTCGCATCGCGCGGCGGTATCGTTGGTGGCATCTGTGCGGGAACGCTGGCGCTGGCCCGAGCCGGCATGTTCGAGAACGCGAGGCATACCAGCAATGGCCGTGACTGGATTAGCCGTCACGAGTCCGGCTATGCCGGCGATGGCAATTATCAGGATGTGCCACATGCCGTGGCCGACGGCAAAATCGTGTCCGCGCCAGGTTCGGCGCCCGGCACTTTCGCCCTTGCCTTCCTGCAGACGCTCTACCCGGAAAAAGGCAGCGAACTCGCGCGGATGCGGACGCTGTTCGCCAAGGAGTATGCTGAAGCCTCCTGACAGCATGCTGTCAGGAGGTGCGTGCGATGGTGGGACAATGCGCATGGCCGGCCAAGGACGATCGATGAAACACTGGAACGACAGGCTGAACGCGCCTGGCATCAACGGCGTGAAGCCAACGCCGCGCACGGTAGGGGACGTTATCGAAGGCCAGCCCATGCTGGTGCCGACCGCGCGCCAGGTCGACGATTTCATCCGCTCCATCCCCGAAGGCGTCGATATGGACGTTCGCGCGCTGCGCACGGCCCTTGCCATCGAGCATGGCGCCGAAGTGACATGCCCGGTCACCATGGGCTATCATCCGCGTACGGTCGCCGAGGCTGCCAAGGAGGATCTCGAGCGCGGCATGACGCTCAGCGACGTCGCTCCCTTCTGGCGCGTTCTCGATGCGAAGACGCCGACAACGAGGAAACTGTCCTTCGGCGCGGAATTCGTCGCCGCGCAGCGCAAGCGCGAAGGGCTGAAGCCGTAATGCATGTCATGTGGAAGTGGATCCGGTCAGGGAGCCACGGCATGCATGGGAAAAACACTGGGGAAGCAAACGATGCGCCGCGCCGACAGGCTCTTTCAGATCGTGCAGCATCTGCGTGGTGGCCGCCTTGTCACCGCCCAGAAGCTCGGCACATGGCTCGAGGTTTCCGAGCGAACCATTTACCGCGACATAGCCGACCTGCAGTCGACCGGGGTGCCGATCGACGGCGAGGCTGGCGTTGGCTACATGATGAGGGAGGGTTTCGACCTTCCGCCGCTGATGTTCACGCGTGACGAGATCGTGGCGCTGGTGGCCGGCGCCCGCATGGTGCGCGCCTTTGGCGGCGCCGCCATGGCGCGGGCCGCCGACGAGGCACTGGTCAAGATCGGTGCCGTGCTGCCCGATGCCGAGAAAGACCGCATCGCCCGCACCGAGATCCACACGCCGATGTGGGTGGTCAGCGATGCCGCCCGCGAGGCGATCGACCTGATCGAGCGCGCGGTCGAAAAGCGCCAGGTGCTGACCATCGACTACTCGGACGAAGCCGGCCGCGGTACCGCGCGCGATATCAGGCCGCTCGGCCTGTGGTTCTGGGGCAAGGTGTGGACGCTGGTCGCCTGGTGCGAGATGCGCGATGATTTCCGCGCCTTCCGCATCGACCGCATTGCCTCCGTGGTCATCGCCGGCCGGATCTTCAAGCCGGAGCGCGGCAAGCAGCTTGCCGATTTTTACCGGGCGGTGGAGCGCAGCGAGGACTACGGCATGGCGCCCGACCGCGCGGCGCGAAGCTGAGACTTGCCGGGCCGCACAAAATAGCCCGCTCGAAGCGGGCTATTTTGTTGCGTTGGCGAAAAGTCTATTCCTCGTCGTCCGTATCGGTGTCCTTCGACTTCAGCGCCGACAGCTTGGCGAAGACGGCGTTTGCATCGAGCTCCGCGTCCTCGTCCTTCGGCTTCTCCGGTGCAGGCACCAACCGCTCGGTCAATGCCGCCGGCAGCAGCGTGTCGCCGACCGGCTGCGCCTGCTCGCGGCCGCGCGAGGCGCGGTTGACTTCCATGTCGAGGTCGATCTGCGAGGCGAGACCCAGCGTCACCGGGTCCATCGGCTGCAGATTGGCCGAATTCCAGTGCTTGCGTTCGCGGATCTGCTCGATCGTCGACTTGGTGGTGCCGACGAGGCGCGAAATCTGCGCGTCCTTCAGTTCGGGATGATTGCGCACCAGCCACAGGATGGCGTTCGGCCGGTCCTGGCGTTTCGACAGCGGCGTATAGCGCGGACCCTTGCGCTTGGATTCGGGTACCCGCACCTTGGGGTCGGAAAGCTTCAGGCGCTGGTTCGGATCCTTCTCGGCGCGCGCGATCTCGTCGCGGGTCAGCTGGCCGGTCATGATCGGATCCATGCCCTTGATGCCTTGCGCTGATTCTCCGTCGGCGATCGCCTTGACCTCGAGCGGATGCAGCCCGCAGAACTGCGCGATCTGCTCAAAGGAAAGCGCGGTGTTGTCGACCAGCCAGACGGCGGTCGCCTTGGGCATCAGCAGCGTATTGGCCATGTGCAAAATCCTTCTCGTTCGCCCGCGTTCCCGCGCGGGCGGTGGTTTAGAGCCACCAAAATGGGAAATTCGCGGCCTGTATAACCGTTCCAGACTGCTTTCGCAACGTTTTTGGAAGAGCTGGGAACGACGTGGCCAACCGAGGCACGCGGTGACGGCTAACGTTTGCCACGGCGGTCCAAACCCTGCCGCCGCATTTGCCGCGGATCGCCATGGCATATCACGCCGAAGCCGAGATGAATCCAATCCCCCAAAAGACAAAACCCGCCGGACAGGGTCCAGCGGGTTTGGAACCGGCGACGACAAGCGTCTGCGGCGGCTCTGCATTGCGACCCTGCCTTGCGGCGGGTCGCGCTTGCAATCAGATCGCCTGACGGGCGATCCGCTCGATGTCGCCGCGGTTGATGCCGAGGTCGCTGAGCTGACGGGCGTTGAGGCGGTTCAGTTCGCGAACGGTCTCGTTGTACATGCGCCAGTTACGGAAAGCACGGATCGGGTTCATGGTAGTCCTCCTGAATTGGGTTCGTTTCGATGATGCTCAAATAGTGATCATCGGGCGGGACTTGAACAGGCGATTTTGCATAGCAATGATGCAAATGCTGCATTGCACCATTAAGCTTCTGTTCATCTTGTGGGCAGGGGCGAAGGACGCTGGCCAGACCGTGTCGAGATCCGGTCGGGCCGAGCCGAAAATGCTGGCGTCCTAGCCGACGTCGAGCACGATCTTGCCGATATGCTCGCCCTCCTCCATCCGCTCATGCGCGCGCCATGCGTCGGTAAGCGGGTAGATCATGTCCATCACCGGTGCCACCTTGCGCGTGCCCAGCAGAGGCCACACCTGTGCCTCCAGCGCCGCCGCGATCGCCGCCTTGAATTCGACTGTGCGCGGCCTGAGCGTCGAGCCCGTATGGGTCAGCCGCTTGACCATGACCTTGGAAAAATCGGCACTGGCGACAGCGCCTGCCTGAACCGCGATCTGCACGATCCGGCCCTCGACAGCGGCGGCCTCGTAGTTTCGCTGGACATAGTCGCCGCCGACCATGTCGAGGATGACGTTGGCGCCTCGGCCTTCGGTCACCTCCTTGACCGCGGTGACGAAATCCTGCTCGCGGTAATTGATCGCACGGTCGGCTCCGATCTTCAGGCAGGCGTCGCATTTCTCCTGGGATCCGGCGGTGGTGATCACATAAGCGCCGAAGGCCGAGGCGAGCTGGATCGCCGTGGTGCCGATGCCGGACGAGCCGCCATGGACGAGCAGTGTCTCACCCTTCTTCAGGCCGCCGCGTTCGAACACATTGTGCCAGACGGTGAAATAGTTTTCCGGCACCGCCGCCGCTTCCGTGTGGGTGAAGCCCGCCGGCAGTGGCAGAACGCTGCCTGCATGAACCCTGACATATTCGGCATAGCCGCCGCCGGGCGTGAGCGCGCAGACCCTGTCCCCGATGCGCCAGCGCGATATCTGGTCGCCAAGAGCGGCCACTTCTCCCGACACCTCGAGGCCCGGCAGGTCCGATGCACCGGGCGGAGGCGGGTAGGCCCCCTTGCGCTGCTGCACGTCCGGCCGGTTGACGCCGGCGGCATGCACCTTGATCAGGATTTCGCCGGGGCCGGGCTGCGGTACGTCGCGCGTTTCCGGTTTCAGCACCCTTGGGCCACCCGGCTCCGAGATAGCGATCGCCGTCATCCGTGCCGGAATTTTCTGTCCGCTCGCCATGAAGTTTTCCGTCTTTCCTCGCCGCACTCTTACCGGCTGTTTGCATCGACGCCCTTGCCCTATGTATGCTCATTGCCAAATCAGGCAAATGGCCAATCTGGTCTGGCGGAGGAGGAGCAGCCATGGCGATCTTCGACGACGAACCCAAGAAGAAGGCACGTCCGCACGAGATCGGGCAAGACCTGTCGCTGCTTTCCGTCGGTGAACTGTCAGAGCGCATCGGTATCCTGCGCGACGAGATCGCCCGGCTGGAGGCCGAACTCAAGACCAAGGACACCACCAAATCGGCTGCCGAGGCGCTGTTCCGCCGCGGATAAATCGCTGGGGCAATCGCCCGCCGCCGAAAAGCCCGAATGCGACTGTCTTCAAACCTGCGTCCCCCCAGTCCCCCAGCCGGATCAAAAAATGCTCGCAGCTTACAGACCGATCCTTTCCCTGCTTCGCGGCACCGCCTTTCTTCTGGCGGCATCGGGATTGCACGGGCTGCTGCTGCCCTTGCGCGGCCAGGTGGAAGGGTTCTCGACCGCTTCGCTCGGCCTGATGGGCACGGCTTGGGCCGGCGGCTTCGTCACCGGCTGTTTCTTTGCGCCGCGCATCGTGCGCCGCGCCGGACATGTGCGCGCCTTCGGCGCCTTTGCCGCGTCCGGCGCGATCGTGGCACTGCTCACCGGCCTGATCATCGACGAGTATGTCTGGATCCTGCTGCGTGCCTTTACCGGCTTCACCATGGCCGGCGCCTTCATGGTCATCGAAAGCTGGCTGAACGAGAAAGCCACCAACGAGAACCGCGGCACCGTCTTCGGCCTTTACATGATGGTCACCTATGCCTCGATCATGGGCGGCCAGATGATCGTCGCCGGCGGCGACGTGAAATCGGCGTCGTTGTTCATGATCACCGGCATCCTGTTTTGCCTGTCACTGATCCCGACCGCGGTTTCGACCGCCTCGCATCCCAAGCCGCTGCAGGACGTCAAGCTCGACGTCAAGGGACTCTACGCCAACTCGCCGGTGTCGGCGATCGCTTGCCTTTTGATCGGCATCGCCAATGGCGCCTGGGGCACGCTCGGCGCCGTCTACGGCGCCCGCATCGGGATCTCCACGGCCGAAATCGCCTTGATGATGAGCCTGGTGGTCGTCGCCGGTGCCGCCATGCAACTTCCGGCCGGGCGCCTCTCCGACAAGACCGACCGGCGTTTCGTGCTGGCCGGTGCCGCCTTCGGCGCGGCGCTGTTTGCGCTGCTCATCTTCCTGTTCGAGCCGCGCTCGGCGGTCTTCGTCCTCGTCTTCACCGCCGCCTACGGCGCTTTCGCCTACACGCTCTATTCGATCGCCGTAGCGCATGCCAACGACCACGCCCGGTCGGAAGATTTCGTCAAGGTGTCGGGCGGGCTGCTGCTGCTTTACGGCTTCGGCACCATGATCGGGCCGTTGCTGGCCGCCGCCCTGATGGGCTGGATGCGCCCGGAGGGCCTGTTCCTGGCGACAGCCTTCGCGCATCTGTCGCTGGCCGGCTACACGCTGCTGCGCATCAGCCGCCGCGCGCCGGTGCCGATCGGAGATCGCGATGCCTTCAAGACGCAGCCGGCCGACCGTTCGGTGACCCCCGAAGCATTGCGGCTCGATCCGAGAAGAAAAGCAGAAGCAAACAGTTGAGATTTGAAAAACTTTGCCTCACAAATGAGGCATGATGTTTTCCGACGCCTTCATGGCGATCGCCGATCCCAATCGGCGCCATCTTCTGGAAGAACTTCGACGCGGTCCGAAGACCGTCAACGAATTGGCGGCCGGGCTGCCAGTCTCCCGCCCGGCGGTATCACAGCATCTGAAAGTGTTGCTCGACGCCGGGCTGGTCAATGCCAAGGCTGAAGGCACGCGGCGTGTCTATACGGTGAGCAATGCCGGCTTCCTCAGACTCAACATCTGGCTCGACCAATTCTGGGAAGCCTGATCTTCTTCGATCAGCAGCCACAACGATCAGGTTTCCATCCGCAGAAACTTGCCGAGCAGATCGAGCAACACCCCGGTCCCATGCTCGCGTGTGCCGGACGTGTCATGGCCATCGAGGAAAGCGCCCTGCTCGGTCAGCACCAGGCGCGTGCTCTTGTCTTCGGCAAAAAGTTCGATCGTGGCCAGCGACACCGAAATTCTGATATCGCCAAACAGCATGTCGTAGCTGTAGACGATGCGCTGGTCGGGCACGATATCCCAGTAAGTGGCGGTGTAGACGTGGATCGGCCCATCCTTCGGCCCTCCGGCATTGATCTCCTTGCCGCCGACGCGAAAGTCCAGTTCGTATCGGCTGGGCATCGGGTTGCCCGGATCGGTGAACCAGTGCCGCTTGGCGTCCGGATTGCTGAGCGCGAAAAAGACCTTCGATGGCGCCGCCGGATAGAGGCGCTCGATAACGAAGGTGGAGTGGACGACGGAACGTTCGGTCATGGCTTGGGTCCTCGCTGGTCAACTCGATTGGTTCGGCGGAATGAAGACACCGTTGCGATAGGCAGCGCCGAAATAGACCTCGACACTACGCAGCCGGCCGCCGCGAAACACGTGTAGCTCGGTGTTGCGGAAGGATTTTCCGTCCACCGTTTCGCAGCCATACAGAACGAAGGCGGCAGCCCCGTCTTCGCAAATCCGCTCGATCGTCATCGACCGGAACAGCTTGCCATTCGGCCAGCAGCGCTCGAAATAGGTCGTGCGATCGATGGCGTCGTCATAGGGGCTGGTGAAGGTGAAATCGTCGGCAAGGGTCGCCTCCATGACGGCGCGGTCGCCGGCCTGAAAGGCCGCGAAATAGCCGCGGACCAGATCGGATTTTCTCTTTGACATGGCATGCTCCTCTTCAGTTCTCCGCAAGAAAATCGCCGAGCCGATCCAGCCGGCGTTCCCATGAGAGGCGCCGCTCATTGATCCAGTGTTCGGCCGCGCGCAGCGCCTTCGGCTCGATCTGACAGGTGCGCACCCGTCCGACCTTTTGCGTGCGCACGAGGCCGCTCGCCTCCAGGAGATTGAGGTGCTGGACGACCGCCGATAGCGACATCGCCAGCGGCTCGGCCAACTGGCTCACCGACGCCGGGCCGCGTGATAGCCGGTCGACCATCTGCCGCCGCGCCGGATCGGCGAGCGCCTGGAACATCAGGTCGAGTTGGGCGGGATCGTGCAGCATCGCGATCAGCCGTTGTTGTAGGGAAAGAACTTGAAGTAAGGCTGCGCCTCCTCGATCACCCTGGTGAAGGCGGCGCGCTGCAGCAGGCGGTCGTGATAGCGCTTCACGGCGGGATAGCTGTCGCCGAACGGCTCGACCTTGTTGGCATAGAAGAGCGCCGGAGACGCCGCGCAATCGGCCATGGTGAAGATATCGCCCACAGCCCATTCCCTCGACAGCATCTCCCGTTCGATGATGGCGTAGGAATTGCGCAGCTGGCTCCGCGCCTGCTCGACACCGAATGGATCGGTCTTGTCCTGCGGCCGCAACCTGTCGCCGACGATCTTCTGCATCGGCTCCTGCACATAGAAATCATAGAAGCGGTCGGCCTGGCGGACCGCCAGCGCCAGGTCGATGCCTTCGGGAACGAGGTCAATCGGTCCCGGATAGTGCGCGGCCAGATATTCCACGACGATGGTCGATTCCAGCACCGTCCGGTCACGCGCGTCGTCGCGCAGCGCCGGCATCTTGCCGGTCGGCGAAACCTTCAGAAAGGCCGCGCGCGATTGCTCATCGCCTAGGTCGACGATGACGGGCGCAAAAGGCGTGGCGTTCTCGTAGAGCGCGATCAGCGGCTTCCAGCAAAAGGAGGCCAGCGGATGGAAATGCAGCGTCAGGGACATTCTTGTGCTCATCTGTTCTGTGGAAACACTGAAGCATTTACTTAACTATTGCGGCAGGCCTCGCTCGTCAAGGCGCGCCCACGAAGTCTCAGCTGGATCGGACATGCTCGACAATGGCGGCTTCTATATCAGGCCAGTCATCCGGATGCAGTTCGTGACCGCCGCCTTCGACACGAAGGAGTTTCGCGCCGGCAACTGCTTGGGCCAAGGCCTCGCCATGCTCGACCGGAAAGATCGGATCCGACGTGCCGTGGATGACCAGAAGCGGCACTGCCAGTTCGTGCAGGCGACCCTTCCATTGGTCATTGCCCTTGAGCATGAAATGATTGGTGGCACTGAGCAAGCCGCCGGACCTGGTATAATCCCGCTCGATGAACGCCCTCATCCCGGCCTCGTCGAACGGATGCGCGGTGCTGGCGATCGCGCGTGCATCGCTGACCATGAAGTCGATGACCTGGCGGCGGTCCGCCCAGTCGACTTTGGCCCCATCGGCCGAATGCTCCATATAGGCGTCGGTCGTTTGCGGCAGATGCGACGTGTCGGTCCCCACGGGCGAACTGCTGATCACGGTCAGCGAAGCGACGCGCGAAGGGTGCCGGAGCGCGACGAGCTGCGCGATCATGCCGCCCATCGACATGCCCGCGACATGCGCCTTGCCGATGCCGTAACTGTCGAGAACGGCTATCGCGTCGTCAGCCATGTCGTCGAAAGTGTAGGGCGGCTGTCCCACCAGATATTTGGTCGACCGGCCGGTATCGCGATTGTCGTAGCGGATCACGTAAAGGCCGGCGTCCGCGAGCTTCCGGCAAAACGCCTCCGGCCACCACAGCATCGAGGCCATCGCGCCCATGATCAGCAGCAGCGTCGGATCCGCCGGATCGCCAAACGCTTCGGATACGATCTCGGGACGGTCTTTGCTCGTCATCTCATGGCCTCCTCATCTGCTTGCATTTTGCAATCGGTTGCACGATAATAAAACCGATACGATTATGCAACCGGTTTTGCGGAGAAAATGGAATGACCCTCGATCGCCGGTCCGGCTGCCCGATCAACCTTTCACTCGAGGTGTTCGGCGACCGCTGGAGCCTGATCATCCTGCGCGACATGATTTTCGGCGGCAGGCGCCATTTTCGCGAGCTGCTCAACGGCTCGATGGAGGGTATCGCCTCCAACATCCTCGCCGACCGTTTGAAGCGGCTGATGGAGCTCGGCATGCTGACCAAGGCGGACGACCCGAGTCATAAGCAGAAGGCGATCTACAGCCTGACCGAGATGGCCATCACGCTGGTGCCCATCCTGGCCCATCTCGGCGCCTGGGGCCGCGTCTGGCTGCCGACAAGCGAGGAACTCTCGATCCGCGCCGAACTCCTGGAAAAGGGCGGACCTCCAATATGGGAGAAATTCATGGACGAATTGCGCCATGAGCATCTCGGCACCCCCCTCGACACAGCGCCCGGCTCCTCTGTCCGCGCGACGCTGCAGGCCGCCTATGAAGCGGTGGTTGCTGAAAAGGCCCGCAACGCCAGCCCGGCCGTCTGACCAACTATTTTCCCCGTTGAAAGGCCGGCTCTGCTACAAAGGACGGAAATCACACTTCACGGGATTGGATACGCTCTTGGTTGAGAACTCTAGGGACACTGCCCGCGCGCGTGCCGATCTGCGCTTCAAGAAGCAGGAAGAGGCGGCGACGGTCCGGCAGAAAGCCATGGCCGAATACGTCGCCGAGAGCGATGCCCGCAAGGCCAAGACCGACAAGCTGCGGGCGCTGCGGCTGGCCAAGGAAGCCGAAGATCTAGCCAACGCGCCTGCCGCACCTGCCAAGAAGCCGGCCCGCGCCAAGAAAAAATAGCCCCCGTCTCTCCGCCAATGCCTCGTCCTGGATCGAGCGGTCGTAACGCATCCGACAGGCACGCCTTCGTCCCGCTGCTTCGCGGGAAGCAATTTCAACCGAAAGCGGGATTGCCTGGTCCGGCTGGCCGGCGATGATTGGGCTGTTCAACAGGAGATTGCCATGACCGCTCTGTCACTCGAAAAAGCCGTCGAGATCATCAATGCCGCCTTCGCCAGGGGCTCCGACCTCAAGCTCAAGCCGCTCGGTGTCTCGGTGCTCGACGCCGGCGGGCACCTGGTCGCCTTCCAGCGCCAGGACGGCGCCTCGTTCCTGCGCCCGCAAATGTCGGCCGGCAAGGCTTATGGCGCGCTGGCGATCGGCATGGGCTCGCGCGGGGTCGAGGCCTTCGCCAAGGAGCGCCCGCATCTGGTTGCCGGCATTTCCGACGTGTCGGGTGGACGCGTGCTGCCGGTCGTCGGCGGCGTGCTGATCCGCGACAAGGCAGGCAGTGTCATCGGCGCTGTCGGCATTTCCGGCGACACGTCTGACAATGACGAGGCGGCCGCGATTGCCGGCATCGAAGCCGCCGGCTTCGCCGCCGATCCGGGCTGAGGCTCCGGTCTAATTCAAATTGATGTCGCGGCTGGCCGACCGCATCGACACCGCGAACCCGGCCAGCACGTCGAACAGCGCGATGATCATCAGCGTGAAGAAGATGGAGTGCGCGGCACCCTTCACCAGCAGGAACTCGACCAGGAAAGCAACGAAGACAAGCGTCGACAACAGATGGTCCATGATCGAGGCGGTGGTGGTGCGCGCCGACTTCACCATTTCAAGGAACAGAAAAATCAGCCCGATCAGCACGATCAGGTCGCCGAGCGTCATCGAGAACACCCCGCCCGACATCATGCGGAACGAGAACATCTCGCTCGCCCACGGATCGTCGCCGCCGCCGAATATACCGAGCAGGCCGAGATTGTAGAGCACGAAAGGCACGATCAAAAGCGGGACGGCACCGAACATCTGGCGTCTCCATATGGGGGCACCTTCTGTAGAATGCCCCACAGGCACGGCGTCAAGATTTTTCGTGCGCGGCCGCAAACACGGTCGAATACCGGATGCAACAACCATGTCAGCCGGTTGCCCGGCCGACATGAAAATCGAGAGACGAAAGCTCAGCGCTTGAAGTAGCCGGCGCGCACGGCAAGGCCAAAACGCAAAAAGACCGGCCAGAAGCCGGTCTTTTGTAACTCGGTTGCTTGGGAAAAGCTGGTCTCAGCTTTCCTTGGGCGTCAGCACCTGGCGACCGCGATACATGCCGGTCTTCAGGTCGATGTGGTGCGGGCGGCGCATTTCGCCGGAGTTCTTGTCCTCGACATAGGTCGGGGCCTTGAGGGCGTCGGCCGAGCGGCGCATGCCGCGCTTGGACGGAGAGGTTTTGCGTTTCGGAACGGCCATGGATATGCTCCACTACATGGTCAAAAGCCCCGCCCGCCCTCGTGAAAGGGCCATGTCGGGGCCTAAATCTGAGAAAGTCGGGTGCCTATACACGCCTGACACCGTTTTGGCCAGCACCGCAGTGAATCTTTTTTATACCGGCTAGTCCAGGCAACCGACATAGCCGCCGGAGCGGCCGGCGCGCCGCTCGATCAGATTGGCGAGCCTTCTCAAGCCCGGCCCTGGTTTTGCCGGATTGCGGGCGATCGGATTGGGCAGCGTGACGGCGAGAAGGGCCGCCTGCCGTCTGGACAGCTGCTTTGCCGAAATGCCGAAATGGTGCCGCGCCGCAGCCTCGATGCCGTAGATGCCGGGCCCCCACTCGGCGATGTTGAGATAGATCTCCATAATGCGCCGCTTCGACATCACCGCGTCGAAATAGACGGCCAGCGGCAGTTCGACGACCTTGCGCACCGAGCCCAGCGGCCGCGACCACAGGAAAAGGTTCTTCACCGTCTGCATGGTGATGGTCGAGGCACCACGCGTCGCCTCGCCGGCCAGCGCATCATCGACGACCCCCCTGAGCTCGCCAAGATCGACGCCGCGATGAAAGCAGAACTGCCCGTCCTCCGACATGATGACCGAATGGGCGAGCACAGGCGCGACATCATCGATCGACACCCAGCGCCGGTCGTAGCCGGAGAATGTCGCGAGATCCTTCAGCATCAGCGTCGACACTGGATGCACGAAGGACGGCAGGTAGAGAAAGGTCAGCACCACCGGGATGAGCGCCAGCACGGCGGCCACGACGATGCCGCGCCGGACCCAGCGCTTGAGACTGCGGCGACTCACGCCTCGCGATCTCGTCGCCATGTCCAGCTTTTCGGTCTCATGATCGACGATCGGTTCCGCCAAGCCGCCCAACCCATGCCAGAGAATTCGCTTTGAAACTGCCTCCTGGGAGTCATGTGAGGGTGTTTTCGAGAACCGGAGCGGAGCGTACATTCGAGTACGTGAACACCGGAAGCGCGGAAAACGCCTTCAGATGACCGCAGGAGATGAGTTTCCAAACGGGCTCTTACCGCCCCGGCATAATGGCGCTTGCCTTCTTGCGCAACGTCTGAGTGTCGGCTACCGGTCCCGGCCATGACGAATGACGACGAAATGGCGTTCGAAATGGCGCTCATCAGGCGCGCGGCCGCCGTCGAGGTGATGCTGCGTCGCTTGCTCGACGACCGCCCGCTTTCGGGCGAGATCGCGCGGCCCGATCGTCTGATGGCGGCGATGCGCCATGGCGTGTTGAACGGCGGCAAGCGCCTGCGCCCCTTCCTGGTCATGGAAAGCGCCGCCCTGTTTTCCGCCGATGGCGAAGCGGCGTTGCGCGTCGCGGCGGCGCTCGAATGCGTGCATTGCTATTCGCTGATCCACGATGACCTGCCGGCGATGGACGACGATGACCTGCGCCGCGGCCAGCCGACCGTGCACAAGGCCTTTGACGAAGCCACCGCCATCCTGGCGGGCGACGCCTTGCTGACTCTGGCCTTCGACATCATCGCCGGCGAAGCGACGGCGCTGCCGGCCGAACGGCGCGCAGCCCTGGTGCTGGCGCTCGCCCGCGCCGCCGGGGCCGGTGGGATGGTCGGCGGCCAGAAGCTAGACCTCGAAGCCGAGCAAGTGCGACCGGACGAGGCCGGCATCATAACACTGCAGGCGATGAAGACTGGCGCGCTGATCCGCTTCGCCTGCGAGGCGGGTGCGATCCTGGCCGGCGCACAGTCGGATGACCTGGAAAGGCTTGCCGAGTTCGGTTCGGCGATCGGCTTGGCCTTCCAGCTCGCCGACGACCTGCTGGATCTGACGGCCGACGCCGAGCAGATGGGCAAGGCGACCGGCAAGGATGCCGCCGCGGGCAAGGGTACGCTGGTGGCCCTGCACGGCGCGGATTGGGCACGCAAGCAGCTCGACGGCCTCGTCGGCCAGGCGCACGCGCTGCTCGAGCCCTATGGCGAAAAGGCTGCCCTGCTGAAGGCCGCAGCGATCTTCGTCGCAACCCGTAACAGCTGACGGCAGGCTCATGTAGGTTGCGCGGTGCACCTGCGGTCCACCAACGAAATCTTAATGTAAATGAAGCGTAATCCCAATCCTTAGAATGATGCGTATGTGTTGGGGTTGCGCATGCCGGAATATTCTTCCTTTATCCGGTCCGTCCGGATACGTTATCTTTCAGGATTGTTGGTTTTCGCGCTGGCTTCAGCCGCCATCATGGTTGCGCTCAATCGCGTCAATTCCTTGCGCCATGAAATCGATGCGCTGAGCAGCAATCTCGTCATTTTCACCCGCGATCTGCGCAACGCCACCAGCTTCGCCGAGACAACCAGTTCCGCCTGGCGGATCGAGACGCGCGATTCGCTGACGGCTTCGGCGCGCGACCATTCCGAGCGGCTGACCGGCGAGATCGAGACACTGACCGCCCAGCTCGCCGCGATCCGCCCGCGCCTGTCGGCCAAGACCGTCAGCGAGCTCGCGGCCGCTTCGGTCAATGGCGACCTGTTCTGGTCGCCGCGTGACATGGTTCGCAACTTCAACCTGATGTCGGTGGCGCAAAAGACTGATGAATGGAGCACTCGCGAGATCCGCAACCAGAACGACCTGTTCGTTCAGCCCATGCTGGTGCGTGTCCGCACCGCGATGGACGACGAACGCCATCAGGCGGATGCCTCCAGCGACCGGCTGCTTTTGTGGGCAAGCGGCCTGTTGTTTGCCGTCCTTGGCATCGTCGCTTTCTGGATCTTCCGCCCGATGGAACAGGCGATCCGTCGCGCCTTTGCCCAGTCGGCCGAATCCTTGTTCAAGGCAGAGGCCGCCGACCGCGCCAAGTCGGAATTCCTGGCCAATATGAGCCACGAGATCCGCACACCGATGAACGGCGTGCTCGGCATGGCCGAATTGCTGGCCAAGACCGAGCTCAACCCGCGCCAGAAGACGTTCACCGACGTTATCGTCAAGTCGGGCAACGCGCTGCTCACCATCATCAACGACATCCTCGACTTCTCGAAGATCAATGCCGGGCAGTTGACGCTCGACCCCGCCCCCTTCCGCCTCTCGGAAGCGGTGGAGGACGTGGCGACACTTGTCTCGGCGCGCGTCGCCGAGAAGAACCTGGAACTTATCGTGCGCGTCGACCCCAGGCTGCCGGCCTATGTCGTCGGCGACGCCGGCCGCTTCCGGCAGATCGTCACCAACCTGGTCGGCAATGCGGTGAAATTCACCGAGAAGGGCCATGTGCTGATCGATGTCGGCGGCGAAACCGTCAACGACGTCGTCCAGCTCAAGCTGCGCGTCGAGGACACCGGCATCGGCATCCCGGCCGAGAAATTGCAGAACGTGTTCGAGAAGTTCGCCCAGGTCGATGGCTCGTCGACCCGTCGTCACGAAGGCACCGGCCTTGGGCTGGCCATCGCCGCCCGCCTCGTCGATCTGATGGCCGGCAAGATCGGCGTCGAGAGCGAGATCGGCCGCGGCTCCGTCTTCTGGTTCGCCGTGCCGCTGCCGGTCCACCGCGCCGAGGCGCGGGACGCCATCGTGCCGGTCGACGTAACCGGCGCGCGTGTGCTGGTCATCGACGACAATCCGGTCAACCGCGAGATCCTGCTCGAACAGCTCAGAAGCTGGAGCTTCGACTGCGCCGCCGCCGAAAGCGGCGCGGTTGGCCTCGCCTTCCTTGATCGCGCCTGCCAGCTCGGCGCCAGCGTCGACTGCATCATCCTCGATTATCAGATGCCCGGCATGAACGGCGCCGATGTCGCCCGGGCCATCGCCGCCGACAGCCGGCTGTCTACCATCCCAGTCGTGATCCTGACCTCGGTCGACCAGGTCGATTTCGGCAAGATGATCATCGACTTCGGTATATCGGCGCATCTGACCAAGCCGGCGCGCTCGGCGGTCCTGCTCGGCACCGTCATCTCGGTCATCCAGAAGGCGCGCTCGCAGGTCGGCAAGGCGCACTTCATTCGCGAACCGATCCAACCGATGCCTCAGCCGGCTCCGCCGGCCTTCACGGTTATCCGCGGCCCCGCCATGCCGATCGCGGCAGTGCCGGAATCGAATGCCGCGCCGAACAGCCCGATCGACATCCTCATCGCCGAGGACAATGACGTGAACCAGATGGTGTTCGGCCAAATCCTCAATGGGCTGGGCTTGAGCTACCGCATCGCAGGCAATGGCCGCACCGCGGTCGAGATGTACCGGTCGCTGCATCCGAGGTTGGTTCTGATGGACGTCTCGATGCCGGAAATGAACGGCTACGAGGCGACACGCGCGATTCGGGCGATCGAGGCGTCGTCGGGCGGCCACATCCCGATCATCGGCGTCACCGCGCATGCGCTGAAGGGCGACCGCGACAAGTGCATCGAGGCCGGCATGGACGACTATCTGCCGAAGCCCGTTTCTCCCGATCGCCTCGGCGCCAAGATCGGCACCTGGCTCAGCGAAACGGTGGTGGCCAAGACGGCCTGAACTCCGTCCGGCGTCAGACGGTTGCGTCCAGATGGTAGCGGCGCATCCAGTCGAGGCTTGTCGCGTCGGCGAGCTTCGCGACACCCGGTTTCACATCCCCGGCGTTCGGCGACTGTACGCCCAAGGCCTGACAGATGGAAATCAGTGTCGCCGCCGGGCTGCTTGAAAGCCGCTCGTAGCCAATCCGCAGTGGCGTTATGTCTTGCTCGGCGAACCATGTGTTCCACGCTGCGTCATAGGCCTCAAGCTCGGCGACTTCGTCCCTGATACGCTGGAAATCGTACCGAGGTTCTCCTGGCGATCCGACCCTTTCGATCTCCGTTCCATCGGGAGCGACGTGCCAAAGGCCGGTCTGCTCCGCCTTGACCAGGGAGACAGCCTGCGCAAGCTTGTTCTCACGCGACAGATGCACGTAGAGAACGCGACCGAAAGCCCTTTCGAAACGCGCTTTGTCCGACACAAGCCCTGGAAAAATCCGGTCGAGGATCGCTGAAAGCTCGTCCAGGTTTTCTCGCATCAGGCGAAGACCGAAGATTTCCGTACCACCCTTGCCGGCATCGATCGCCGCATTGAGATAGGCAAGCTGGAATTCAAGCTCGCCCATCGTGTCGCGAGGCGGCAGGTTCCATTCTTCGGCCCACTCCGACACATCCTGCCGCCGATAGAATGAGTGTGGATCGCCGGTCGTTCTGGTGGCCGCCAGCAGTTTGCACAGCAAGGTGCTGCCGGTTCTGGGCGTGCCGCAGATAATGTACGCGTCGAACATCGCTGTCCCTGTAGCTGCCGAAGGCGGACCAGCCCACCGGTCCGGCGCCGCTATAGCTGAAATCGTTGCTGGATACGATGGGCACATTCCAACGGCGTGTGCCCCGTGCAGCCCAACCCTCCTCGGCTACCGGTTGCGCACCACCACGCAGGCGCCACCGATGCTTTGCAGTTTCTGGCAGATGACATTGGCGGCGGCGCGGTCGTCGACGCCGATCCGGACCGCGTAGATGCCGCGCCGGCCGATCGGCGTACGCACTCGGCTGACCACCGGATCATGCCCGGCAAGCAGGGCCGGAAAACGGCCCCGTACCCTGAGCCATTGGCTGATCGCGGCGCTGCGGCGGAAATTGCCCGCCACCTGAATGCCCCATGGCTTGATGTTGATTGAGGCCATCGCCACGGTTCTGGACATGATCACCGGCAGCTTGCGGCAGGCGACCGCGAAATCCAGCTTGGCGTCGAGTGGCTCGACTTTGCCGGCATAGGCCCGGTCGGTGAACTTGTCGACCGGCTCGCCCATCACGTCGAAGACATAGCTTTCCGTCTCCATCGGCAGGAAGCCACCGGAATTCAGCCAGCGCGACACCCGGCTCTCGCCGGCATTGTAGGCAGCGGCCGCCAGACCGAGATTGCCATAGCCGGCCTTCATTTCGGCGAGATATCTGGCCGACGCCGGAATTGCCTGGTTGATGTCGAAGGAATTTTCCAGCCCCCGCATCTTGGCGGTGCCCGGCATGAACTGGGCAATGCCTTCGGCGCCGACAGGGCTCACGGCGTTGGGATCGAACCGGCTTTCCTTCCAGATCAGGCGGGCGAAGAAATCCCGGGGCAGGCCGTTCTGGTCGGCATGCGCCTGGATCAGGTTACAGACCTTGTCGATCAGCCGCTGCTTGGCCGATTGCGGTGGATCGGCCTGGGCAAGCGTCGACCAGGCCATACCACACAGGAATATCAGCGCCGCCCACGGGAAACGCCGCATCTGGTTTACTCTGCCGCGGCTTTGCCGCCCCGACCGAAGCGCTGGTCAATATAGTCGGCGACCATTTTCTCGAAATCCGCCGCGATCGACGGCCCGCGCAGCGTCGCCGCCTTCTTGCCGTCGACGAAGACCGGCGCGGTCGGCGTCTCGCCGGTGCCGGGCAGCGAAATGCCGATATCGGCATGCTTGGATTCACCGGGACCGTTGACGATGCACCCCATCACGGCGACCTTGAGGTTCTCGACGCCCGGGTATTTCTCCCGCCACACCGGCATGTTCTTGCGCAGGTCCGCCTGGATGTTCTGCGCCAGTTCCTGGAACACGGTGGAGGTGGTGCGGCCGCAGCCCGGGCAGGCCGCGACGATCGGCACGAACTGCCGGAAACCCATGGTCTGCAGCAGTTCCTGCGACACCTGCACCTCGCGGGTGCGATCGCCATTGGGCTCCGGCGTCAGCGAGATGCGGATGGTATCGCCAATGCCTTGCTGCAAGAGGATGCCCATGGCCGCGGAAGACGCGACGATGCCTTTGGAGCCCATGCCGGCCTCGGTGAGGCCGAGATGCAGCGCATGGTTGGAACGGGTCGCAAGCTCGGTGTAGACGGCGATCAGGTCCTGCACGCCGCTGACCTTGGCCGACAGGATGATTTTTTCGCGGCCAAGACCAATTTCCTCGGCCATCTCGGCCGACAGGATCGCCGACTGCACGATTGCCTCGCGCGTCACTTCCTGCGCCGTCAGCGGGAAACCCTTGTCCTGGTTGTCGTCCATCAGCCGCGTCAGAAGCTCCTGGTCAAGCGAGCCCCAGTTAACGCCGATGCGCACCGGCTTGTCATGTTTGATCGCCATCTCGACGATCGCCGCGAACTGCCGGTCCTTCTTATCCTTGAAGCCGACATTGCCGGGATTGATGCGGTACTTGGCCAGCGCCTCGGCGCAAGCCGGATGATCGGCCAGGAGCTTATGTCCGATATAGTGGAAATCGCCGACCAGCGGCACGTTGATGCCAAGCCGCTGCAGCCGCTCATGAATGCGCGGCACGGCGGCGGCACTTTCATCGCGGTCGACGGTGATGCGCACGATCTCGGAGCCGGCGCGGTGCAGCGCCGCGACCTGCGCGACTGTCTGGTCGATATCGGCCGTGTCGGTGTTGGTCATCGACTGAACGACCACCGGCGCGCCGCCGCCGACGACCACGCCGCCGACATCGACGCCGACCGAGGTGCGGCGGGGGAAGGGAGAAGAAAAATATCCGGTCATGCCGGCAGCCTTTTGTCTCTGGAGCGCTATGCGTCTCTCTGAAGCGCGTGCGTCCACCTGGACGCACAAGCCGGGGCCGATGCGTTGAAGTCCGGCATGAGGTGGAGGAGCAAAGATGGCTTGTCAATGGCGACAGGTCGCCACTGGCAGCAATTGGTCCCGGCCGGGACCTGAAACAGCACACGAGCTGGCAGCGGCCAAGCGGGCAAGATGGGTCCGAAGGATATTAGTTTCCGCTTATGGTGCAGCGCTGAAAATCGCAATCACTGCACCGGCGGCTGGCGCCGCCGGCAAGGAAGACCGCCAGTGGTGAGCGGCTATGTCAGGTGAGGATCAATGCGTGGTTGGTTGCGCCCTCAGTTTCTCAATCGCATCCTTGAGTGCCAGCTTGCGTCGCTTGAGATTCCCGATTTCGAGGTCATCAACCGACGGGTGATTCATCGCGTCATCGATTTCGCGTTCGATGTCGCCGTGTTTCCGCTGCAACTCATCAAGATGGGATGCAAGAGACATGATTGGTTCTCCCTTTCATGGTTTCCTCGATTGCAGCCGCCAAGGCACGTCCACCGCAGGTCGTATCTGTGACGGCACAATGACAGTGTGCCACCATCGAGCAGCGATGTCGAATGCTGCGTGGTAGCATTCCACGACAACGTGAAATGTGATATGGGCTGCGCGCCGGTGGCAGAAATTGCCGCCCCCGCCCAACCAGGCCCAGTTTTGGGCGCCGCAGACGTGCAGACGGTAGAGAATGTCCGATCAGGAACAGGCCGATACTCGCCTCGAATTTTCCCGGCTGAAGCAGGAACACGCCGATTTCGATGCCGCGATCAACGCGATGATCGCCATGAATTGCGACCCGCTGCAGATCCAGCGCATGAAAAAGAAGAAGCTGTTCCTCAAGGACCGACTGATGAAGCTGGAAGACAGGATCATTCCAGACATCATCGCCTGAGACGGAATCGCGCCGCCGGCACTTTCCGCCTATGCGCCGATCGAGAGCCCGGCGGCGCGGCCGCGCAGCAGGCCGATGAGATCGGCGGTCCGCTCCTCCGACGTATCGATCGGAACCACCAGGCACATCGTCGCCTCGACCTTGCCTGGCGCTGAAAAGACCGGCACGGCAAGGCATTTCGTGTAAGCGTCGACCAGGCCCGAGGTGACGCAGTAGCCGGTCACCCCTGCCTTTGCGATGTCCGCGATGAAATCGTCGAGCCGCAGCTTGCGCCCGTCAGGCAGCACGAGATCGTCATCAGACACCATGGCTTCGATCGCGGCTCTATCCAGCCCCGCAAGCAATAGCCGTCCAGACGCGGTCCAGGGCAGCGGTATCTGCAGGCCGGTGGCCGAACTGATGCGGAACGGCCTGCTACCAGGGCTGGAATGGACGATCGTGTAGCGGCCGCTCTGCAGCATGCACAATTCCGAGGTCTCGCCCGTCTCGCGCGACAGATGGTCGACCTCCTGTCGCCCGCGCCGCAACAGGTCGTTGCCGCGCACATAGTCCATCCCGTAGAGGTAGAGCTTCTTGCCGAAATAGACGCGATTGCCGTCGCCGGCCATTTCCAGAAGGCCGGCGTCGACCAGCGACCGCACCAGCGTGTAGGTGGTCGAACGCGGCGCATTGACGCCCTTGGCGAGATCGCCAATCCCGATCGCACGCTGCGTCATGTGAAGGAACTCCAGGATCTCCAGGACCCGGTTGAGGCCCTTTTCACGGGACCCCGGCGCCTTCTCGTCGGCCGAAGCAGCCAAAACACTACCATCTTGCATTGTCGATTCCCGGTGCTAGTATCTGTCTTGTACAGGATACATGCGTCTCTTGTAAGAGACAATCTTTGATAATCACTGCCGCGTGTATGGGCTGTGCATAGGGGAACACAACACGAAAGGAGGTCGCCGTGAACGACACATCCGGAAGACGTGATTTTCTGAAATTGGGAATGGCGGGACTTGCCACGGCCGGCGTGCTGGCAGCCGTCGATGCGCAGAAGGCCGCCGCACAGGCCGCATCCGACAGCCTGCTGCGCACCGTGCTCGACAGAGGCAAGCTGATTGTCGGGACCGGCAGCACCAACGCGCCCTGGCATTTCGAGAACGATGCCGGCGAACTGGTCGGCATGGATATCACCATGGGCCGCATTCTCGCCAAGGGCCTTTTCGACGACCCGACCAAGGTCGAGTTCGTCATGCAGGATCCGGCCCAGCGCATTCCCAACGTGACCACCAACAAGGTCGACATCACCATTCAGTTCATGACCATGACGGCGCAGCGCTCGCAACTGATCAATTTCTCCCGGCCCTACTATGTCGAAGGCGTTGCCTTGCTGACCCTGCCGACCGCCGAGAACAAGACCTTCGACAAGCTGCTGGCCGGTGGTTCGGCGACACGCATTTCCATCCTGCAGAATGTCGACGCCGAAAGTTCCGTCCACTACGCTCTGCCGCAGGCCCAGGTGTTGCAGATCGACACCCAGGCGAACGTGCTGCAGGCGTTGGAGTCCAAGCGCGCCGACGCCGCCGCGGTCGACCTGTCCACCGTGCGCTGGCTCGCCTCGCGCAATCCCGACAAGTATTTCGATGCCGGCAAGAGCTGGTATTCGATGCTTTACGGCGCCGCACTGCGGCAAGGCGATTTGGACTGGCTGACCTTCGTCAACCAGACTTTCACCATCGCCATGTTCGGCCATGAATCGGCGCTCTACGACGCCGCCTTCAAGGACTATTTCGGCCAGGAGCCGCCGGCGCGTCACCCCGGCTTCCCGGTCATCTGATCCCGGATTGCGGAAGGGTGGCGTTGTCGCCCTTCCGTTATCGACTCGACGTCCTTCACACCGAGGCGGATGCATGGGCTATGCCCTCAATTTCAACCTGATCTGGCGGCATTTCGACAAGCTCTGGGGCGGCCTGCTGCTCAGCCTCGAGCTTGCCGTGATCTCGATCGCCATCGGCGTTGTCATCGGGCTGGTGCTCGCTGTCTGGTACGTCTCGGCCGGACGCGTGGTGCGGGCGGTGATCGCCGCCTATGTCGAATTCATCCGCAATGTGCCGCTGATCCTGCTGGTTTATCTCGTCTTCTACGGCCTGCCGACCGTGGTCGACCTGGCCTACAGCGCACCAACCTCGTTTGTATTGACCCTGTCGGTCTATAGCGGCGCCTATCTGGTCGAGGTGTTTCGCTCCGGGCTCGAGGCTGTCCCGCGCGGCCAGCTCGACGCCGGCAAGGCGATCGGCCTGACCCCGTGGCAGAGGCTGTTGCACGTGCGCCTGCCGACCATGCTGCGCATCACGCTGCCGGCGCTCTCCAACACCTTCATCTCGCTGTTCAAGGACACCTCGATCGCCTCGGTCATCTCGGTGCCCGAACTCACCTTCGGCGCCCAATGGATCAACTTCAACACATTCCGCATCGTCGAGGTCTACCTGGTCACGACGGCGATGTATCTGGTAACCGGCTATGCGCTGCTTTTCGGGCTGCGGCTCGTCGAGCGCCGGTTCAGGGCGGCGCGCTGACATGCTGAGCCAGATCCTCTACGCACTGCCCTTCCTTGCCCAGGGCTTCGCCGTGACCTTGTGGGTCTCGCTGCTGGTGGTGGTGCTGTCGCTTATCGCCGGCGTCCTGCTGGGCGTCGGCCTGATCTATGGTCCCGCCCCTTTGCGCTGGGCGGTGCGCATCTTCTCGGACACCATTCGCGGCATTCCGATCCTGGTGCTGATGTTCTTCGTCTATTACGGCCTGCCGGCGATCGGGCTGCATCTGCCATCGTTCTGGGCCGCGGTGTCCGCGCTCACCCTGTTCAAGACGGCGCAGGTCATCGAATACCTCAGGGGCGCGGTCGGCTCGATCCCGAAGGGACAGTCCGAAGCCGCGATGGCGATCGGGTTGACCTTTCGCCAGAGGCTCACCTACGTCATCTTTCCGCAGGCCTTCAGGCGCTTCCTGCCGCCCTGGATCAATGGCGTCACCGACGCGGTCAAGGGCAGCGCGCTGGTGTCGCTGCTCGGCATCACCGATTTGATGCAGGCCATCAATCAGGTCATCGGCCGCACCTATGAAGCGATGCCGCTCTATATACTGGGCGCGCTCCTCTATTTCGCGGTCAACTACGCACTCTCGCTCGCCAGCCGGCGGCTCGAGCGGCGTTTCTCCTTCATCCGGGAATAGCAACGATGTCCGAAGCCCCAAACGCCAGTCCGGCACTGCTCGACGTGCGCGATGTCTCCAAGGCCTTCGGCGCCGTCGAGGTGCTGCGCTCCGTCAGCCTTCAGGTGAAGCGCGGCGAGGTGGTGACCGTCATCGGCCCTTCCGGCAGCGGCAAGACCACGCTGCTGCGCTGCGTCAACTTCCTGGAGAGCTACGACAGCGGCTCGATCCGCATCGACGGCAAGGAGGTCGGTTTTCGCGAGGCCGGAACGCGTCAGCGCCGCAGCGAGCGCGATCTTGCCGCCATGCGCGCCGAGACCGGCATGGTGTTCCAGAGCTTCAACCTGTTCCCTCACCTGACGGCGGCCGGCAACATCATGCTGGGTCTGACCAAGGTGCGCGGAAAAAAGGACGCCGAGGCACGATCGATCGCCGAACACTGGCTCGGGCGCGTCGGCCTTGGCCACAAGGCCGACAGCCTGCCGGCCGAACTCTCCGGCGGCCAGCAGCAGCGCGTCGGCATAGCCCGCGCCGTGGCCATGGAACCGAAGATCCTGCTGCTCGACGAGATCACCTCCGCGCTCGATCCCGAACTCGTCGGCGAGGTGCTGGCCGTGGTGCGCAGCCTCGCCGAGGATGGCATGACCATGCTGATGGTAACCCACGAAATGGCCTTTGCCCGCGACGCTTCTAGCCGCATCGTCTTCATGGCCGATGGCGGCGTCAGCGCCGTCGGGCCGCCGAAGGAGATCCTCGCGGCGGAGACCAGCAACGAACGCCTCCGTACTTTCCTGGCGCGCTTCCGAGCCTCGCATTTCTAAACTCAGGCGGCCAAAGCCGCCCAAGGAGCCTTCATCCATGACGCCTTATATCAGGCTCGCCGAACTCGGCCTGACGTTGCCCGAGCCGCCGACGCCGATCGCCAACTTCGTCACCCATGCCGAGAGCGGGCGGCTGATCTTCCTCTCCGGCCAGGGGCCCCTGCGCGCCGACGGCACGCTCTGCACCGGCAAGGTGGGCGAGGACGTGACGGTCGAGCAGGCCTATCAGCATGCCCGGCTGACCGGGCTCAACCTGCTTGCCGTCATGCATGCCGCCGCCGGCGATCTCGGCCGTATCGTACGCGTCGTCAAGCTGCTCGGCTTCGTCAACGCGACGCCGACCTTCAGCGACCACCCGAAAGTGGTCAATGGCTGCTCGGACCTGTTCGCCGATGTCTTCGACAAGATCGGCGGCCATGCCCGCTCGGCGATCGGCGTCGGCTCGCTGCCTGGAAACATCACCGTCGAAATCGAAGCGGTCGTCGAGATCGCCGCCTGACCTGCCACCCACGGGATTAGCTCACATGAAAACCTCTTCCGACACCGGCTCCAACACCACCATCCGCGAACGGCTGGGATTGCGGCCGATCATCAACGTCTCGGGCACCATGACCGCGCTCGGCGCCTCGATCATCGTCCCGGAAGCGATCTCCGCCATGGCTGAAATGGCCTCGCAATGGGTGGAAATGGACGATCTGCAGCGCGCCGCGAGCACGGTCGTCGCACGCCTCACCGGCGGCGAGGCCGGCTTCATCACCGCCTGCTGCGCCAGCGGCATCACCATGGCGATCGCCGGTGCGATGACCGGAACCAGCCTGCTCGCCATCGAGCGCCTGCCCGACGACACTGGCGACCTCAAGTCGGAGGTCGTCATCCAGCTCGGCCACATCGTCAATTACGGCGCCCCGATCGACCAGTCGGTCCGCGTCGCCGGCGCCAGGGTGGTGCCCGCCGGCACGGTCAGCGTGACCCAGGACTATCATGTAAGCGAGGCGATCAACGAGCGCACGGCGGCGGCCCTCTACGTCGTGGCCCACCACACGGTGCAATACGGCATGCTGTCGCTGGAGGAATTCTGCGATATCTGCCACGCCAAGGGCGTGCCGGTGATCGTCGACGCCGCGTCCGAGTATGATCTGCGCGGTTTTCTGGCGCGCGGCGCCGATGTCGTCATCTACAGCGGCCATAAATTCCTGAGCGGGCCGACCAGCGGCATCGTCACCGGCCGCAAGGATCTGGTGCGGGCCGCCTATCTGCAGAACCGCGGCGTTGCGCGCGCCATGAAGGTCGGCAAGGAAAGCATCGCCGGCACCATGGCGGCACTCGAAGCCTGGGAGAAGCGCGACCATGCCGGCATCCGCCGGCGCGAGGAAGCAGCACTGAACCTGTGGAAGGACGCGCTGCAGGGACTGCCCGGCATCGCCGCCATCATCATTCCCGACCCCACCGCCAATCCGCTCGACCGGCTGCAGATATTCGTCACGCCGGAGAGCCGCTTCACCGCCGCCGGTCTTGCCTCGGCCCTTGCCGCCGGCTCGCCGCCGATCATCGTGCGCAACCACGAGGTCGAGCGCGGCCATTTCTTCCTCGACCCCTGCAACCTTCACCCCGGCGAGGCGGAGATTGTCGCCGAACGTCTGCGCGCCGTGCTGACGGCGAAGGAGCGCCCGGCCGACGCGATGAAGGTCGCCCGCAAGGATTCGTCGGGCGTCTTGCGCTGGCCGGATTGATCGCTAACCGAGCACGCCGACGGCATCGGCTGATCACGCGACTGTGAACAGCCGGATTTGCCCACGCGGGAATAAATCGTCTCTTCAACAAGTCTCCTCGACATACGCCACGGCTGGCGTGAGGAGACTGGCATGCCCCATCAGCGCGAGCACAGCGAACACGGCTGCGGCGTCAGCCGCCGTCATGCGCTGCCGAGCATGATCGTCATCAGTCCCTTCTCCATGGCGCCCCTCCTTTTCATGGCGCCCCTTCTTTTCATAGCGCTTGACACTGGTGACGCAGATGAATTCACTTTCAGCAAGGCGGACGACTTTGCCCGTTTCCGGAGGCTTTGCTCCTGCAAGCCAGGCAAAATCGCTTTCGCATCTTGAGGCGGCACGGCCTGTCCGCTCCGGAGGGGATCATGGTGCTGCTTTGAGCGACAGGGCCCTGGCAGAGCGTTTCAACGACGTAGTGCTGCCGCATCTCGGCGATGCGCTGGCGCTTGCCCGCTGGCTGACCGGCAATGCCGCCGACGCCGAGGATGTCGTTCAGGACGCCTGCATCAAGGCGCATGCCGGCATATCAGGCTACGCCGGCGGCAATGCCCGTGCCTGGCTGCTGACCATCGTGCGCAACACCTCCTACACCTGGATGGCGCGCAACCGGCCGCGCGGCATGATGGCCGTCGGCGACCTCGGCGATCTCGACGACATGGCGGCGGCCCATGGCACCAGCCTGCCGGACGAGGACGGCCCGGAGGCGAGCCTGATTGCCAAGGCCGACACGGCGGCACTGGAGGCGGCGATCGCTGCCCTGCCGCAGCCGTTTCGCGAAACGCTGGTGCTGCGCGACATTAACGGCCTCAGCTATCGCGAGATAGCGGCCATGCTCGACGTGCCGATGGGTACGGTGATGTCCAGGCTGGCCCGCGCCCGCGGCCTGCTGGCGTCCGAACTGGGGAGAGCGCCATGACCGGCCATGACGATGGACTGCCCAATGATCCCGAAGGTGTCAGACTGATGATCCACGCCCTTGTTGATGGCGAGCTTGATGCGGCGGCGGCCCTTGCGGTGGAGCGTCGCATCGCCGCCGATCCCCGGCTTGCCGCCGAACATGCCCGCATCCTTGCCTTGCGAGGCGCGGTCAGCCGCCTGCCGCGCCCCGACGTGAGCGACGCCTTTCGGGCCCGCATCGCGGCGATCGGCATGGCCAGCACCGAGCAGCCGGCGACAGCCGAGGCAGCAGAGCCGCAGCGCGGCACGCCGTCGGCGCTGCCGGGCTTGATTGCCGGCGCTGGCGTCGGCCAGCGGCGTGAAGCCGGGACGCGTCCTTCGCTGGCGCGGAGATCGCCGAGGGCAAGCCGCTTCGGGTTCGACTGGCGCGCCATGGCGGCATCGATCATGATCAGCGCGGTGCTGGCCAGCGGCGCGACGCAATGGGTAATGTTCAACGGCGCCGAAGACGGCTTGGCCGCGGCCGTCGCCAGCGGCCATCGCCGCAGCCTGCTCGCCGCGAGCCCGATCGACATCGTCTCCTCCGACCGCCATACGGTCAAACCGTGGCTCGACGCCCGCATCGGCGTCTCGCCGCCGGCGCCGGACCTTGCCCAGGAGGGCTTTGCCCTCATCGGCGGCCGGGTCGAGGTGATATCAGGCCGGCCGGTACCGGCACTGGTCTACCGCCACCGCGAGCACCTGATCACGTTGGTCGCCGAACCGCAGCAGGGCGGCAAGACCACCCAGCCGGACGATCTTTCCTCCGGCGGCTTTTCGATGGTGCACTGGAGCGACGGCGCCTTCTCCTATTGGGCGATCTCCGACATGGAGCGCCCCGAGCTCGACGACTTCGTCGCTCGCTTCCGCAAGGCGGCGGCATGAGCCGGAATATGGCCGTCGGCATCTCGCCGATGGCCTGAAATCCTTGCGGCCCCGCGCGAATTCCGCTAAGGCGCGCCTTTGTCGCCGGGGAGCAGAAGCTTGGACGATCAACGCGCCGACGTCGCCATCATCATGGGCAGCCAATCCGATTGGGCGACGATGCGCCAGGCAGCGGAGACGCTGGAGGCGCTTGGTGTGCCCCACAAACGGCTGATCATCTCGGCGCACCGCACGCCCGACCGGCTCTACGAATTCGCCAAAGGCGCCAAGGCCGCCGGCTACAAGGTCATCATCGCCGGCGCCGGCGGTGCCGCGCATCTGCCCGGCATGACGGCGGCGATGACACCACTGCCGGTGTTCGGCGTGCCGGTGGAATCGAAGGCGCTGTCGGGCCAGGATTCGCTGCTGTCGATCGTCCAGATGCCGGCCGGCATTCCTGTGGGAACGCTGGCCATCGGCAAGGCTGGTGCGGCCAACGCGGCCCTGCTGGCCGCCGCCGTGCTGGCGCTCAACGACGACAAGCTTGCCCAGCGCCTCGATGCCTGGCGCGCCTCGCAGACCGCCAAGGTCGCGGCCGAACCGACGGATACGCCGTGAGCCTGCCCGCCGGATCGACCATCGGCATCATTGGCGGCGGCCAGCTTGGCCGCATGCTGGCAATGGCCGCCGCCCGGCTCGGCTACCGCACCATCGTGCTGGAGCCTCAACCGGATTGCCCGGCGGCACAGGTCGCAAACCGGCAGATTACGGCTGCCTATCACGATCCGGCAGCACTTGCCGAACTGGCGGCGGCAAGCGCCGTCGTCACCTACGAGTTCGAGAACGTGCCGGTCGCCGCCGCAACCGCGCTTGCCGCCAAAGTGCCGGTCTATCCGCCGCCGCGCGCGCTCGACGTTGCACAGGACCGGGTGAGCGAAAAGACATTCCTCAACGGCATCGGCATCGCCACCGCCGCGTTCCATCAAGTCGACACCGACGACGAGCTGGCGGCGGCGCTGAAGGCCTTCGGCGGCAGCGGCATCCTGAAGACGCGGCGAATGGGTTACGACGGCAAGGGCCAGCGCGTCTTCCGCAACATGGAAGCCGGCGGTTTCGCCGGCACCTGCGAGGGGATGGGCAATGTGCCGCTGATCCTGGAAAGCTTCGTGCAGTTCGAGCGCGAGATTTCCGTCATCGCCGCGCGAGGGCTGGACGGCACTGTCGCCGCCTACGATCCAGCCTGGAATGTGCACCGCGACGGTATTCTGCGCACATCGACCTTGCCGGCCGGCGTTGCGCCGGCAACCGCGCGGGACGCGAAAGACGCGGCGACGAAAATCCTGTCGGCGCTCGACTATGTCGGCGTCATCGGAGTCGAGTTCTTCGTACTGGCCGACGGCTCCCTGCTGGCCAACGAGATCGCGCCCCGCGTCCACAATTCCGGCCATTGGACCGAAGCCGCCTGCATCGTTTCGCAGTTCGAGCAGCATATCCGCGCCATTGCCGGCCTGCCATTGGGAAGCTCGAACCGTCATTCCGATTGCGTGATGGAGAACCTGATCGGCGACGACGTGCTGCGCGTTCCCGCCTTGCTCGCCGAGCCCGACCTGATGCTGCACCTCTACGGCAAGGCCGAGGCCCGGCCCGGTCGCAAGATGGGTCATTTCACCCGCATCAGCCGCCGCGGCTGATACCAGACACGCCTATTGCACCTCGTCGCTGTCCGCGTCGGGGCTGGCGCAACTTGCATCGCCTTCCTCGCAATTGGCGGAGGCGGCGAGCTGCTTGATGCGATCATTGGTCAGCCTGGTCAGGCATTGCGAGACCTCCATCGCATGGATGGACCCGCCCTGGCTGGCGGCGGTGTTATGCGCGCATTCGGCATCCCGGAAGCTGATCCAGGCGCGTTGTGCCACCTGAAGCAATCTCTTGCCATCGGCATCATCGGAGCCGATCAGCGCCTGATAGGCCGCATTGAGCCTGGCGTCGGCCGCCTGATAATCCTCGCCGGCACAGATATTCATCATCTGCTGACTGTCGTCGGAGCGGTCGCATTCCTGCCCTCGGGCAGCCGAGCTCGCCGCCAGGACGACGAGAGAGGAGAGGAGTATTCGGCGCATCTTTGTCCCCAAATCGCTTGAGATAAACGACATCATCCCAGCCGGCTCATGGCCGCGCAATGCCACGGGGCCGACATGGCGGATATTTGATGATATCGGGACGCGGAGCGCGCTTGCGGTTGACTTACGGTTGACATGGGCAAGTCTCCTCGTTTATGAGCCACCCACCGTTCAAAAGGCGCGTCTTCTGGCGCGCCTTAAAAATTCGACCCCGAACCGGGTCCAGACCGACAGGCAAGACCATGAAGATCAAGAATTCGCTCAAGGCGTTGAAGGCGCGTCACCGCGACAACCAGCTGGTTCGCCGCAAGGGCCGCGTTTACATCATCAACAAGACCGCCCCGCGCTACAAGGCGCGCCAGGGTTGAGTTTTCGGCCGGAGGCTTTTTCGTCTCCGCCCACTGATGCTTGTCGGCCAGCCGACCTTCCCACGCTAAAATCACTTTGATGTTCCGCCGCCCGGGATTAAACTCGGGCGATGCGGATTCTTTTTGTATCCTTGACGACTTTGCTGGTTTCCGGCGTCGTCTCCCTGCCGGCCCAAGCCGGTGATCGGCCGATCGCGGTGGCGGCCGCGGATGGTCAGCCGGCGCCCGCCGATGCCCAGCCAGCGGCTCCGGACACTCCGGTTACGCCCATGACGAAACAGGCCCGGCTCGACAAATTGTTCTCCGACCTGAAGCGCGAGCGCAACGAAAAGGCCGCCGAGCGCATTGCCGGCAGCATCTGGAACGAATGGTTCCAGTCCGGCAGCGCCTCGATCGACCTGATGATGCAGTGGTCGCAAAAAGCGATGAATGATCAGAAATTCGACGTCGCGCTCGATTTCCTGGACCAGGTGGTGACCTTGCAGCCTAGCTACGCCGAAGGCTGGAACCGTCGCGCCACCGTGCATTTCATGATGAAGAACTACGGCAAGTCGATGGCCGACATCGACCGCACGCTGCAGCTCGAGCCACGCCATTTTGGCGCGCTGTCGGGCCTGGCCCAGATCATGGCCGAGACCGGCCACAAGCAATCGGCGCTCGAGGCCTGGCAGAAGGTGCTGGCCATCTACCCGATGATGCGCAGCGCCCAGAACCAGGTCGCGACCCTGTCGGAAGAGCTTGCCGGCGAAGGCATTTGATAGATCAGGAAATAGCCATTAGGCGCTGGCGCTGGAGCCAGCCCTACTGCCTACCCCACAACTTATCCCCCTCCATCCCCGTATATCCCTGCATGAACCTGATCTATGCCGCGCTCGCCTTCCTGATGGCGCTTGTCCTTGCCCTGGTCGGCGTCACCCGCGCCGGCTCGTGGCTGATCGAGCGCCGCGGTCCTTCGGTCGGGGCGTTCGCCGACATCGACGGTGCCCGCATCCACTACGTCCACCTCCCCGCCCCAGCCAGTGCGGATCTGCCGCCGATCGTCTTCATCCATGGCGCCAGCGCCAATTTGAAAGACCAGATGCTGCCACTCAGGCCGCTGCTTGAAGGCCGCGCCGAAATGCTGTTCTTCGACCGGCCTGGTTTTGGCTGGTCCGGCCGCGGTCCAGGCAACAATGAGGACCCATCGGCGCAAGCCGCAACCATCGCCGCCCTGATGGACCGTCTCGGCATCAAGAAGGCAATCATCGTCGGCCATTCCTTCGGCGGCGTGGTGACGGCGGCTTTCGGCCGCGAGCATGCGGACAAGACGCTCGGGCTGGTCTTCCTGGCGCCGGCGACCCATCCCTGGCCGGGCGGCGCGACGTCCTGGTACTACGACCTGACCACCATCCCGGTGATCGGCCGGCTGTTTTCCGAGACGCTGACCTATCCTGCCGGGACGCTGTGGATGGCGGACGCCACGACCTGCGTCTTCTCACCCAACAAGGTGCCCGACAATTATCTCGCCGCAACCTCGATCCCGCTGGTGCTGAGGCCGTCGGCCTTTCGCGCCAACGCCACCGACGTTGCCGGCCTCTATCGCTATGCGCTCGCCGCCGCACCGCACTACAAAGAGATCACGGCCCCGACCGTGGTCATCTCCGGCGACCGCGACAAGGTCGTCTATGCCCGGATCCACTCCGTCGGCCTGGTGCGCGACATCCCGGGTGCCGAGCTCGTCTGGGTGCATAATCTCGGTCATAAGCCGGACTGGATCGCTTCCGACCTCGTCGTCGGCGCCATCGAGAAAGTCGGCGGCAAGGATATCGATCTGGAAGCAATCGCCAGGACGGTGGAGGCACGGATTGCCGGCGACACGTATGGCACGGGCAAATGCGCCGACATCAAAGAACCTGAAGCGGAGCTCGCGCCGACCTGATGCGTGCCATCCGAAAACGGCCACCGCAGCCCGCCATTGGGATCAGAGCGGCATGTACGTCCTGAAACACGGCATAAAGAGAAATCCGGAAAAGCGATGGGCGCTGCCGGATCGCATCTTCTTCGGTCACGGCGCATGCGCCATTCTCGCCGGCACCTTCCTCAAGCATCCGCCTTTGGAGGGATTTTACGGCGAACGGATCATTCCTGACGAAGGCTTTTCAGGAAACCATATCTATGTGACGAACGGCCTGATCGCTTTCGACTATCATGGCTATTGCGCCCGAGAGCGGTTGCTCGAACACCATGAAAGAAGCTGGGCTTCGCGCAACGCCGGATGGCGTTGCACGATTGCGAAAGTGGATTTCGATCTGCTCGATAAGACCGAACTCAACCGGCGAAAGATGCTCGGCCCGGATCAGTATCTGCATGACCCCATTCCTCGCGCGCGACGGTTCCTCCAGCGAAAAAACCACGCGGAAGCCGCGGTAAGAGCGCTCAGGACTGCAACGACGCTGGGGGCCGACTACCGGCCGGCTGTTTCCGATCCGACATAGGCGATGCGCAGCATGTTGGTCGATCCCGGAGTCCGCAGCGGCACGCCTGCGGTGATGATGACCCGGTCGCCCGGCTTGCCGAAGTCTTCTTCCAGCGCGATGCGGCAGGCGCGGTTGACCATGTCGTCGAGATCGGTGGCGTCGGGCGAGACGACGCAATGCGTGCCCCATAAAAGCGACAACCGTCGCGCCGTGTTGAGGATCGGCGACAACGCGATGATCGGCACCTGGGGACGCTCGCGCGCGGCGCGCAGGCCGGTGGTGCCCGATGCCGTGTAGGTGATGATCGCCGACAGTTTCAGCGTTTCGGCGATTTCGCGGGCGGCCAGCGAAATGGCATCGGCGCCGGTCGCTTCCGGCTCGGAGCGTTGCGCGTTGATAATGCCGGCATACGTCGGATCGGTTTCGACCTTGGCGGCGATGCGGTTCATCATCGCCACCGCCTCGACCGGATAAGCGCCCGCTGCCGATTCCGCCGACAGCATGATCGCGTCAGCGCCTTCGAAGACGGCGATCGAAACGTCGGACACTTCGGCGCGGGTCGGCACAGGGGCGGTGATCATCGATTCCAGCATCTGCGTGGCGACCACCACCGGCTTGCCGGCGCGGCGCGCGGCGCGCGTGATCTGCTTCTGGATGCCGGGCACCGCCTCCAACGGCATTTCGACGCCGAGATCGCCGCGGGCGACCATCAGCGCGTCGGACAGTTCGATGATCTCGGCCAGCCGGGCCACGGCCTGCGGTTTTTCGATCTTGGCCATGATCAGCGCCCGGCCACGGGCGATCTTGCGCGCCTCGGCCAGATCTTCCGGCCGCTGCACGAAGGACAGCGCGACCCAGTCGACGCCCGTGGCGAGCACCGCGTCGAGATCCTTGCGGTCCTTCTCGGTCAGCGCGCCGACCGGCAGGTCGGTATCGGGCAGGCTGACGCCCTTCTTGTCGGAAATGGTGGTGCCGGCAATAACGGTGCAGACGATCGACTTGCCGTCGCTCTTTACCGCCTTCAGTTCGAGCTTGCCGTCGTCGATCAGGAGGCGATGGCCAGCCTCGACCGAGCTCAGGATTTCAGGATGCGGCAGGTAGACCCTTGTCGAGGTGCCGGGCTCGGGATTGTCGTCGAGGGTGAATGTCTGGCCCAGCGTCAAGACTTCCTTGCCATTGGCGAACTTGCCGACGCGCAGCTTCGGGCCCTGCAGGTCGGCCAGGATGCCGATCGGCCTGCCAACTCTTTCCTCGACCGCGCGGATGCGGGCGACCAGCGTGCGCATCAGCTCATGATCGGTATGGCTCATATTGATGCGGAACACATCGGCGCCGGCTTCGAACAGCTTTTTCAGCATCTCCTCGGAGGAAGATGCCGGACCGATTGTGGCTAGGATCTTGACCTTGCGGCTACGTCTCATTGACTGTTCGTTCCCGGGGCGGCTGGAGCGCCTCCCGTTGCGGGCTCGTCGGTGAGCTGGACCATCCAGCTTGCCTGCTCGCCCGTGTCATATTCCTGGAATCCGGCGCGCTGGAAGCCCCTGGCGACGCAGTCGCTTACGCCGGCAATCTTGAACTCTTTTTCAGCCACGCACATGTTGATCGGGCCGTCCCAGCGTCCACCGCGCTCGGCGTCTTCTGCATAAAGATAGTAAAACCTTGATGACAGCGGTCCTTCGATCAACGTCTTGCAACTCGATCCCTCGATGTGCCACCAGCCCTCGGTGATCCAGCCGGCCTTGGCCCGATAGCCGATACCGACGCCGACCAGGTTCTGCGTGGCGTTGCAGACGCGAAAGTCGGCGCGCGCCGGTGAAGCTGTGACCATCGCTGACAGTCCCACGGCGAGCGTCAGGAGCGGCATGGCTAAGGCAAAGCGCGCGCGCTGCCCGCCGTCGGAACCCATCCTAAAACCCCTCAAGAACCACATCAGCATCTCTCTGCGCCCCTTTTCGGAAAAGTCCGGGCGCATGTCAACGCGCCGTTTTGACCAATTCCAATCGATTTAGGAAGGCTCCCGGCGCACGACCGTCGCCCCGTGCCAGATTTCCCGGGAAACCTTGGCTAAACAACGGCATTGCGTACACGTCGTCTTCGTGGAATGACGATAGCATCCTCCCCGAACGCCAGCGAACGACCATTTTCCGCCAATGACCCGATCCACAGTTTTCGCGCCCTTCGACATCGTCGAGGGCGACCGCAAGCGAGGCATCGTGCTTCTGGCGGATCACGCCCGCCGCGACCTGCCGGAAGAATATGGCAGCCTGGGGCTGCCGGCGGCCGAATTCGACCGCCATATCGCCTATGACATTGGCGTCGAAGCGGTGACGCGCGAACTGGCGGCCCTGCTCAATGCGCCGGCGGTGCTCGCCAATTTCTCGCGGCTGCTGATCGACCCCAACCGAGGCGAGGACGATCCAACACTCATTCGCCAGCTTTACGACGGCACCATCATTCCCGGAAATTATCCCCTGGCGCAGGAGGAACGCGAAAGGCGGCTCGATCGCTTCTACCGCCCTTATCACGACGCGGTCGGCGCCATGATTGCGTCAGTCGCGCAGGCTTCAGGGCAAGCGCCTTTCATCTTCTCGGTGCATTCCTTCACCCCTGCCATGCAGGGCAAGCAACGTCCGTGGCATGTCGGTATCCTGTGGGACAAGGACGACCGGGTGGCGCGACCGCTGATCGATATGCTGGCCGAGGACAAACAACTCGTGGTTGGCGACAACGAACCGTATGATGGCGCGTTGCGCGGCGACACCATGTTCAGGCACGCCATCGTCAATGGCTATGCCCACGCGCTGATCGAAATCCGCCAGGATCTGATAGCGGACCAGAAGGGCATTGTCGCCTGGGCCGGGCGGCTCGCACCGATCGTTGACGCGATCGACCGCCGTCCCGATATACATGCGGTAAAGATGTTCGGCTCGCGCACCGGGCCGCTATGACGGAGGTTTCGATGACCGAACTCAGCAACGAACAGAAGCGCGACTTCGAGGCCGCCGCCTTTCGGCGACTGGTCGAGCATTTGCGTGAACGGGGCGACGTGCAGAACATCGATCTGATGAACCTCGCCGGCTTCTGCCGCAACTGCCTGTCGAACTGGTACCGCGAAGCAGCCAATGCCGAAGGCGTCGAGCTCGGCAAAGAGCAATCGCGCGAGATCGTCTACGGCATGCCCTATGCGCAATGGCAGGCGCTCAACCAGATAGAGGCTTCGGACGCCAAGAAGGCGGAATTCGAAGCACGGCGCCCCAAGGACCACTGAGCCCGTTTAGCCCAAATGCTTTCCCACAACAGCGCTTGACTGAAAATTGAATCGATCTAATTTGCCGCGCAAAGCCATTTTCTGACCGGATTCGTGCCATGAACGCTTCGAACGCCATGCAGACTGCCATTCGCGGGCGATGGGCCGTGGCGGCCATTTTCCTCGCCAATGGTTTCCTGACCGGCAGCTGGGCGCCGCAGATTCCTGTCTTCCTGACCCGGCTGGACATCTCGAAATTCACGCTCGGCCTGCTGATCCTTTTGTTCGGCGCCGGCGCGGTCACCGCCATGACATGGTGCGGCCACCTGATCTCCAAACACGGCTCGCGCACCGTGCTGCGCTGGTTCGGCCTGTGCGGCAGCCTCGGCCTGCTGGTCGTGGCGCTGGCACCCGACGTGCCGCTGGCGGCCATCGCCATGTTCATATTCGGCGGCTCCATCGGCGGCATGGATGTCGCCATGAATGCGAATGCGGTGGTGGTGGAACGGCGGCTGGGGCGCGCCATCATGTCCTCGTCGCACGGCTTCTGGAGCCTCGGCGGTTTCGCCGGCGGCGCCCTCGGCGGCTTCGCCATCCAGACCTATGGCCACCTCGCCCATGCCGCGGTGGTGACCGTGCTTGCCTTCGCGGCAATCGCGGCGGCGGTGCCCCACATCGTGGCCGAAAACAAACCGCAGGCGGTCGAGCATCATAAATTCGCTCTGCCGGCAAACCCATTGGTCTACCTCATCGGCCTGATGGCCCTGTTGACGATGATTTCAGAGGGCGCGGTGCTCGATTGGGCGGCGCTGTATCTGCGGCAGGAACTCGGCGCCGACCTCGCCGTCGCCGGTCTTGCCTATGCCGCCTTCTCCGGCGTCATGGCGATCATGCGCTTTTTCGGCGATGGCGTCCGCAACCGCTTCGGCGCGGTGATGACACTGCGCGGTTCGGCCATCGTCGCGGCCGCCGGCATGCTGATCGCCGGCCTGTCGCCTTCGCCTTGGCTCGCCATATCAGCCTTTGCGCTTTGCGGCTTCGGCATCGCCAACATGGTGCCGATCATCTTTTCCGCCGGCGGCAACCAGGAGGGCATGTCCTCGGGCACCGGCATGAGCGTCGTCACCACCATGGGCTATTCCGGCATTCTGGTGGCGCCGTCGGCGATCGGCTTCGTCGCCGAGCATTCCAGCTTCGGCCCGATCTTCATCGCCATGTCGGCTCTGCTGATCGTCGTCTTGCTGATGGCCGGATTGGCTCACCGCGCCGAATTCGCTCCGGATGCCGCCCCCGCCGAATAACGTTTCAATTCCTCGTGGAGAAAATCAGCCACGCGGCGGATGCGCACGCTGGTGCGCACGTCGCGATGCATGGCCAGCCATACCGGCAGGGCAGGCAAGGGCAGGCCGGGCAACACCTTCTCCACCAGCGAATCGCGGTCTGCCAGCGGCTCCTGGCCAAGACCAACGCCGTTTCCCGCCCGCACGGCTTCCCAAAGCACGATCTGATTGTCGGCCCTGAAACGAAAGCTGTTTCGGGTGACCGGGATGCCATACTGGGAAAAGGCCCGGATCATCTCGTCGCTGCGATCGAAGCCGATCAGGGCGTGATTGACGAGGTCGGCCGGCCCCACCGGGCGCCCGCACTTGTCGAGATAGGATATGGCCGCGCAGGCGCAGAGTGCGATATCGCAGACCTTGCGCGCCACCAGTTCGTTCTGCGCCGGCTTGACCATGCGGATGGCAATGTCGGCATCCCTGCGCAGCAGGTTCTCGACCTGGTTCGAGGCAACGATCTCGACCTCGATGCCGGGCTCGTCGACGCCGAGCCGCGCCATCATGTCGGGCAGCACATAGGCCGCTACCACCTCACTGGCCGCGATGCGCACAGTGCCTTCGATCGCCTCGACCGAACCCAGCGCGAGCCGTGAAAAGGCGCTTGCCTGCTCGCTCACCGTCTTGCCGCGCTCGAACAGCGTGGCTCCCGCTTCGGTCAGCGCATAGCCGCTTCGCCCGCGCCGGAAAAGCGTGACGCCGAGCGCCTGTTCCAACTCCCCGATGTGACGGCCAAGCGTCGGCTGGCTTGCCGACAGCTTTCGCGCCGCGGCCGACAGGCTGCCGGTTTCCGCCACGGTGACAAAGCTCTTGATCAGGTTCCAGTCAATGTCGTCCATTCAATAATGAATATCAAACCTGCATTCGCAGTCAATTTTAATTCATCGATGAAGCAATCATATTCACCCTGCAAACACCGATACCGACTGCAACAACCAATCAGGAGTAATCCAATGACCAAGATCGCAATCGCAACCGCCGCCCTCTTCATCGCCGCCAACACGGCTTTCGCCGGCAGCAACAAGTTCGGCTCGGACAATGCCAGCCAGACCGTCGCCACCACCGACAATGTGACCACCTCGTCGATCAGCAAATCCGAGGCGACCAATCAGAAGCCTGTCGTCCAGGGCAGCAACCGCGACCTCTTCGGCAGCCGCTGAACGGTGGTCCTCGAAAATCCAGAAGCAGCGGGCTCGTCCCGTCGCTTCTAGGCAAACCCCGCACTTGAAAACAAATAAGGAGACGAAGAATGACCAAGATCGCAATTCTCGGCGCCAATGGCCGGCTCGGTCGCGTGGTTGCCAAGGCCTTCATCGACGCCGGCTTCGACGTCCGCGCCGTCACCCGTACCGGCATGGTGCCGGCCGAGCTTGAGGGCGCCACGGCGGTTGCCGGCGATGCGCTGGACCGTCAATCGCTGATCCAGGCCACCGAGGGCGTCGACATCATCTTCAACGGCCTCAACCCGATCTACACCGACTGGGGCAAATGCGTGCCAATGGCCGAAAATGTCATGGCCGCCTGCCATGCCAACGATGCGCAGCATCTCTTCCCCGGCACGGTCTACAATTACGGCTCGCCCATGCCGGCGGTGATCACGGAAGACACGCCGTTCCACCCGACGACAGAGAAGGGCCGCATCCGCTGTGCCATGGAGGATCTGTTCCGCCGTGAGGCCGAGGCCGGACGGGTGCGCACCATTGTTCTGCGGGCCGGCGACTTCTTCGGCGGCACCGGCAGCGGCTCGTGGTTCGACCTGGTCGTCGCCGCCAAGATCAACAAGGGCATCTACACCGCGCCCGGCCCGGCCGACCTCGTGCATGAATGGGCCTATTTGCCGGATTTCGCCGTCGGCTTCGTGGCGCTCGCGCGCAACCTCGACAAACTCGGCTCCTACGAGGCGCTGAACTTTCCCGGCCATGCCGTCACCGATCTGGAGATCAAGGCCGCCGCCGAGAAGGCACTCGGCCGGCCGCTGATGATGAGCGCGATGGCCTGGTGGGTGCTGCGCGCCGGCAGCCCGTTCGTGGCAATGTGGCGCGAGATCGTCTCGATGTCATACCTGCGCTTCGAGCCGCACCGGCTGGCCTCGACGCGGCTGGCAGGCATCATCGGCGAAATCCCGCATACGCCGCTCGATCAGGCGGTGAACAAAGCCTTGCAGGATATCGGCATCGCCGTCGCGCCCACCCGTCGCCAGGCCGCCTGATCGAGCTTGCTGGCAGGTGAGAACGGCTGCGCTCGGTAAGGTCCGGCGGCGAAATCGTTGCCGGTCAGATCCTGCCCAGCACAAGCAGGATCAGCACCACGACCAGGATGACGCCGACAATGCCCGATGGTCCGTAGCCCCAGGAGCGCGAATGCGGCCATGCCGGCACAGCGCCGATCAGGATCAGGATCAGGATGATAACGAGAAGTGTGCTGATCGTCATTTTGAGCCCTCGCCGTCTGGTTGCATTCGAGGGAACAATGCAAAAGGCCGCCCGGTTGTTCCCGGACGGCCTTTGTTGCTTGGCCTGCGAAACGCTCTATTCCGCGGCCTTCGGGAAGCTGACTGCCGGCTCGGCGCCGACATCTGCCAGAGGCCCTTGGGACAAGATCTCGCCCTTGCCGCGCCGGAAGAGACGGCTGATTAAGCCGCGTCGCGCGCCGGGCTTGATCTTGGCGCGGGTGAACACCATCAGCATCGACGGCGTCACGACCAGCGTCAGAATGGTGGCGAAGGACAGGCCGAAGACGATCGCCGACGACAGCGAAATCCACCATTGCGTCGACGGCGCATTGATCGTCGTCTCGTGATGGAAGATTTCGAGCCCAAGGCCGAAGGCGATCGGCAGCACGCCGAGAATCGCCGACACCGCCGTCAGCACAACCGGTCGCGCACGCTCGCGGCAGGTCTGCAGCACCGCGTCCATCTTGTCCCAGCCCTCCTCACGCAACCGGTCGTAGGTGTCGATCAACACGATGTTGTTGTTCACCACCACGCCGGCCAGCGCGATGACACCAATGCCCGACATGACGATGCCGAACGTCTCGCCCGTGATCAGCAGTCCAAGGAACACGCCGATTGTCGCCATGACCACGCAGGACAGCACCAGCCATACGCTGGTGAACTTGTTGAACTGCGCCAGCAGCACCAAGAAGATCAGGAAGATCGCCGCGCCGAAGGCCTTGCTGAGGAAGGCGCTGGCTTCCGCGCTATCCTCGTTCGATCCGGCGAGCTTCCAGCGTATTCCGCTGCCCAGATTCATATCGGTGACGGCCTGAGTGACCTGCTGCTGGACTGCCGCGACCTGTTGGCCGGCGGCGACGTTGGCCTGCACCACCACGGTTCGGGCACCGTCGATGCGGTTGAGGATGCCGACCGTCGGCTCGGGTTTGCGCACGACGAAGTTTGAGATCGGCACCGACCCTTGCGAGGTCTGCACCCTGAGCTCGTCCAGCGTCGACAGCGTGCGCCGGTCTTCCGGAAGACGCAGGCGGATGTCGACGGCGTCATCGGCACCAGCAGGCCGGTATTCGGAGAGCTTCAGTCCGTTCGTCACCAGCTGCACCACGGTGCCGACCGAAGTCGGGCTGATGCCGTATTGCGCGGCCTTGGCGCGGTCGACCTCGAGAGCCCAGTCGACGCCGGGCGGCGGCAGGCCATCGGAAATATCGATGACGCCCGGCACCTTGGCGATACGCGCCGCGACGGCGCGCGCCTTGTCGTCGAGGCCGGCTGGATCGACGGCCGATAGCCTGATCTGGATCGGTTTGCCGGTCGGCGGACCGGCTTCCGGCACGCGCACCTCCACGTCGACCCCGGGAATGCCGGCCATCACACCGCGCAGATCGCTTAGGATCTGGTTGGCGGATTTGCGTTCGCGCCAGTCGATGAATTCGTACTGGATGACGCCGACGACGTCCTCGGGCACGTCCTGGCCGCCGCCCTGCGTCTTGCCGACGCGGGTGTAGACCGACTTCACGCCAGGCCACCCGAGCAACCGGCTCTCGGCGATCTTGGTCGCCGTATCCATTTCGGCCAGCGAAAGGTTGCCGCGGGCATGCACGTAAAGCAGGCCGTAGTCAGGTTCGACGCTCGGAAAAAACTCGACGCCGGCACCGTACTTTGAATAGCCAACGAAAATACCGGTCAGCAAGACGACGGTGAGCACCATCACGGTGATGGGAAAGCGCACCGCCTGCTTGACGACAGCCATGTACCAGCCGTCGCGATTGCCATCCTCGTGATGCTGCGGCGCCTTGGCGAATATAGCGCCCAGCGTCGGCGCGAAGACCAGCGCATAGAGCATCGAGGCCGACAGCGTGACGATCAGCGTGATCGGCATGTACTTCATGAAATCGCCGATGATGCCGGGCCAGAACAACAGCGGCGAGAAGGCGGCGATACGCGTCATCGTCGCGGCGATGACCGGGCCGGCCATGCGCTTGGCGGCAAGCGCGAAGGCTTCCTGCTTCGGCATGCCTTCGCTCATCCTTCGTTCGGCGAACTCGGTGACGATGATGGCGTCGTCGACCAGCATGCCGACCGCCAGGATGAGGCTGAACAGCACGATCATGTTGATCGTGTAGCCCATCATGGCAAGCAGCAGGATACCGATTAGGAAGGACGACGGAATGGCCAGGCCAATCAGCAGCGAGGCACGGCCGGACAGCGCGTAGAGGATGACGATGAACACCAGGATGACGGCGATCATCACATGGTTCTGCAAGTCCCCCAGCAGCTGGTTGACGAAGACCGACTTGTCCTGCGTGTAGGTGACGTGCATGCCCTCGGGCATGGTCTTGACGAAGGCATCCGACACCTCCCTGACCTTGGTCAGCGTATCGATCAGATTGGCGCCGATGCGCTTTTTGACTTCGATGGCGATGGCCGGCTTGCCGTTGAGGCGCGTGATTGTCGTCGCGTCGGCGAAGGTCGAGCGTATCGTCGCGATGTCCTTGGCCTGCACCACGGCATTGGGCCCGGCGACCACGGGAAGTGCCGCCACATCCTCGGGTGTCTCGATCAGCGACGGCACCTTGACGGCATATTTGCCTTCCGAGCCCTCAATGTTGCCGGCGGCGACCAGGCTGTTGGAAGCACCGACCGCGCCGATCAGCTGGTCGAGCTGCAGGCCATAGGACGACAGCTTCATCGGATCGATGACGACCTCGACCAGATCGTCGCGCGAGCCCTGCAACGAGCCTTCGAGCACGCCGGGCACTTCCTCGATGCGATCACGCAGTTCGCGCGCCGCGGCAGCCAGCACGCGTTCGGGCAATTCGCCGGACAGCGTGACGACGAGCACCGGAAATTCGGAAATGTTGACCTCCGTGACGACAGGCTCCTCGGCCGCCTGCGGCAGGTCGGCCTTGCCGTCCTGCACCTTGGAGCGTGTGTCCTGCAGTGCCGTCGCCAGGTTCGTCTGCGGCTGGAACTCGACCAGAACGTAGCCGCCGCCCTGGAAGGCGGCCGAGCGCATCTCCTTGAGGCCCTTCAGGCTTTTCAACTTGCTTTCCATCGGCCGCAGCAGAAGACGCTCGGAATCCTCCGGCGAAATGCCTTGATAGATCAGGCTGACATACATCATCGGAATCGGAACGTCGGGTTCCGCTTCCTTCGGTGTCGATTGATAGGCGACCCAGCCTGCAATCAGCAGGAAGACCAGGACCGAGATGGTCAGGCGGGCATTGTTGATTGCGAGTCTGACGATATCCATGACTTATGCCTGCTGTTGCTTTCGGGAGTGGCGAACGGACATGCTGTCGCCGGACAAGGCCCGGCGCCGGCGCCCATGCGCTACTGCGTCCCAGCGGTGGCTTCGCCGATCAGTTTTTTGATGGTCGCCTGGTCGGCCTCGACCGGATGGACCTCGTCGCCTTCCTTCACCATTTCCTGGCCGGCAACGATGATGCGCGCATCGGCCGGGATGCCCCCAAGCACGAGACCGGTCGGCGTATCGTCGACCAGATCGATCGGGAAGAACGCCACCTTGTTGTCCTTTCCGACGGCGCGGATGCCGAGGTCGCCCTTGTCGCCGAGCGTCACCACCGAGCGCGGCAAAAGCACCGCGTCGGTCGGCAGCGCGCTGAGCTGGATTTCGGCCGTCATGCCGGCCGGCACCGAGCCATCGGCATTGGGGATGGCAATCTCGACACGGAAGGTGCGGGTCGCCGACGAGGCGTCGCGGCTGATATAGCGCACGGTGCCTTCGACGGTCTGGCCGCTGACCAGCCGAACGCTGGCCTTGTCGCCGATCTTGAGATAGCCGAGGTCGCGCTCGCTGATTTCGCCGCGCGCGATCACCGGATCGAGCTTGAGGATCGTCGCCACCTCGCCGCCCTGCATGACGGAGCTGCCGAGTTCCACCGGCACCCGGTCGATGACGCCGTCGAACGGCGCCTTCACTTCGTTGCGGTCGAGCTCGGCCTGTGCGGTGTCCAGCTGCGATTGCGCCTGGGTCAAGTTGGAGCGGGCGGTGTCGAGCTGCAGCTTCGGCAAATTGCCTGTCTTGGCCAGACGCTCGGCGGCGTCGAGTTCGGCCTTGCGCTGCGCCACAAGCTGCTTGGCGTTGTCGACCATCGAGATCTTTTCCTCGGCGGCGAGCATCAGCACCAGGTCGCCGGTCTTGACGTGGTCGCCCTGCTTGACCGGCAGCTTGTCGATGACGCCGGCGACGCGGGTTGCCAGCACCGCGCGCTTGTCGGCTTCGGTCAGCCCGGAAATGCGGATGGCGCGCGCATAGGTCTTTCGCGGCGGCGTCACCACAGCGACGGTACGCAGCGGGGCCTTCGGTTCGGCTTCCGCCGTCTTCGGCTTGCTCGCGTCCGGCGTCTTGCCCTGCTCGGCTTCGGCTGCCTTGGCCTTGTTCGCCGCCACGCTGCCGACCGACGAGAACTCGCCTGTCGCCATCCACGCCGCGAAACCGATGAGCACAACAATGGCTGCAAGCTTGTGAAACCTGATTTTAGGCATCGTCATTTTTCCACTGCGGGTTCGGCCAGCACCGCGTCTGATGACGCGTGCGCGTCGCCGATATGGGTGCGCGCTCGACCGTGTTCAAATTGCCGTGATCGGCGAGCGCGCTTCTACATCAAAGTTGCATCGCAATATAGCCCCAAAGTTGCAGCAGCATTGCGTAGCCGAACAAGGTGTGGCCGCCATGAAACGGTACTTCGTCACTTGCCAGGCTACTTGGTGAAGCCGGCCGCCGGCTCACAATCCGGCTCTGAAACATCGTCCACCGGAGACCAGCGCGGCTCGCCACAGGCCCGTCCGGCCGTCTCCGAAATATAGCCGCGATCCGCATTGCGTCGCCGATCGAAGTGCAGGCACAAACCGACGATCCGCGTCAGTGTGATCGGCGAGAGGCAATGGTCGAGACACCATAACACTCGACTAAAGGGCTGGAATTGTTCGAAAAAAGGCACGGCAACCTTTCAGGTCAGGCTTGCCGCCGCCAAGGCCCCGAGGTCGAACCTGATGCTGAAAAACTCAACGCGCCCGCATTCTTACGCCTTGGACCATCGCGTCGCGATACGCGCGACATAGGGCTCGGCACGAGACAGGTGCGGGAACACCGGGTGTGTTTCGTCCCATTCGCAATTCGGGTCGAGCATTGCGCCCGATCCCTTCGGACGTCTTCCGCCCGGCGTCATCTGACCGTTGGTGGCAACAGGCGTCAGCATGATGACGGCTCTTCCGCACGCCAAGGTTGCTGTCACGCCAGCAGCGCTGGACTACGCGCTGCTGCGGAGACCCCGCCATGCCGCCGGCGGGCTCAGGCCCGACGGCGCTCTGCCTCCGGATTCTTGCGAACGGCGAGAAACTCCTTCACGCGACGGCCCGGTGCTGGACCGCGGACCGGCTTGAAACCGTCGTCGAGTTCGCCCGAGAGATCGAGCGTGGCATGCTTGCCGACGGCAGCGTAATTCTCTTCAAGCCAGTCGCTGGCGGCGGTGCGGCCGAGGTCGCGCAGATAGGTCAGGAAGGCCCATTCGGCATTGACCTTCGAGGATGCCGACAGGCCCTTGAACGCCTCGTCGGCATCGATGCGGTGCATGCGGATGTCCCGGTATTCGCCATGCGGCAGACGCCCGGCGGCGATCAGTTCCTTGACGAAGGCGATCGAGCGGAATTCGCGCAGCAGCCCGGCATTGAAGGTGATCTCGTCGATGCGGTTCTGGATCTCGTTGGCGCTTCTCGGTGTTCCCTCGCGCACCACCGGGTTGATCTGCACCAGAAGCACGTCCTCGGTCGCCGCCGTCTTGAAGAATGGATAGAGCGCCGGATTGCCGCCATAGCCACCATCCCAATAGGGCACGCCCTTGATCTCGACAGCACGGAACAATTGCGGCAGGCAGGCCGAGGCCATCACTGTGTCGAGATCGATCTCGCCATCGGAAAACACTCGCAACTGCCCTGTCTCGACATTGGTGGCGGAGATGAACAGTTCCATCGGCTTGCAGGCATGGACATTCCCGAAATCGATCTCCCGCGCGACCACGTCGCGCAGCGGATTGAGGCCGAGCGGGTTGGCGACATAGGGCGAGAATACCCGCGACATGGTGTCGAAGAAGACATAACCCGGCGTGTTCTCGATCGACCAATTGCCCCAGGCGACATCCCACGGCATGCGTTGAACCGGGCTGAACCGTCCCTTCGCCGCCACCGCGTGCCAGAAATCGTCCAGCTTCTTGCGCGCGCCCTCGACCCCGCCTCTGACAAAACCGTCAGCCAGCGCCACCGCGTTCATCGCGCCGGCACTAGTACCGGACACCGCCGATATCTCCAGCCTGCCATCCTCCAGCAGCCGGTCGAGCACGCCCCAGGAAAAGGCGCCATGCGAGCCGCCGCCCTGGAGAGCGATGTTGATCTTCTTCTTTTCCTCCGCCTTGCCGTTCTTCGTCATGGCGTTCCTGTCATCCTGATTCGCCGGCCTGCCCCGACATCGTTCGAAGGAAGCAGCTATCGCCAGCTTATGTTGCAGTGCAGCATATAAGGATGGACCAAGGCAAGAACACGAACACGCTCGCGTGATCACATGAAATTTCGGTCATGCGAAAGCCAATCCGCTGCACGGGGAGAGACGCGGCTTTCGAAACAGACATGAAGCCAGGCAAATGGGAGCTAGGCGACGAGGTCCGGCACAGGCCCGATATAGCGTGACTGCGGACGGATCAGCCGTCCGGTGGTCTGCTGCTCGCGCGCGTGCGCGACCCAGCCGGCGACGCGTCCGGCTGCGAAGACATTGCTGAACGCCTCGGGCGGAAACCCTGCCGCTTCCAACACCAGTGCGGTGTAGAATTCGACATTGGTCTGCAGCGAACGCTGCGGCTTGGCGACCCGGAGCACGTCGAGCGCGGTTTGCTCGACCGTCTCGGCGAAAGCCAGCCGCCTGCCGGTGTCGCCCTCACCGCCAAGCTTGCGCACCACCGCTTTCAGGACATCGGCACGCGGATCGCGCACGCGGTAGATGCGGTGACCGAAGCCCATGATGCGTTCGCCATGCGCGATCTCGTCGCGCAGCCAGGTGGCCGCATCGCCATGCGCGGCGATGGCGTCGAGCATCTCGATGACCGGGCCGGGCGCGCCGCCATGCAGCGGCCCCTTGAGCGCGCCAAGCCCGGCTAGCACCGACGATGTCAGGCCCGCCAGGGTCGAAGCGACGACGCGGGTGGCGAAGGTCGAGGCATTGAGGCCATGATCGCAAACGGTCACCAGATAGGTGTCGAGCGCGTTTGCCAATGCCGGCGACGGGGCCGATCCCCTGAGCATCCTCAACATGTCGGTGGCATGATCCGCCTTGCCGTCGGGTGCGATCGGCTGCTCGCCGCGCCGCAGGCGCAGCAGGGCCGGCGTCAGCACCGCGGGCGCAGCGATCAGCCGCAAGGCGTCCGCCAGCGTTTCGCCATCCGGCAGCAAGGCCATGCCAGCGCGCATGGCGCTGTAGACTTCGAGCGGCGCCAGCAGGGGCAGCGAAGGCGCGAGCCGGTCGAAGACCTCGGTGCGTGCCCCGCCCAACCTTGCCGCCAGTTCGGCGTCACCAGGCAGATCGTCGAAGAAGCCGTCCAGCAGCAGGCGGACGACCCGGGCGTAACTCCATCGTCCAGCCAAGTCCCCAAGCGAATGGCCTCGGATCGTCAGGCGGCCGCCCAGGCCATCCACGTCGGACAGCACGGTTTCGGCCGCCACCACATCATCGAGCCCATTCGCCATGGCCTTGTCTCCTTGTAGCTTTTCCCGGTGGGAGATAAGGATGGGCGCCATAAGCATCAATCTTGATCAATAGAATCAATATCTGAGCTCGATATGTCCGAATGGTTGTCGCGGGAAGAGGCACTGGAAAGGCTCCGGGTGAGGCCGCAGACGCTCTATGCCTATGTCAGCCGCGGCCGCATCGGCATGCGCCCGGATCGGGCCGATCCGCGCCGCAGCCAGTACCGCGCCGACGATATCGCGGCGCTGGCTACGCGAAGGGCGCGCGGGCGCAGCCCCTCGGCCATCGCCGAAAGCGCGATCGCCTGGGGGGAGCCGTCGCTCGTCACCGCGATTTCGACCGTCTGGCACGGCAACCTCATCTATCGGGGCCGGGATGCCGTTGCGCTGTCCGACCATGCCACGCTGGAAGAAACCGCTGGACTGCTCTGGGCTCTGTCCGGCCCGGTCCATTTCGAAGCATCGCCACCAGATGCGCCGCGCCCGACCGGCCGCGCCCAGGCGTTCGTGCAACTCGCTTTGCTTGCCGGCCAGGCGCGGTCTTCGCTTGGACGAAATGCTGCCTCGCTGTGCACTGATGCCGCACGCGCGATCGGTGTGCTGGCCAGCGCTCTCGGTGCCGAGGCGGGGCCGGAACCGGTGCACCAGCGATTGGCGCGGGGCTGGTCGGTGGACGATGAAGGCGCGGATGCGATCCGGCGTGCGCTTGTGCTGCTTGCCGATCACGAACTCAATGCGTCGACCTTCGCGGCCCGCGTCGCCGCCTCGACCGGAGCCTCGCCCGCCGCTTGTCTGCTGGCCGGCCTGGCGACACTGTCAGGTCCCCGCCACGGCGGCGCCGGCGAAGCGGTAATGCAACTCGCCGAAGACGCGGGACGGCATGGTGCCGATGCCGCGATCCGGCGCTGGCTTGGCCACGACCGGCCACTGCCGGGATTCGGCCACCAGCTCTATCCCGAGGGCGATCCCCGGGCCACGGCGCTTCTGGCGGCCTTCGACAACACCGATGAAACATTGCGGTCGCTGGAAACCGCCGCCATGGCGGCGACCGGCGCCCAACCGAATATCGATTTTGCCGTGGCCGTGCTGGCGCGCAGCCTTGGCTTGCCGCGGGATGCACCGTTCCACCTCTTCGCGCTTGGACGCAGCGTCGGCTGGGCGGCACATCTGGTCGAACAGATCGTGAGCGGCAGCATCATCCGGCCGCGCGGCCGCTATGAGGGATTGCTGCCGTAAATCGCGTGAGCGCTATGCGCTCATGACATCGTGTCGAGCTTGCGCTGCATGGCCGCGATCTGGTCCTTCAACTGCTGCAGATCGTCGGACTTCTCCGGCGCTTCCTTCCTGGCCGGCTCCGCGGGGGCCGCTGCCGGTGCCGGGCCCGCGGGCGGAAAAGGCGTGAACAGCCGCATCGCGTTCTGGAACATTTCCATGTTTCGGCGCGTCTGTTCTTCCAGCGCCTTGATCGGTGTCGCCATTTTCATAACGTCCAGTGGCGACTTGCCGATGGCGCCCTTCATCTGCTCGCGGAACCGCTCTTGTTCCTTGGAAAAGGCGATCATCGATTGCTCGAGGAAACTCGGCACGATCATTTGCATCTGGTCGCCGTAGAAGGCGATCAGCTGGCGCAGGAACGGGATCGGCAGCATGTTCTGCCCGTCCTTGTTCTCCAGCTCGAAGATGATCTGGGTCAGCACCGGATGCGTGATGTCGTCGCCGGTCTTGGCGTCCTGGACGGTGAACTCCTCGCCCTTCTTGACCATCTCGGCCAGATCCTCGAGCGTCACATACGTACTCGTCCCCGTATTATAGAGGCGGCGATTGGCGTATTTCTTGATAATGATAGGGTCGTCTTTTGCGGCCATCTGCATCCTCCCCGGATCCCGGCACGCCTGAGTAAGCAGCCGGTAACGATTGCGCCCTTTTTGAGGATATGCGCAAAAGCCCTACAATTCCAAGCAGTTTGTGCACTGCGGGATCATATAATGCTGCATAGCAGGCAAAATATGCTGCGCGGCAGCGACCGGACCGCCGACACCACGATGCGCGGCCCGCTTGCGGCGCATCGGCGCCATGCCGATTTCCGGTTTGACTTGGGGTTGGGAAAGGGCAAAAAAGTCCTCAACGGCACAACAACACCCTTGAAGTCTGGAGAAGAAAATGTCCGCTTCCATTGTCATTGCCAGCGCCGCGCGCACGGCTGTAGGCTCCTTCAACGGCGCCTTCGCCGCCACGCCCGCGCATGAGCTCGGCGCCGTCGTCGTGCAGGAACTTTTGGCGCGTGCCGGGGTCGAACCGGCCGAGATCGACGAGGTCATCCTCGGCCAGGTGCTGACCGCGGCGCAAGGCCAGAACCCGGCCCGCCAGGCCTCGATCCTTGCCGGACTGCCCAAGGAGACCACCGCCTGGGGCCTCAACCAGGTTTGCGGTTCGGGCCTGCGCGCCATCGCGCTCGGCATGCAGCAGATCGCCACCGGCGACGCCAAGGTGATCATTGCCGGCGGCCAGGAATCGATGTCGCTGTCGCCGCACGCCGAGCACCTGCGCGCCGGCGTCAAGATGGGCGACTACAAGATGATCGACACCATGATCAAGGACGGGCTGTGGGACGCCTTCAATGGCTACCACATGGGCAACACCGCCGAGAACGTCGCCCGCCAGTTCCAGATCACCCGCGACGACCAGGACCAGTTCGCACTGGCCTCCCAGAACAAGGCCGAGGCCGCGCAGAAGGCGGGCAAGTTCAAGGACGAGATCGTCGCCTTCACCATCAAGGGCAAGAAGGGCGATACGGTTGTCGATCAGGACGAATACATCCGCCACGGCGCCACGATCGATGCCATGACCAAGCTGAAGCCGGCCTTCGACAAGGATGGCACGGTGACCGCCGCCAATGCCTCCGGCATCAATGACGGTGCCGCCGGCGCGCTGCTGATGAGCGAAGCGGAAGCCGCAAGGCGTGGCATCACCCCGCTGGCGCGCATCGCCTCCTGGGCGACCGCCGGCGTCGATCCGGCGATCATGGGCACCGGACCCATTCCCGCTTCACGCAAGGCCTTGGAACGGGCCGGTTGGTCGGCAGGGGATCTCGACCTTGTCGAGGCCAACGAGGGGTTCGCCGCACAGGCCTGCGCCGTCAACAAGGACATGGGCTGGGACCCCTCGATCGTCAACGTCAATGGCGGCGCCATCGCCATCGGCCACCCGATCGGCGCCTCGGGCGCCCGCATCTTCAACACGCTGGTTTTCGAAATGCGCCGGCGCGGCGCCAAGAAGGGACTGGCCACCCTATGCATCGGCGGCGGCATGGGCGTCGCCATGTGCGTGGAGGCTTTCTGATAGACTTTGGACGGGCGGCGCAAGCCGCCCGTTTCACATGTGGTGCCTGTAGCAAATCCAGTGCCTGCCAAGCCCGACAACAGGGCGATTTCAAAAAGGGGAAATGCATGACCAAGGTTGCAATCGTCACGGGTGGATCGCGTGGCATCGGCGCGGCGATCTCGATCGCTTTGAAGAACGCCGGCTATTCGGTTGCCGCGAACTACGCCGGCAACGACGAGGCGGCGGCGAAGTTCAAGGCGCAGACCGGCATTCCGGTCTACAAATGGTCGGTCGCCGACTATGACGCTTGCGCGGCCGGTATCAAACAAGTCGAGGCCGACCTCGGCCCTGTCTCGGTGCTGGTCAACAATGCCGGCATCACCCGCGACGCCATGTTCCACAAGATCACCCGCGAGCAGTGGAAAGAGGTGATCGATACCAATCTGTCCGGTGTCTTCAACATGACCCATCCGTTGTGGGGCGGCATGCGCGACCGCAAGTTCGGCCGCGTCATCACCATCTCCTCGATCAACGGCCAGAAGGGCCAGGCCGGTCAGGTCAATTACTCCGCCGCCAAGGCCGGCGACATCGGCTTCTCGAAGGCGCTCGCCCAGGAAGGCGCCCGCGCGGGCATCACCGTCAACGTCATCTGCCCTGGCTACATCGCCACCGAGATGGTCAAGGCAATCGACGAAAAGGTGCTCAACGAGCGCATCATCCCGCAAATCCCCGTGGGTCGCCTTGGCGAACCGGAAGAGATCGCGCGCTGCGTGGTCTTCCTCGCTTCGCAAGATGCCGGCTTCATCACCGGCTCGACCCTCACCGCCAATGGCGGCCAGTACTTCGTCTGAGACGTCTGCTCGCGCAGTCCAACGCTGCGGATCCATGCGTGCCCTGCGATAAGCGGACCGGAAAATCGGTCCGCTTCCAAATGGCGCCTAACTCTTGGAAGACGCCGCTGTGACGCAATGCCCCAATCCGGCACGCAAAGCTTAATGCCGGTAGGCGCGTCTGTGCGAACCCTGTGATCAAGCCTGTGGATTCTCGGTGGATAAGCTGTTCACAACACAAGATATTGGAGGAACAAAAAGAGAAAATACGGCCGGCGCTGCTTTGTCGCCGATTCGTTCCGGCTTTGAGCCCAATGTTAAGATTAATGGCCGCGATAAGCTGCTATTCTTTAATGCCGAATTAGGAAAGATTAACAGTTTCATAAGCTTAACAGGGCGCGCACCGAATCGCCCTCATCGTTCCCGGCGAAAGTTAACGGCAGGACCCGCCCAGCATAAAACGGGCCAGTTCGGTGATTCAGCATGTGGTGAGACTCGTGGTCACGAAATCCATATCTAGCCGTGAACAAAAGCTGAATCTGACGGAGTCGCCGATTCGTCGCTGATTCGTTCCAGACTCGTTCCAACTGTTAAGCAGGGGCTGATTTGCGGAGTGAGGCGGGCGTCTCCGGAACCCTGCCGGAACATTCTGCTTTCGCTTCGCGCCCGAAATCCCTATGTGTCGGCTGTCATACGCGCCGTCCTGGCACGCTCCCGACCACGAGAGGCCAGAAAGCCTTATTTCCGAGCCGATGAACATCCAGCCGAAACACAACGAGCCGCTGATCCTGTCGGGCCGCGACGTGACCGCCGTGCTTGGGCCGACCAATACCGGCAAGACCCATCTCGCCATCGAGCGGATGGTGGCGCACGAAACCGGTGTCATCGGCCTGCCGCTGAGGCTGCTGGCCCGCGAGGTCTACACGCGCGTCTGCGAAAAGGTCGGTGCCAACAAGGTGGCGCTGATCACCGGCGAGGAGAAGATCCAGCCGCCGGGCGCCAGATATTCGGTCTGCACCGTCGAAGCCATGCCGCGTGAAACCGACGCCGCCTTTGTTGCCATCGACGAGGTGCAACTGGCCGGCGACCTCGAGCGCGGCCATATCTTCACCGACCGCATCCTGCATCTGCGCGGCCGCCAGGAGACGCTGCTGCTTGGTGCCGCCACCATGCACGGTATCCTGCAGCGCTTGCTGAAGGGCGTCTCGGTAGTGACGCGGCCCAGGCTGTCGCATCTGGCCTATGCCGGCTCCAAGAAACTGACCCGCCTGCCACGGCGCACCGCGATCGTCGCCTTCTCCGCCGACGAGGTCTATGCCATCGCCGAACTCATCCGCCGCCAGCAGGGTGGTGCGGCCGTCGTGCTCGGGGCGCTGTCGCCCCGCACCCGCAATGCTCAGGTGGCGCTGTTCCAGTCGGGCGATGTCGACTATCTCATTGCCACCGATGCGATTGGCATGGGCCTCAACCTCGACCTCGACCATGTAGCCTTCGCCCAGAACCGCAAGTTCGACGGCTACCAGTACCGCAATCTGACGGCGGCCGAACTCGGCCAGATCGCCGGCCGCGCCGGCCGGCATCTGCGCGATGGCACGTTCGGCGTCACCGGCCAGGTCGATCCGCTGGACGAGGACCTGGTCCAGAAGATCGAGGGCCATGACTTCGACCCGGTGAAGGTGCTGCAGTGGCGCACCGCCCAATTCGATTTCGCCAGCCTCGATGCGCTGAAGCGCTCGATCGAGACCAACGCCCCGGTCGAGGGCCTGACACGCGCGCTGCCGGCCGTCGATGCGCAAGCGCTCGAACATCTCTCCCGCGACGAAGACATCCGCGCGCTCGCCACCAACGCCAAGCGCGTGGCGCTGCTGTGGGAAGCCTGCGCCCTGCCCGACTATCGCAAGATCGCGCCTGCCCAGCATGCCGACCTCATCGCCTCGATCTACATGGACCTCGCCCGGCAGGGCCATGTCGACGAGAACTACATGGCCGAACAGGTGCGCCGCGCCGACACCACCGAGGGCGACATCGACACGCTGTCGCACCGCATCGCCCAGATCCGCACCTGGACATTCGTGTCGAACCGGCCCGGTTGGCTGGCCGATCAGGCACACTGGCAGGAAAAGACGCGCGAAATCGAAGACAGATTGTCGGATGCGCTGCATGAGCGGTTGACGAAACGCTTCGTAGACCGCAGGACTTCCGTCCTCATGCGGCGCCTTAGAGAAAATACCATGCCTGAAGCCGAAATCAGTCCTACCGGAACCGTCCTTGTCGAAGGCCATCATGTCGGCGAGTTGCAAGGGTTCCGCTTCACCGCCGACCAGACCGCCGGCGGCGAAGACGCCAAGGCCGTGCGCACTGCCGCGCAAAAGGCGCTTGCCGCCGAGTTCGAGGCACGCGCGGAGCGCTTCGGCGCCTGCGCCAATGGCGATCTCGCGCTCGGTTCGGACGGCACGCTGCGCTGGATCGGCGCGCCGATAGGCACGCTGGTCTCGGGCGAAGACGCGCTGAAGCCGCGCCTGGTGTTGCTGGCTGACGAACAGCTGACGGGCCCGGCGCGCGACAAGGTCGCGGCGCGCGCCGAACGCTTCGTCAATTTCCAGATCGAGTCGTTGTTGAAGCCGCTGGTCGATCTGAAGAACGCCGAGCAGATTTCCGGCATCGGCCGTGGCATCGCTTTCCAGCTGGTCGAGAATTTCGGCCTCATCAACCGTCGTGACATCGCCGAAGAGATGAAATCCTTGGACCAGGAAGGCCGCGCGGCGCTGCGCCGGCTTGGCGTCCGCTTCGGCGCCTACCACGTGTTCGTGCCCGCGCTGATCAAGCCGGCACCCGCCGGGCTGGTGACGCTGCTGTGGGCGTTGAAGAACGACGGCAAGGACAAGCCAGGCTTCGGCGACGTCGTCCACGCGCTAGCGTCGGGCCGCACCTCTGTTGTCATCGACCCGGCCTTCGACAAGGCCTTCTACAAGCTCGCTGGCTACCGCAATCTCGGCCGCCGCGCCGTGCGCATCGACATTCTGGAGCGGCTGGCCGACCTGATCCGCCCGGCGACCAACTGGAAGCCCGGCCTTGGCCAGCGTCCGGACGGCGCCTATGACGGCCAGTCCTTCATGGTGACGCCGCCGATGATGTCGATCCTTGGCGCCACCGCCGACGACATGGAAGAGATCCTCAAGGGGCTTGGCTATCGCGCCGAGCCGAAGCCGGCCGCGGAAGTCAAGGCACGGCTGGAAGCGCAGGACAATGCCGCGCGGGAAGCCGCCGCGGCCAGGCAGGCAGCCGAAGAAGCAGCCCGCGCGGAACAAGCCGAGGCGGCGGAAGAGGCGGCTTCGCCGGCCGCCGAGGGAGTTGAACTGGTGCCGGATGCGGCAACCGACGTGGAGACGGAGGTTCCAGCCGAAGTCGCCGCCGACGCGCCGGTGGAAGCTGTCGCGCAAGAGCAGGCGGAAGCCACCGCTGAAGTTGCGGAGGAACCTGTAGCCGAAGCCGCTGTTGAAGCCGCCGAGCCGGCGCCGGTTGAGCAGCGGGCCGAACCTGAAACTGCCGAGCCCACCGAGGAAACCGCAGCGGCGGAGCCCGCCGTCGAAGCCTCCGCGTCGACGGAAGCCGCCGAACCGGCTGCAGTGGCGGAAGCCGCCGGCGAACCCGTGCCGGAAGCCGAAGCGCCAAAGCCGATCCTGCTGTGGCGCCAAGGTCGCTTCGACCAGCGTCCGCGTCATCGCGACGGCCGCAACAACCGGCCGCAAAACGGACAGGCGCGCGGCCGAAGCAACGCGCCGGCCGGCGGCGAACAGGCAGCAGCCGCGCCCGCGGACCGTCCCGCGCACGAAGGGCGCCGCGACGACGCCGGAAAGCCGCGCTTCGACCGCTCGAAGTTCAAGCCCAAGCCGCAAGCTGAGGGCGCTGAGCGCCGCGACGGCCGCCCGCAGGGCGAGCGTCCCGAGCGCCGAGAAGGCCGGCCAGACTGGAAGGGCGGCAGGCCGGAAGGCAAGGGTGCCGATCGCGGCGGAAAGCCCGCTTTCCAGCCCAAGCCGCGCGAGGAGCGCCCGGTGCGTTTCGATCCGGACTCACCCTTCGCCAAGCTCGCCGCCTTGCGCGACCAATTGAAGAAGTAAACTCGCTTCGATGGTTGCTGAAGGCCGTCAGCGCATCGACAAATGGCTGTTCTTCTCGCGCGCGGTGAAATCGCGCTCGCTGGCGGCCAAATTGGTGGTCGCCGGCCGCGTGCGCATCAATCGCGACAAAGCAGCGCAGGCCTCCGATCTGGTCAAGCCAGGCGACGTGCTGACCATCACGCTCGACCGGCGTATTTTCGTCTGGAAGGTGCTCGGCGCTGGCGCGCGGCGCGGCCCGTCCGAGGAAGCCCGCACCCTTTATCAAGACATGTCGCCCCCGACCGCACTGAAGGGCGACGCCCCGCCCGATGCTATCGCGGCGCTGCGCGAGGCAGGCAGCGGCCGCCCCACCAAAAAAGAGCGTCGCCAGACCGACCGATTGCGCGACGAAGATTGAGCCTGCCGATCGACGCAGATGTGCGCTCCCGCGGCAACGGCAACCAAAAGCGGATTTTGCACCGGCAAACCAACGTCGGTGAGGGATGCAGGACCGTCGCGGCACCGCCGATCTGAAATTCAATTCCCAAACTCTGGCGCCACTGGGAATGGCTACCCTTGCAAGCAGCCGATAAAGGCGTTACCTCACGGAAAAAGCCAACAAAAACGGGACGTCCCGGAGCCGACCGATGACCTATGTCGTGACCGACAACTGCATCAAATGCAAATACATGGACTGCATCGAGGTCTGTCCGGTCGACTGCTTCTACGAAGGCGAGAACATGCTCGTCATCCATCCCGACGAGTGCATCGACTGCGGCGTCTGCGAGCCGGAATGCCCGGCCGACGCGATCAAGCCCGACACCGAGTCCGGCCTCGACAAATGGCTGCAGATCAACACCGAATATGCCGATAAATGGCCCAACATCACCGCCAAGAAGGAGCCGCCGGCCGACGCCAAGAGCTTCGACGGCGAGGCCGGCAAATTCGAGAAATACTTCTCCGCCGAGCCCGGCGAAGGCGATTGACAACACCGCTGTAAAGGCTTGTATGACGCAGCGTAACAGGCACGCCGGATTAACCGCCTTGACAGGCGGCGATTGGTTGTGGCCTTCGCTTACGCAGCAAAACCTTGATTCTTCCGACTTTTTGTGTTACATCAGCGAAACATGCCGGTGACACAACGTCGATTTATGGCGCAGACGCCCCAAATCACTGAAAGGTGAAAATCCCATTCCGGACCAGAGCGATCTGGGCCAGGCGGTCGCAATTCTTGCGGTTTGCCGGTCCCGGCTTTTCCGGTGGGTCATCTGTTGTGCGGCTAATGATCGGTGACCCCGATCACGTGAGTTCAGCCGGCACCGCCGCCGGCCCACAACAAGGAGTTCAGGGCGTAATGGCAACGATCACCCCGCAGAAGAAGTCCACAGCTGCACGTCACGGTTTCAAGACCGGCGAGTTTATCGTCTATCCGGCGCATGGCGTCGGCCAGATCGTCTCGATCGACGAGCAGGAAGTGGCCGGCCACAAGCTGGAACTGTTCGTCATCGACTTCCAGAAGGACAAGATGCGCCTGAAAGTGCCGGTCGCCAAGGCGACCTCTATCGGCATGCGCAAGCTGTCGGAAGAGGATTATGTCGAGCGCGCGCTGAAGGTCGTGCAGGGCCGCGCCCGCGTCAAGCGCACCATGTGGTCGCGCCGCGCCCAGGAATATGATGCCAAGATCAATTCGGGCGACCTGATCTCGATCTCGGAAGTCGTGCGCGACCTCTATCGCGCCGACAACCAGCCGGAGCAGTCCTATTCCGAACGCCAGCTCTACGAGGCGGCACTCGACCGCATGGCCCGCGAGATCGCGGCCGTCAACCGCATGTCGGAAACCGAAGCCGTGCGCCTGATCGAGGTCAACCTCAACAAAGGCCCCAAGCGTGGCGCCAAGGCCGACAATGAGGAAGCCGAGCAGGAAGAAGCTGCCTGAGCTTTTTCGCATTCAAGTTGACGAAAACCCGGCCTCGCGCCGGGTTTTTGTTTTTGGGGAAGGCCGCGATTGTCGCGCCTATGCGCCTCCCTCTTCCTCCGCCGCCTCCTGCTTCAGCGTGGCGATAAACCGCTTGGTGCGTTCGCGCTCCGGATTGCCGAACAGCTTGGCGGATGCCCCCTGCTCGACGATGACGCCGGCGTCGAGGAACACCGCCTCCTGGGCGATCTTGGAGGCCAGGCGCAAATCATGCGTCGCCATCACCATGGTCGTTCCCTCGCTGGCGAGCTGACCCAGCACATCGACCACCTCCTGCGCCAGCTCCGGGTCGAGCGCCGAAGTCGGTTCGTCGCACAGCAGCACCTTCGGCGACGGCGCCAGCGCACGGGCGATCGCCACGCGCTGCTGCTGGCCGCCCGACAGCGTCGCCGGCCAGGCATCGGCCTTATGCACCATGCCGACCTTCTCCAGCAGCGCGAGTGCCCGCTCATGTGCCTTCTGCGGCGACCATTTGAGCACCGTAACCAAGCCTTCCATGACATTTTCGATGGCGGTGCGATGCGGAAACAACTGGAAATTCTGGAACACCATGCCGGTCTGCAGGCGCAGACGCCTTATGTCCGCCGCCGGCACCTTCCCGCCCGGGCGGAACTCAAGCGTCTCGTCGCCGATCCGCACCGTGCCCGAAGTTGGGATCCCCAGCAGGTTGATGCAGCGCAGCAGCGTGCTTTTCCCCCCGCCGGAAGGGCCGACAAGCGCGGTGACGCTGCCTTCGGCGATGGCGACAGTCACCCCCTTCAGCACGAGATTGTCGCCGAAACGCTTTTCGATGTTGGTGAGGCTGATCATGAGCGTGCCTCCAGGAAGCCGCCATAGCGGTTGAGCCGCTCCTCCAGTCGCGTCTGCAAGGCCGACAGTACCGAACTCATCGCCAGATAGAGGATCGCCGCCTCGACATAGAGGATGAGCGGCTCATAGGTGGTGGCGACGATGCGTTGCGCCGCCTGGAACATTTCCGGCACGGTGATGGCGGCGGCCAGCGACGTGTCCTTGACCAGCGAGATGAAGGTGTTGGAGAGCGGCGGCACCGCCACCCGTCCGGCTTGCGGCAGAATGGTGCGCCGCATCGCCTGGCTCCAGGTCATCCCGATCGAATAGGCGGCCTCCCACTGGCCCTTGGGCACCGAGCCGATGGCCGCCCGGATGATTTCCGACGTGTAGGCCCCGATGTTGAGCGTGAAGCCGATCAGCGCCGCGGTGAAGGCGTCAAGCAGGATGCCGACCGACGGCAGGCCGTAGAAGATCAGGAAGAGCTGCACCAGGAGCGGCGTGCCGCGGAATATCCAGACATAGAAGCGCACGAGCGCCACCAGAGGCTTCGGGCCGAACAGCCTGCCGAGCGCCGCGCCCAGCCCTACCGTCAGGCCGAGCACGAAGGACAGCAACGTCAGCGGCACGGTAAAGATCAACGCTGCCCACAGCAGCGAGGGCAGCGAGTCCAGCATCAGTTGCAGCCAGTGCGGCACGAAAGATCCTCCGGAATGGACGGGGAACGTCATCGAAGCGCGAATGCGCCAGCCATATCACGACAAAAGCGGCGAGCCGTCAAAGACGACTCGCCGCTGGATACGTCACAGGGCGACAGCCGGCCCCCGCTTGGTGAATTACTTCGAGACGTCCTGGCCGAAATAGGTGTTGGCGATCTTCTGGTAGGTGCCGTCCGCCTTGATGTCGGCCAGCGCCTTGTTGATGGCCGCGACCAGCTCCGGATCGCCCTTGCGCACGATGACGCCGGAGTAATCGGCATTCTCTTCCTGGGCGGCGATCTTCACATTGGCGTCGGGCTTGTGCTTCTTGAAGTCGAGGAACGACAGGCTGTCATTGATGGTAGCGTCCGCACGGCCGGTCAAAAGCAGCTGGATCGACTGGTCGAAGCCGTCGGTGCCGACCAGTTCGGCGCCATTGGACTCGGCCAGCTTGCCGAAATTGGATGTCAGCGACTGCGCCGACTTCTTGCCCTTGAGGTCGGCGAAGGTCTTGATGTCGGTGTTGTCGCCGCGCACGATCAGCACTGCCTTGGAGGCGATATAGGGATCGGAAAAGTCGTACTTGGCCTTGCGGGCGTCGGTGATGCCGACTTCGTTGATGACGGCATCATAACGGTTGACGTCGAGGCCGGCGATCAGCCCGTCCCACTTGCCTTCGAGGAACTCAGCCTTGACGCCGAGCTTATCGGCGATCGCCTTGGCGATCTCGACATCGAAGCCAACCAGCGCGCCGGAAGCGTCATGGTAGGTGAAGGGAGCGTAGGTGCCCTCCGTACCGACCTTGATGATTCCGGCCTGCTTGATCTGGTCGAGATTGGCGCCGGCGTGGCCCGATGCGACGGCCAGGGCCTGCAACGTTCCGGCGATGATGAGTGACTTGAGCCATTTCATTTTTCTGTGATCCCGTCCTTGGCCGGTAACCCGGCATGTTGTGAGGGCTGGAAAATGACAGATGCAGGTCGAAAAAATAAGGAATGAAATTTCAAAGAGAGCGTCTTCCAGAAATCAAATTCTCCGAAAGGAATTCATTCGCAGGCTCGGAAGTTGCAGGCAGCTGCGCGGACGCTAGCGCTCGCCCTGCCCGCACCGGCGGAACCTTTCTCGCGCATGACAGTTTTGGCTGTTGTAGGGCACGCCGCCGTCATTTCAAGCCGGTGTCTGCCATTTGCCTCGCCGAGCCACGGAGCGCCTTATGATGGAAGACACGGCAGGACGGATCATGGTCCGCGCGGCAATGAAGGCACCCTATCTCGAGCGCGAGGAGGAGCATCGGCTGGCATTGCTCTGGAAGGAAGACAACGATCAGAACGCGTTGCACAGCATCACCGTCGCCCACATGCGGCTGGTTATTTCCATGGCCTCGAAATTCCGCCATTACGGGCTGCCGCTCGGCGATCTGGTTCAGGAAGGCCATGTCGGACTGCTCGAGGCCGCCGCCCGTTTCGAACCGGAGCGCGAGGTGCGGTTCTCGACCTACGCGACGTGGTGGATCCGCGCCTCGATGCAGGACTACATCCTGCGCAACTGGTCGATTGTGCGTGGTGGCACCAGTTCGGCGCAAAAGGCCCTGTTCTTCAATCTCAGACGCTTGCGTGCGCGTCTCGCGAACGGCGCCGAGCCGCTCTCCAACACAAATCTCTACCGTGAGGTTTCGGTTGCGCTTGGTGTATCCGAGGCTGATGTCGCAATGATGGATTCACGACTGTCGGCTCCGGATTCTTCGCTGAACGTGCCGCTGGCCGACGACGCGGGCGGCACCGAGCGGATGGATTTCCTGGTCTCGGACGATCCCTTGCCGGACGAAATTGTCGGCGACAAGATCGATGTCGCGCGCCGCTCGCTCTGGCTCAAGGAAGCGCTTCACGCGCTCAACGCGCGCGAACTCAGGATCATCGAGGAACGCCGGCTGAATGACGAGGGGGCCACGCTCGAGGCGCTCGGCGAGACGCTCGGCATCTCCAAGGAACGTGTCCGCCAGATCGAGGCGCGCGCCATGGAAAAGCTCAAGGTCGCGCTGGTGAAGCAGAATCCGGAATTCATGGCGACCGCCGCCTGATCTCCCGCTCGGGCTTTTATTTGTCGGTGACGATCTTGACCTTGTCGCCGGCCGAAACCGCGGCCCCCGGCGACAGCGCATTGAGCACGCGGAACAGGTCGAGCTTGCGGTCGACGCCAACCATCTGCGCGGCAAGTGACCCCATGGTCTGTCCCGGCTGCACGGTGAGCACACGAATATGCAGTGGCTTCAGTGCCGCCTTCTCGGCGGGGCTGAGGATGCGGAAGGAGCCGCTGACCGAGCGCGCCACCGTTTCAAGCGAGGTGCTGGCCGAGGGGGCCGCGGTCAGCAATCGGTAGACCTGGCCGCCGGCGCGGATCACAGCGATATCGAACTGCCAGCCTTCGGCGCCTGCATGCGCGGTCGCCGCCTCATTGCCGTTGATGGTTTCCTGCTTGACGGTGCTGTCGTCGAGGCCGGCCACCCAGCCGCTTCTGATATAGTCGGTCAGGGCGCGGTTCTTGTCGATCGAAACGCCGTCGAAGCGGATCGCTATGTCGCCGGGACCGGTCGCCGTCACGGCCGCCGCCGAATTGTCGATGATGAAACCGTCCGGCACCGTGAACGACACGCCCAAGCCTGGATGCAGGAAGGTTTCGCCGCGCACATAGCCTTCTTCCGGCGTGTCGCCGTAAAGCAGGCCGTCTATGCCGGCGAGGAAGGAATCGCGGTCGCGTGTACCGAAGCCTGGCGCACCGAACTGGCGGGCGTGCCGCTGTGCCAAATCGATGCGTTGCGGCGTGTTGGGGTGCGTTGCCAGGAAGTCAAGGCTGGCGTCGGTGGCGCCGCTGATCGAGCGGAAATCGGTATAGGCCGACATCGATTGCAGGAAGCGGCCGGCGGCATAGGGATCGTAGCCGGCTTCGCCGATCGACTTTATGCCGATGGCGTCAGCCTCAAGCTCCTGGTTGCGCGAGAACTGCGCCAGCCTGAGCTTGCCGCGGATAAGTGCAGCCTTGGCGGTCGGGCTGTCGCCAAGCACATCGGAAACGACCTTGGTCGCCAGACCTTCCTCGGCCTCCAGCTGCTGGCGCTGCAGCCCATGATTGGCGGTGACGTGGCCCATCTCATGCGCGATGACGGCGGCGAGCTCGGACGAATCATTGGCCAGCGCCAAGAGGCCGCGCGTTATGTAGAGATAGCCGCCCGGCAGCGCGAAGGCGTTGACGTTGGGCGAATTGAGGATGGTGATGCGATAGGTCTGGGTCGGGTTCGCCGACACCACGGTCAGATTGCCGACCACCTTGGCGACCATGCGTTCGAGCTTGGGATCGGAATATTCGCCGCCATAGGTCGCCAGGATGCGCGGATGCTGCGCCTTGGCGAGCTCCGCGAGCTTGTTGTTGGCGGCGACATTGTCGACCGTGATCGGCTTGTCGGATGGCTGGAAGCCTGATTCCTGGACTTCCGGAGGCGTGAACATCTGGCAGCTTGCCAGCGCCACGGCAAAGCCGGCCAGCGCCAGAAAGCGCGCCAGCGGGTTCATTCGTAGCCTGTCAACGCCGATCGCCAGAACGGCTTCCTTTCAGGTCCCTGCGCATGACCACATGCGCAAAACAAACTGCTACAGTATCCGTCACGCGCCCCTCGGAGCATGCGGCGGAAGCTGTAGGCAAATCACGGCCTGTGCCGGACCGGTATCGAGCGGACCTAGCCACACTACTCCAGTCATGGCAAGCAAGCGCCACATCGCATCGGGCCGGTTTGAGCGTAAATTATGTCCGCTTCCGGGCAATATCCCGTGATAAGGAATCCCCGGCACCGGCTCCGATATAGCGCCGGAATGCCTCCGGACCAGCCCCGGCAAAAAAATCATCCGCCGTGCCGATAGCTGCGACGGCGCCGTTCTCGATAAACACCAGCCTCTGACCGATGCGGCGGGCATCTTGCGGCTGATGCGTGACGAGCAGCACCGTCATGCCACGCTCGGCATGCAGGCTGGCAACCAGGTCGAGCATATCGTCTCGCAAGGCGGGCCCAAGCGAAGCGAAGGGCTCGTCGAGCAGCAGCACCGGGCGGTCACGCACCAGCACGCGAGCCAGGGCAACGCGCTGGCGCTCACCACCGGAAAGTTCGCGCGGCAGCCGCTTCTCCTTGCCGGCAAGGCCGGTGCGCGCAACCGCGTCGGCGATCGCAGCGCGATCGGCTTCGGCCAGCCGCAACGATGGCGAACGGCCGAGCCCGACATTCTGCTCGACGGAAAGATGCGCGAAAAGGTTGTTTTCCTGAAAAACCATCGACACTGGCCGCGCCGCCGGTGGCGCGGTGCTGACATCGGCCCCGCCGATCAGCACGCGGCCGGATCGCGGCGGCTCGAACCCGGCCACCAGATTGAGCAGCGTCGACTTTCCGGAGCCGCTCGGTCCCATGATGGCGGTGATTTGCCCCGCCGTGAACTCGGCATCGAAGGCGAACGACGCCTCGCCATAGCTGAACGAAACCTTGTCCAGCCGCACCGAAACCCCTTTGCCGCCAGCCGCCCCGTCAGACATTGCGGGCCGTCTCCTTTCCCAGCCGGTCCGCTGCCAGCACCAGTGCCAGGCAGACAAGGCCGAGCAGCAGCGCCAAGCCGGCGGCGTCCTCGGTTCGGTAGCTGCCCATGCGCGCCAGGAGAAGGTAGGGCAAGGTCTGCACGGAATCACTGCCGAACAGGGCGATGACGCCGAGATCGCCGAGCGACAGTGCCATGGCGAAGGCAAAAGCGGTGGCCAGCGGCCGCCGCAACGTCGGCCAGTCGACCAGCCGCAACCGGGCCCAGCCCGCTATGCCCAAAAGCGCACAGAGCCGCTCATGGCGCTCGCTCGCCGCATCATAGGCGGGGCGGATGGCGCGGATGGCGAAGGGCATCGCCATGACGGCGTTGACGGTGACGACCATGACCGGGGCTATGGCAAAGACATCGCCGACATGGCGCAGCAGAAGGAACCAGCCGGCGCCGATGACGACAGGCGGCACGACCAGGACGAAGCCGGCGCCGGTGTCGGTGGCGTGTTCGAGCAAGGTCCGCGGACCGGAGCTGCGCTTCAGGGCCAGCACGCGGCGCGCCATGGTGAGCGAAAGCGACAGCGCGACCGACAGCAGCGCCGACAGGAAAGCCAGCACGGCGCTGGTTAGCGTCGCCTGCCGCACCGCCGCCTCGCCGGCGAGACGGCCGAGGTCGGCGCCGACACCTGACATCACGGTCGCCGCCATCGGCCCGGCGACAAACAACAGAGCCAGGACGACGAGCGCGCCATTCAGCGCGGTCTCGGTCCTGCCGGCCGAGACGTAGCGGCGCGGCGCCACCGGTAGATTGGCGTCACCGGTGGTGCTGGCGCCGAGCCGTGTCAATGCCAGCACCACGACAAAGGTCAGCGCGATCTGCAGCAGCGTCAGCGCCACCGCCCGCGCGGGATCGAAATCGAAGCGCAGCGCTTGGTATATGCCGACCTCCAGCGTCGTCGCGCCGGGGCCGCCGCCCAGCGTCAGCACGATCGTGAAGGATGTGATGCAGAGCATGAACACCAGGCCGGCGACGCCCGGCAAGGCGGCGCGCAATGTCGGCCATTCGATCAGCCGGAAAGCCGGTGCGGCACCCATGCCGAGCTGGCTCGCCAGCCGCCATTGGTCGGCTTGGATGGTTTGCAGCGTTTCGAGGAACAGGCGGGTGGCCAGCGGCAGGTTGAAGAAGACATGGGCGACGAGAATGCCGGACAGGCCATAGATGCCCGGCCAACCCTGGCCGCCGACGGCGCTGAGAAAGCCGGAGAAATAGCCGGCGCGGCCATAGAGCGCCAGGATGCCGAGCGCCGCGACGATCGCCGGCAGCGCCAGCGGCACGGCGAAGAGCTGCAGGATGAAGGCACGGCCGAAAAACCGTGGATGCCGCGACAGCGCCCGCGCCACGAACAGGGCCGGCCCGACCGAGAGCAGCGTCGACAGGGCCGCCTGCCAGAGCGTGAAGCGCACGACCCGGAACAGGTAGGGATCGAACGCAGCCCAAGCGCCGGAAAAATCGCGAGCGCCTTCGACAAGCAGCCCCGCAAACGCGCCGCCGATCAAAATGGCGATGGCGGCGAGCCCTATCACGCCGGCTGTGATGCGGGGATCAGAGCGGGTTTGCACACCGCACCCTCAACGATTGGGTGAAGCTTAGGGAGCATCGCCGGAGAGCGTTCATCTCACGAGATTAGCCCACAAAACCTACTTGCTCATCACCGCCAGCCATTCATCGACCCAGGCTTTGCGGTTGGCCGCGACCTCCTCCGGGCTGAACAGCAAGGTCTTGGTCGGCTTGACCAGCTTGTCGAAGGCGGGGTTGAGCGGCTTGTCGGTCTTCCCGGCCGGGAACATCCAGTTGGTCTCGGGGATGGCGTCCTGGAATTTCGGCCCAGTCATGAAGGCCATGAACTTTTCCGCCAGCGGATTCTTGGCGCCGGTCGTGGTGATGCCCGCGACCTCGATCTGCAGATATTCGCCTTCCTCGAACGACGCCGCCTGATAGCGCTCGGTGTTCTCGGCGACCATGTGGTAGGCCGGCGAGGTGGTGTAGGACAGCACCATCGGCGCCTCGCCCTTGGTGAACAGGCCATAGGCCTCGCTCCAGCCCGGCGTCACGGTCAGCACCTTGGTCTTGAGCTTGGCCCAGGCCTCCGGCGCCTTGTCGCCATAGACCGACTTCACCCACAACAGCAGGCCAAGACCGGGCGTCGATGTGCGCGGATCCTGGATGACGATCTTGTCGTCGGCGCTGCCCTCGACCAAATCCTTCAAGCTCTTGGGCGGGCTCTTCAGCTTTTCAGTGTCGTAGACGACGGCGAAGTAGCCGTAATCGAACGGGACAAAAGTGTCATCGGTCCAGCCGCCCGGCACCTTGACGTCCATTATTGCGCCATGTGGCGCGAACAGGCCCGAGGCCTTGGCATCGGCGGTGAGATTGGTGTCGAGACCGAGCACGATGTCGGCCTTGGTCGAAGCGCCTTCCAGCTTGACGCGGTTGAGCAGCGCCACGCCATCGGCGACCGAGACGAACTCGAGATCGCAGCCGCATTCTGCCTCGAATTCCTTCTTCACCACGGGACCTGGACCCCAGTCGGCGGTGAAGCTCTCATAGGTGTAGACGGTGAGCTTGTCCTTGGCCAAGGCCGGCCCGGACAGGGTCACTGCCGTGGCAGCGATCAGAGAATATAAAAGCATGCGCATCGGCGCCTCCTTCGTTTGCGTTGAAAGGAATTGAGGCGTCGGAGTGTCCGAAACGTCTAATCCCTCCGCCGGTACAAACCGGATCAGGTTCAGCGGGTTGGCGACACTGCCTCTCAGCCGGCCCGCGAAATTCGCGTCCGGCACCCCGTTAGAGCGTTTCGACACATAGTGCGGGCCGATGACCCGCGCAAGTGGGACTTTGCCGCCTTCCGTTTCCCGTGCCGGGCTGGTAAGGCGACGGGATATGAGCACATTCACCATCCTGCTTGGCGGCGACCTCATCCGCACGCCTCGGCTCGACCGCCAGGTCGAAGGCTCGCGCGTCATCGCTGCCGACGCCGGCATCGGCCATGCGCGGATGCTGGGCCTCGTGCCGGAACTGTGGGTGGGTGATTTCGACTCGGTCCCGGCTGATCTGCCCGCCGACCTCGCCGCCGTGCCGCGGCAAACCTTCCCGGCGGAAAAGGACAAGACCGACGGCGAACTGGCGATCGCGGCCGCACTGGAGCGCGGGGCGACCCGCCTTGTGCTAGCGGGCGCCTTCGGCGGCAAGCGCGCCGACCACGCCTTCCTGCATCTGGCGCTTGGCCTGCGGCTGGCCGAAGCCGGAATGGATGTGTTTCTGACCAGCGGCGCCCAGGAAGGTGTTCCCTTGCTGCCCGGCAGGGCCGGCTTCGATTATGCCGACGGCACGCTGTTCTCGATTCTCGGCTTCTCCGAACTCTCCGGCCTGACCGTCACCGGCGCCAAATGGCCGCTCGACAAGGTCGAGGTGGCGTTCGGTTCGTCGCTGACCATTTCCAACGAGGTCAAGTTCGGCAAGACCGGGGGCCGCCTCGACATCGCGCTCGGCCATGGCCGCGCGCTGCTGCTCGCCCATCCCTATCCATTGCCCGAAAGCTGACATGGCCCCGCCTCTTCTCAATCTCGACGGGATAAGACTGACCTTCGGCGGCGCGCCGCTGCTCGACGGCGCCGCCTTGACCGCTTCGGCCGGCGACAAGATCGCGCTGGTCGGCCGCAACGGGTCCGGCAAGTCGACGCTGCTCAAGATCGCCGCCGGCCTGATCGAACCACAGGACGGCGAGGTGTTCCGCCAGCCTTCGGCGACGGTGCGTTATCTGCCGCAAATGCCCGACATGGACGGCTTTGCAACCGTGCGCGCCTATGTCGAGGCCGGGCTCGGGCCCGCCGACGATCCCTACCGCGCCAGCTATCTGATGGAGCATCTCGGCCTGTCGGGCGAAGAACGGCCTGGCGACCTGTCCGGCGGAGAGGCCAGGCGCGCCGCGCTTGCCCGCGTCATGGCGCCGGAGCCTGACATCCTGCTTCTTGATGAGCCGACTAACCATCTTGATTTATCTGTCATCGAATGGCTGGAAGAAGAGCTCGTCCGGACCTCCTCGGCGCTCATCGTCATCTCGCATGACCGCCGCTTCCTCGAGCGCGTGTCGCGCGCCACAGTCTGGCTCGATCGCGGCCAGACGCGCAGGCTGGACAAGGGCTTTGGCCATTTCGAGGAATGGCGCGACCTGGTGCTGGAAGAGGAAGAGCGCGAACAGCACAAGCTCGGCCGCCAGATCGTGCGCGAGGAGCACTGGCTGCGCTACGGGGTGACGGCGCGGCGCAAGCGCAACATGCGGCGCCTCGGCGAGTTGCAGACCATGCGCCAGCGTTTTCGCGGCCATCGCGGCGCCGAAGGCACCGCGATAATGGTGGCAAGCGACGCCGCCGAATCCGGCAAGCTGGTGATCGAGGCCAAGAACATCGAGAAGAGCTTTGGCGACCTCACCGTCGTCAAGGGGTTCTCGACCCGCATCCAGCGCGGCGACCGCGTCGGCCTTGTCGGGCCGAACGGCGCCGGCAAGACGACACTTCTGAAGATGCTGACCGGCGAATTGGCGCCGGACGCGGGTTCGATACGGCTTGGCACCAATCTGGAGATCGCCACGCTCGACCAGAAGCGCGAGGCGGTCGACCCGCAAGAGACGCTGGCGCAATATCTGACCGACGGGCGCGGCGAGAACCTCGTCATCAATGGCGAGCAGCGCCATGTCGTGTCCTATATGAAGGATTTCCTGTTCAAGCCGGAACAGGCCCGCACACCGGTGCGCGAGCTGTCCGGCGGCGAACGGGCGCGGCTGATCCTGGCGCGCGTGCTGGCACGGCCTGCAAATCTTCTGGTTCTCGATGAGCCGACCAACGATCTCGACATGGAGACGCTGGAACTGCTGCAGGAACTGGTCGGCGGCTTTGCCGGCACCGTCATCCTGGTCAGCCACGACCGCGATTTCCTCGACCGCACCGTGACCAGCGTGATCGCGCCGGACGGCGGCGGGCGCTGGGTCGAATATGCCGGCGGCTATTCCGACATGCTGGCGCAGCGCGGCGGCACCAGGCTTGACGACCGCAAGGCGCGCGCCAAGGCGGAAGCCGGCGATGCGCCGGCACCGGGCAGGAGCGATCTGGCGGCGCCAAAAGGGCCGGCGAAGAAATTGTCGTTCAAGCAGAAGTTCGCGCTGGAGTCCCTACCCAAGAAGATCGAGGCAGTGACCGCGTCGATCTCGCGGCTGGAGAACAACATCGCCGACCCGGCCTATTACGAACGCGACCCAGCCTCGTTCCAGAAGACGATCGCCGCCCTCGACAAGGAGCGTGCGACGCTGGCCGCGCTCGAGGAAGAATGGCTGGAACTGGAGATGCTGCGCGAGGAGATGGAAGGGTGAAGAGCGGTCGGCCGTAGGCCGATCGATTGACAACGATTTGTCGACTGAAGCGACGAGCGCCCGGAGCCATAGTGGGGCGCTCCTTGCTGCGCCTGAGCATTGCCTCCACATCGGAATGCGCATACATTATGCGCATGTTGCGGAGGCCATTATGCGTAAGATTGCCTTGAATGCGATCCGTCAGCCAGCAAATCTGTCGATCGACTCGAACCTCATGCGGGAAGCCAAGGGGCTTAACGTGAATGTCTCGCGCGCTGCGGAAGCCGGCATCGCGGAGGCGGTGGCAGCTGAAAAGGGGCGGCTGTGGAAGCTTGAGAACCGTACCACGATGGATGCGTGGAACGACTACATCGACAAGAACGGCATCCCATTGGAAGAGTATCGGCAGTTCTGATGCCCCGCTATGATGTCTTCGCCGGTCGCGTTGAAGACAACTATTTGCTCGACGTCCAATCCGACCTGCTCGACAATTTCAAGACGCGGGTTGTCGTTCCGCTTCTGCCGGTCGCAACGGTGCCGCCGCCAATGCGAAAGCTTCATCCGATCTTCGAGATCAATGGACGGAAGCTGGTCATGGCGACACACCTGATCGCCACCGTTCCCGCAAGCGAATTGGTTGAAAGTCGGCTGAACCTGGCGAAGCATCACGATGACATCGTTGCCGCGCTCGACATGCTGTTCCAAGGATTCTGAACGGAGGCGACCGTCACGCCGCCCGTCTCAACCCGCCGTCTCAGCCCGCCGTCTTGGCCTGCCAGGCCTTGATCGCCTCGTCGAACACCTTCTCGCCGGGAATGCCCTTTTCCATGGTCAGCAGTGCCCGCCGTCCGGTCTTGTAGACGACCGGCACGTCGATCCAGTCCTGGCCGCGCAACAGGGTCATGTTGGCGTCTTCGTCGGCCTTGGTGTCGTTGAGCGCGACGAGGAAGAAGCCGTCGGCGATCTTGGCCGGGATGCCGATCAGCGGGCTGCCGGCGTCCTGTTCCGAACTCTTCATGGCAACGCGCAATATATTGTCGACGCCGCCGCCCTCGAACCCGTCTGGGGTCAGGAAGATCATCTCGATGATATGGCTGGCCGGCAGGGTCTGGTCGGTGTTGCGACGGATGGTCATGCGCAACTGGATGTCCTTGCCGGGAATGGTCGCCTCGGCACGGATCGCAGGCTCTGGCGGCAGGTCGCCGCCGGGCGATTCCTGCACCAGCGACCAAACGATGCTGCCGGGCTCGGCTGAACCCTGCGCGGTGCTGGTGCGCTCCTCATAGAAGATCGCCTTCTGGCCGACCGGAACCGAGGTTGGCGCCACGGCCGGAGCCGGTGCCGCCGGCGGCGTTGCGGCTGCCGGTGCGGGCGGCGGCGTGGCGGCGGCATCGGCCGGGGCCGCGGGCACGGTTCCGTTGGTGGGCGGTGTCGCGGGCGGGGTGCCCGCCGCGGGCGTGGTCGCGGCTGGCGCGCCTGCCGCGGGCGTACCGGCAGCAGGCGTATTGGCAGCCGGCGCGGGAACCGCCGGCGCTGCCGTGGCCGGCGCATTCGTTGCCGTTGGCGGTGTCGTCAGCGCGGCGACGGATTCGCCCTCGCCTACGCCGCTTTGCCCACCGGCTGGGCCGGGGTCGGTTTCGCCGCCTTCAGGCGTCAGCCGCTGCGTGAATTTCGTGCCTTCCGCGCCGGTCGCGAGCGCCGGCGGCGTGGCCGTGGTATCGGTCGCCGGCTTGGCCGGCGTCGTTTTCACCGGTTCGGTCTTGGCAACAACCTTGCTGCTCTCCAGGCCCAGCATCTTGCCGAAGGCATCCTTGTTCAGCCAGATGCCGTAGCCGCCGCCGGCAACGACCAGCAGTGCGACGACGGCGGCGATCAGCCCGCCATAGCTGCGCTTGCGTTCGGCCGGGCGCAAACGCTCGAAAGTGTCGGTGGCGGCAGGCGCTTCGTCATCGGCAAAGACGTCGTCCTGGTCGTCGTCCCGATCCGCGTCCATCCCCGGCAAGGTCTTCTCGGAAAAGTCCGGAGCGGGCTGCACCGGCGCCGGCCTTTGCCAGCCTGGCTCGACCTTGGCGGCTGGAGCGGGCCGGTAGGGTTCGGGGTTCGCCGCCGGCTGTGCCGGCTTGTACGGCTCCGGCCTGACCGTGGCCGGGGCGGGCCGATACGGAGACGGAGCAGGAATTGCGGCAGCCTCCGCCTTGGCCGGCTGCTTGACGTGGTTCGACTGGTTCTTATTGCGGTCGATGGAGGAAAAGATGTGTTCCAGTTCCGCGAGCGGATCCGGCTCGGGCACACTCTTGACATAGTCCCGCTCGACGCCGGCAATGGCGTCGTCCAGCGCGCGTTTCTGTTTGTCTATGGCCTCGGAAGCCAGCGGCGGCGAATATTCCGCCAGCTTCTTGGCCAGCATGGCGCGCACGCTGTTATAGATGCGCGTACGCTTCTCGGGCGTCTCGTCGCCGTGCTTCTCGAACGCGTTTTTCAGAACAGCAACGAAATCTGCCATGCTTCAGTCGACCTGTATTTTTTGCCTCCGCGCCGGCCCCCGCAAATCAGCCGCGATGCCCGGAAAGGCTTCAGAAACTAGTCTTGAAACGGATCAGTCACAAGTATCGTGTCGTCCCGTTCCGGGCTGGTGGAGAGGAGCGCGACCGGCGCGCCGATCAACTCCTCTATGTATCGGACATATTTGACGGCCTGGGCCGGAAGGTCGTTCCAGCTGCGTGCGCCGGCGGTGGTGCCTTTCCAACCCTCCAACGTCTCGTAGATGGGTTCCACGCGAGCCTGGGCGCCCTGGCTTGCCGGCAGATAGTCGATCGTCTCGCCGTCCAGCCTGTAGCCGGTGCAGACCTTGATCTCATCCAACCCGTCGAGCACGTCGAGCTTGGTCAGCGCGATGCCTTTGATGCCGTTGACGGCAACCGCCTGGCGCACCAGCACCGCATCGAACCAGCCGCAGCGGCGCTTGCGCCCGGTGACGACACCGAATTCATGGCCGCGCGTGCCGAGGAATTCGCCGATCTCGTTCTTCTGCTCGGTCGGGAACGGACCTTCGCCGACACGCGTCGTGTAGGCCTTGGTGATGCCGAGAACATAGCCGATGGCGCCCGGGCCGACGCCGGAGCCGGCGGCGGCCTGGCCGGCGACCGTGTTGGACGAGGTGACGAAGGGATAGGTGCCGTGGTCGATGTCGAGCAGCGTGCCTTGCGCGCCCTCGAACAGGATGCGCTCGCCGGCGCGGCGCTTGTCGTCGAGCACCTTCCAGACGCGGTCCATGTAGGGCAGGATGTCGTTCGCGACCGAGGTCAATTCCTGCATGATCGCATCATGCGTGACTTCGTCATGGCCGAGCCCGCGACGCAGCGCATTGTGGTGCGTCAGCAGCCTGTCGACCTTCAGGGGCAAAGTTTCCAAATCCGCCAGATCCATCACCCGCACCGCGCGCCGCCCCACCTTGTCCTCGTAGGCGGGGCCGATCCCGCGTCGGGTCGTGCCAATCTTTGTTCCGGAATTCGAAGCGGCATCCTCGCGAAACCCGTCCAGCTCCCGGTGTACGGACAGGATAAGCGCCGTGTTTTCGGCTATTTTCAGGCGATCCGGCGTCACGTCCACGCCCTGGCCTTTCAGTTTCTGCACCTCGGCGACGAAAGCATGCGGATCGAAGACCACACCATTGCCGATGATGGACAGCTTGCCTTCCCGCACGACGCCCGAAGGCAGCAGCGACAGCTTGTAGACCTTGCCGTCGACGACCAGCGTGTGGCCGGCATTGTGGCCGCCCTGGAAACGCACCACGACATCGGCGCGCTCCGACAGCCAGTCGACGATCTTGCCCTTGCCTTCGTCGCCCCACTGCGAGCCGACGACCACCACATTGGCCATGTTTCTTTTCCCTTGAGACGCCGCCGCGCGGCTTGGATATGGTTCGAAACGACAGGCCTCTATAGCGTCAAGACCTCGCGAGTGCGACCTTTCTTTGCCGCCGAAAATGCCCTGAGGCACAACAATTTTCGGCTTTGACATCATTTACTTGGGCTGACCGGGGCAATAGGCCGGCAAACACCGCGGCCCATCCCGCGGCCGGAAGCCAGCGATGCATCGAAACGCCTACATGTTCCTGCTGCTCACCACCTTGCTGTGGGGCGGCAATTCGGTGGCCGGCAAGCTGGCGGTCGGCCACGTCTCGCCGATGACGCTGGTCTTCCTGCGCTGGATGCTGGCCGTGGCGATCCTGCTGCCGATCGGCTGGCGCACGATCCAGGAGGATTGGCCCGTCGTGCGCCGGCACTGGCTCGTGCTGGCGGCGCTTGGCGCCAGCGGCTTCACCCTGTTCAACACCATCTTCTACACCGCCCTCAACTACACCACGGCGATCAATGTCTCGATCGAACAGGCGGCGATGCCGATCCTGATCATGACAGCCAATTTCGTTTTCTTCCGCCTTCGCGTGAACTGGGCGCAGATCGCCGGCGTGGTGCTGACCATCTTGGGCGTCATCCTGACCGCCTGCCATGGTGATCCGCGCCGGCTGCTGACGCTGGAGCTCAATTTCGGCGACGCCATCATGCTCGTCGCGGTCGTTCTCTACAGCAGCTATTCGGTCGGGCTACGGCTGAAGCCGGCGATGCGCTGGCAAAGCCTGATGCTGGCCATGTCGTTCGCCGCGCTCATCACCTCACTGCCCTTCTTCCTGTGGGAAGCCGCCGTCGGCAAGGTGATCGTGCCCGACGCCCGCGGCTGGGCGGTCATCGTCTACACGGCGATCGGCGCTTCGGTCATCTCGCAGATAACCTATATCAGGGGCAACGAACTGATCGGCGCCAATCGCGCCGGCCTGTTCATCAATCTGGTGCCGATCTTCGGCACGCTGCTTTCGGTGCTGATCGTCGGCGAGACCTTCCAGCTCTATCAGGCGCTGGCGCTGGTCCTCGTTCTGGGCGGCATCGGGCTCGCCGAATACAGCGGCCGCAAGATGGCGTCTGGCTTCTGAGGTCGCGCCTAAAATTACTGCACCAATTCTTTGCGCACCGCCGCGATATCGTCCGACGAGACCGCCGGAGCGGAATTGCCCCAGCTGCCGCGCACATAGGTCAGCACGTCGGCGATTTCCTGGTCCTTCAGCCGCCATGCCAATGAGGGCATCGAAGGCGTCGTCGGCGCGCCGGCCGTGTGCACGGCCTGGCTTCCGGCGAGAACGATGCGGGCCAGGGTCTCGGGATTGCCCTGCGCGACGATCGAGTTGCCGACAAGCGCCGGGAAAAGCGCTCCGGCCCCGGCGCCATCGCCGCCATGGCAGGCCGAGCAATTGTCATGATAGATCGCCGCGCCCGCCACCATCCGCGCCTCGTCGGGCTTGGGCGCCTGCGCATTGCCGGTGTCCGGCCCCAGGCTCTTCAGATAGACGGCCACGGCCTTGAGGTCGGGATCCGTCATTTTGGAGGTCGAGTTCTCGATCGCCTCGGCCATCGGACCGGATGCGATCGAATGCGCGTTGACGCCGGTCTTGAGGTAGGCGACCACATCCTCTTGCGACCATTGTTCCAGGCCGGATTGAGCATTGTTGGTGATGTCGGGGGCGAACCAGCCTTGCAGCGAGGCGCCTTGCAGGAAGCCGCTGTCTTGGTCCGCTCCAAGGAACGATTTGGGCGTGTGGCAGGTGCCGCAGTGCCCGGCGCCCTGGACGATGTAGGCGCCGCGGTTCCATTCCGCCGATTTGGAGGGGTCGGCCTGGAAGCTTGCCTCGCTGAAGTTGAGAAGGTTCCAGCCCCACATCGCCAGCCGGATGTTCAGCGGGAACGGCAGCTGGTTGGCTTCGACCTTGTTCGAGACCGGGTCGACCGTGGTCATGTAGGCCCACAGGTCGGAAATGTCCTGCTCGTTCATCCTGGTATAGGCGGGGTAAGGCATGGCGGGATAAAGCCGCACGCCATTGTGGCCGACGCCGGTCTTCATCATGTTGCGGAAATCTGCCTCGGACCAATTGCCGATGCCCGTCTCGTGGTTGGGCGTGATGTTGGGCGGCACCAGTGTGCCGAAAGGCGTTTCGAGCGGCAGGCCGCCGGCCAGCGGCTTGCCGCCCGGCCTGGTATGACAGCCCGCGCAATCGCCGAGCACGGCCTGATACTGGCCACGGATGATCTGGTCGGCCTGGTCGGCGGCGAGCGCCGGGGTGATCGCCAGCATAGCGGCGCCGGCGGCGGCGGCGAGCGTCCTCATGCCTGCACCAAGGGCGCGCCGGGATTGCGCAAATAGTGATTGCGGATGCCGTCAGCGGCGCGGTAGGCGAGCGCGCCGACCGTTCCCGTCGGATTCTTGCCGGCATTCTGCGGAAAGGCCGAGGCGCCGATGACGAAGACGTTGGGCACATCCCAGCTTTGCAGGAAGCTGTTGACCGCACTCTTCCTAGGGTCCGTTCCCATGATGGCGCCGCCCGTATTATGGGTGCTTTGATAAGGGACGCTGTCCCAGCCCTTCTTGCGGCGGCCGACATTGTACTGCTTGCCCCCAAGCGTCTTCGCGATCTCCTCCATCCGGTCGCAGAGATAATTCGACATTCGGATATCATTGTCGGGAAAATCGAAGGTCATGCGCATGAGCGGCCGGCCGAAGCGATCCTTGTAGGTCGGATCGAGGTCGAGGTAGTTGGTGCGCGTCGCGTAGCTGCTGCCCTGCGAGGAGAAGCCGAGCGTGCTTTTGTAGCCCGCGACGGTCGCCTTCTTCCAGGCGCTACCCCACTTCGGCGTGCCGGGCAGCGTCGGCCTCGTCCCGATCGGACGTCCATTGGTAGGAATGCAGTTGATGCCCGCGCCGCCGACGAAATCGAGGCCGCCATGGTCGAAAGCGTCGCCATTATAGTCATCGATCGTCTGTCCGAGCGCGCCCGCGGCAATGAATGGGTTGAAGTTCTTGTCGTCGAAGAACACCTGCACGCCGGCATTGGTCTGGTAGCAATAATTGCGCCCGACGGTGCCCTCGCCGGTAGCGGGATCGTAGATCTTGCCGATGCCCGACAGCATCATCAGCCGGGCATTGTGCAGGCCGTAGGCGCACAGAAGCACGAGATCGGCCGGCTGGAAGAATTCCTGCCCCGACGTATCGACGTAAGTGACACCTCGCGCGGACTTGCCGCCGGCGGCGAGATCGACATGCAGCACCTCGCTGTCGGTGCGCACCTCGAAATTGGCCTTCTTCATCAGCACGGGAAGGATGGTGGTCTGGGCGCTGGATTTGGAATAGTTGGCGCAGCCGAACCGCTCGCAGAATCCGCAGTAGGTGCACTGCCCCATGGTGATGCCGAGCGGATTGACATAGGGCCGCGACATGTTGGCGGACGGTGTCGGGAAAGGGTGCAGTCCCATGGACCTGCCGGCATTGGCGAACAGGGTCGGCGCGTAGGTCATCTCCATTGGCGGATTTGGGTAGTCCCGGGACCTCGGATCCTCGAACGGGTTGCCACCTTCCTGTATCTGTCCCTTGATATTGCCGGCCTTGCCCGAGATTCCCGCCAGATATTCGAACTGGTCGTAATACGGCTCCATCTCGGCGCCGGTCACGCCCCAGTCCTCGACCTGGAGATCGGCGATCCGCGCCGCGCCATACTTCTTGGTCAGGTTGGTCTTGATCTGGAAGTCGGAGTCCCAGAACCGCCAGGTGTGGCCGTTCCAATGGACGCCTGCGCCGCCGACGCCGTTGCCGGGCAGGAACGAGCCGAAATCGCGCATCGGCAGCGCCGTCTGCGAAGGGTCGTTGCGCATCGTCATGGTTTCGACTGCTGGCTGCAGGAACAGGTCGCGCCGCACGCTGTAGCGCAACTCGTCCTGCGCATAGCCGATGTTGAAATCGGTCGCCGTGTCGCGCCAGGGACCACGCTCGATGGCCAGCACGTCCAGGCCTTGATCGGTCAGTTCATGCGCAAGGATGGACCCCGTCCAGCCGAGGCCGACGATCACAACGTCCTTGCGGGGCAGTATCGTCGTCATGGTCAGCTCCTTTTCACGAGCCATTCCGGGCTGCCCTCGATCGAGACGGGCGGCCGCGGATAGGGCTGATTATGCTTGCTGACGTGATCCCGGTAGTCATAGCGCGCGCCGGGGAAACCAAGCATGCGCCACGACACCATGTCCTTGTTGCCGCCATAGACCGGATCGGCAAAGAACCCTTCCATCGTGTTCTGCAGCAGAAGTCCGAAGAAGCCGGCAGCCTTGACTCCATTGGGCAAGTCGACCTTTCCAGCTTCCATCGCGGCCAGGAACGTATCCTGATCGGCCGGCTGGAGTTCGGCGAATGTCTTGCCATCGCGCTGCTTCAGGAAAGCGTCGATGGCGGCGAGGCCGGAGCGGTAGCGCTGGGCAGGGTTTGCCTCGCCCTGGTAGCCCTGCGTGGGCAATCCCGGCAGAAACGGTCCTTTTGTGTAGAGCCGGCTCGACGTTCCGAACGCGCCCGTCAACTGACGGTCTATATAGACGGCGCAGCCGGCCTCCTTGCCGCCCATCGACAGATCGTCGGCGGGGATGATGCGGTCGACGATAGCCTCGACCAGCGCGGCCTCCTGCGGCGTGAAGAACTGCCAGCCGCCGGACACCACCTGCATAGGAGGATCGGAAGACAGCGGCGCCCAGGGCAGCGAGCCGGACAAGGATCGGGCAAAACCTGCCGATGTTGCCGTCACTGTAAACATCGCAGCCGAAGACAGAAAAAGACGCCGGCTCAGTCGGACAGTATTGCGATGATCCATCGAAGGCACCCCGACAGCAACAGAAGCGCGCCGGATGTTGCGCGCAAAATCATGACCAACCCAGTTAAGTTTAGATCATATCCGTCAATTGACCGCAGCGTGCGAAAAGAAACCGGGATCGTCAAGCAGATCACAAAATCGTTAGATTGGGCCAGACCTATGCTTATCTACATCCGCTAATGTACTGACGGCTAAAAAGGACATCTTGCAGCAGCTTGACGCAAGGACGCCGTTAGCGCGACGCCTGCTGCGGCGCCCGAAACGACGCAAACCGTCGGGCGGCGCCAGCGGTCGTGGAAACGCCCCGCATGCATGCCGGCAAACGGGGCGTCTGATGTATGGCTTGTCACCTCAGAGGGTGTGGAGAGCTAGATCCCGCCCACATCGAACCGCAGCCGCTTTGCCGAATCGATCGACTTGTGGTCGCGCACCTGCTCCAGCACTTTCTCCGGGAACGGGGCGTCGAGATAGAGCAGTGCGATAGCGTCACCGCCCGGCCGGTTGCGGCCGAGCTGGAAGTTGGCGATGTTGACGTCGTTCTCGCCGCAGACAGTGCCGAGCAGGCCGATAATGCCGGGCGCATCGGCATTGGTCGTATACAGCATGTGTTGGCCGACCTCGGCGTCGAGATTGATGCCCTTGATCTGAATGAAGCGCGGCTTGCCGTCCGAAAAGCAGGTACCGGCGATCGAGCGCGTCATGTGCTCGGTCTTGACGGTCAGCTTGATGTAACCGTCGAAGACGCCAGATTTGTCGCGCTTGACTTCGGCGACGATGATGCCGCGCTCCTTCACCATGATCGGCGCCGACACCATGTTGACGTCGGCGACCTGCGGCCGGATCAGTCCGGCCAGGGCGGCACTGATCAGCGCCCGCGTGTTCATCGTCGCGGTCGAGCCGTCGAACAGGATCTCGACCTCGCTGATCGGATCCTCGGTGACCTGGCCGACAAAGGCGCCCAGCACTTCGGCGAGCTTGACGAAAGGCTTCAGCCGCGGCGCCTCTTCCGCCGTGATCGAGGGCATGTTGATGGCGTTGGAGACCGCGCCCTTGATCAGGTAGTCGGCCATCTGCTCGGCGACCTGCAGCGCGACATTCTCCTGCGCTTCCGCCGTCGAGGCGCCAAGGTGTGGTGTCGCCACCACGTTCTCCATGCCGAACAGCGCATTCTGCTCCGCCGGTTCGACCTCGAACACATCGATGCCGGCGCCTGCCACCTTGCCGCTCTTCAGCGCCGCGACCAGGTCGGCCTCGACCACCAGCCCGCCACGCGCGCAGTTGATGATACGCACGCCATTCTTCATCTTGGCGATCGCCGCCGCATCGATGATGTTGCGGGTCTTGTCGGTCAACGGCGTGTGCAGCGTGATGAAGTCGGCGCGGGCGAAGAGTTCGTCCAGTTCCACCTTGTCGACGCCGAGCTCCTCGGCGCGCTTGTCCGACAGGAACGGATCAAAGGCGACGACGTGCATCTTCAGCCCGACGCCGCGTGTGGCGACGATCGAACCGATATTGCCGCAGCCGATGACGCCCAGCGTCTTGCCGGTGATCTCGACGCCCATGAAGCGGTTCTTCTCCCATTTGCCGGCATGGGTCGAAGCGTTGGCTTCCGGGATCTGGCGGGCGAGCGCGAAGATCATCGCCACGGCGTGTTCGGCCGTCGTGATCGAATTGCCGAAGGGCGTGTTCATCACGATGATACCCTTGCGGCTTGCCGCCGGGATATCGACATTGTCGACGCCGATGCCGGCGCGACCGACGACCTTGAGATTGGTGGCCGCGTTGATCAGCTTCTCGGTGACCTTGGTCGCCGAACGGATGGCGAGGCCGTCATACTTGCCGATCACTTCGAGCAGCTTTTCCTTGTCCTTGCCGAGGTCGGGCAGATAGTCGACCTCGACGCCGCGATCCTTGAATATCTGCACGGCGGTGGGAGAGAGTTTGTCAGAGACGAGAACGCGGGGCGCCATGGCGGCCTCCTTGAAAATGAAATTGATCCGGGAACGGACGGCCCTCGGGGCCGCCACGGAAACTCTCAGGCGGCCGCTTTGAGCGACGCCTTCTGGCTGGCAAAGGCCCAGTCGAGCCAAGGCAGCAGCGCTTCGAGATCGAAGGTCTCTACGGTTGCGCCGCACCAGATGCGCAATCCCGGCGGGGCATCGCGATAAGAACCGATGTCGTAGGCGACGCCTTCCTTGTCGAGCGTCGAGACCAGGCCCTTGGCAAACGCCGCCTGTCCATCAGCGTCGAGCGCCGCGATATCGGGGTCGGTGAAGGACAGACAGACCGACGTGTTCGAGCGTGTCGCCGGGGCCACCGCAAGATGGCCGAGCCAGGATGATCTTTCCACGAACCGGTCGAGCACGGCGGCATTGGCATCCGCCCTGGCAATCAGCGCATCGAGGCCGCCGACCGACTTAGCCCAGTTCAACGCGTCGAGATAATCCTCGACGCAAAGCATCGACGGCGTGTTGATGGTTTCGCCCTTGAAAATGCCCTCGATCAGCTTGCCGCCCGAGGTCAGGCGGAAGATTTTCGGCAACGGCCATGAAGGCTTGTAGCTCTCCAGCCGCGCTACGGCACGCGGCGACAGGATCAGCATGCCATGCGCACCCTCACCGCCCAGCACCTTCTGCCAGGAGAAGGTCACGACATCGAGCTTCTCGAAGTCGAGCCTTTGCGCGAAGGCCGCTGAAGTAGCGTCGCAAATGGTCAGGCCCTTGCGATCGGCGGGAATGAAGTCACCGTCCGGCACGCGCACGCCCGAGGTCGTGCCGTTCCAAGTGAAGACCACGTCGCGATCGAAATCGATCTTGGTCAGATCAGGCAGCGCGCCATAACCGGCCTCGATCTTTCTGATATCGGCGAGTTTCAGCTGCTTGACCACGTCGGTGACCCAGCCGGAGCCGAAGCTTTCCCAGGCGACCATGTTGACGCCGCGTTCGCCGAGAAGAGACCACAGCGCCATCTCGACGGCACCTGTGTCGGAAGCCGGCACGATGCCGATCCGGTAGTCGGCCGGGACCTTGAGTATCTCGCGCGTCAACGCGATCGCCTGCTCGAGCTTGGTCTTGCCGATCTTGGCGCGGTGGGAACGGCCGAGCGCGGCAGCTTTCAGCGCCTCGACCGACCAGCCGGGACGTTTTGCGCAGGGACCAGAGGAAAAATTGGGATTTGCCGGACGGAGTCCGGGCTTCGTAAGCGTCGTCATCGTGGTCTATCCTTCCAGATAGTGGCCCCTCGTTGGGGAGGGGTGGCCCACGGACGGCGATATGCGTTCAGGCATCGGGCGTCAAGAGGAAAGTTTTTGTCGCTGCCGGGATACCGGATGCATGTCGCCAAAAGGTGCGCGGCGGTTTTGGGGCTACGACATGCGTCAAACAGGAAAGCGCCGCGATCAGGATCTCGTGACTTCAAATGCAAACGGCGGACCCGAGAGATCCGCCGTCAAGAGCTGGTGTGCCCAGTCTACCAGAGATCGTAGCGCAGCCCGAGCTTGATCTGGTGATTGCTGATCCCTTTCTCGACCGGAAAGGAAGTCAGGCTCGCGGCGGTCGCGTATTCGACGCTAGGCGCGGAAAAATACTGATAGCCGAGATCTACGGAAACATTCTTGGACACTTGATACGCAAGACCGGCATTCAACGTATAGGCGAGGGAATACTGCGTCTTGCTGTCATCAAGCGTGAAATCGTTGGCGGGGGTGGCCTCGTCGGCATAGCTGGCGGAGAGGCTGCGTTTGCTCAGGACGACGCCGACACCCGCACCGACATACGGTGTGATTCCAACATAGGTGCCAAGGTCAACATAGCCATTGAGTATGCCTGAGAACGCATAGTTCTTCAGGTTTCCCGATCCCACGATCGACGTTCCAGCCGGTGCGGTAGCAGTATCGTCATAGCCGAAGCTTGCCTTGTTACCCGGCAAATAGCCGAAGTTGAGATCGGCGCGGAGGTAATCGTTGAAATGATATCCGAAGCCGACGCTCGCAAAAATTGCATCTTCGCTCTCGCTAAAGTTTTCGTTGTTGATCGCCGACGGGAAGGTGAAATCCCCATTCTCGAAACTCTTCTGCGCCAGGTATGAAACATCGCCGCGCAGGTACCAGCCGGAGCCGACCTCGACCGGCACATAATCCGGCGCCTGGTCGACATAGATCGGCGGATCGTAGTCGGCGGCGATTGCAGGCGCCAGCGGCAACAGCAGTGCGGCAAGCGCCAGCGCCATACGCGATATTGGTATCATGGTCCCCGGCTCCCGAATTCGGCGCCGTCAAACAAGCAACGGCGGCCAACGTTTCATGAGCCATTGTTAACCATAGTGGTTAAGTGCCGGTTAAGGCTAACAGAGGGTTGCGAATTGATTTCGAACGGGCCCACCTCGGATCATCTCAAACGAAAACCGCCCGGCTGATGCCGGGCGGTCGACGAATACCTGGAAGCTTCGAAGCGATTACTTGGTGTAGATCGGCTCGGGCTCCGGCTGATAGGCGACCACCGGTGCGGCGCAACCGTTGTTGCCGCCGAACTGGTAGCGCAGGCCGCCGCGGACCTCGTGGGTATTGATGCCACGGTCGAAGCCAGGACCCGAGCTGGTCGAATCCCACTCGAACATGCGGCCGCCCTGGATGTGAGAGAAGCGATACCCGGCGTCGAGGATGACCTTGTCGGTCAAGCAGTAGGAAGCGCCAGCCATGAGCGCATAGGCGAAGCGCCAGTTGGACGCGCCGGGGTTGGTCTCAGTGACACCCGGGGTCGGGTCATAGACAGTATCCCACTTGACATGCGCGCCGCCGATGCCGGCGCCGACATAGGGGGTGATGCCGTGCCAGGTGCCGATATCGACATACGCGTTGGCGAGCAGCAGCAAGGCGCTCATCTTTGACACTTCGACCGAAGTCATGGTGGCATCCGAGGTTCCGCCGTTAAAATTCGACTTGAACCAATAGTCGGCGGTCAGATCGGTGCGAAAGTGTTCATTGATCTTGTAGCCGACGCCGCCACCGAGCGAGAAACCGCCCTTGAGCTTGCCGTAGTCGAAACTCTTGCTGCCCGGCGTCACCGTACAATTACAGGGATCGACGGTGTAGGTCATATAGTCGATGCCGCGCACATCAGACTTGTGATAGTCGAGGTCGCCACGGATATACCAGCCGCCGACATCGACCGGTTGCTCATAAACCGGCGGCGGCGCTTCTTCGACCTGCGGCTCGGGCAGGTCAGCTGCGAACACCGGCCAGGCCAAGCCCGCGAACAGCAGCGCGAACAGGGCCTTTCTTGCTGTATTGAACATGCTTGTTACCCCTAGAAACCTCGGAACGGCGATCGTGTCCGAATAAGATTGGCTTTCAGGCGTGGATAATGAATTGCAAAAGTTAAAAGGCGTTTAACCCTATCGATTAACCACGAATCTCCAGAATCCCAGAGATCTGGCAAGGATTTCGACAGAAAGAGCCGATCCTTTGCCAACAAAAAAGCCCGCCGGAGGGGCGGGCTTCGATGCAATAAAGGCGGCGTGACGCCTTCGGGGCTGGCGGGGATCAGGCGGCGCTGCTGCGGGTTTCCGAGATGACCCCGACGATGTCGTTGACGACGGCCTCGACCAGTTGCGGATCGTCGCCCTCGGCCATCACACGGATCAGCGGCTCGGTGCCGGATGGACGGATGACCAGCCGCCCAGCCTTGCCGAGACGATGGCGGGCGTCCTCGATCGCGGCCTTGACCGGGGCTTCCTCCAACGGTTTGCCGCCGGCGATGCGAACGTTCTTCAGCAATTGCGGCACCGGCTCGAACTTCTTCGACAGTTCGCTGACCGGGCGGCCTTGCCGCTTGATGCAGGCCAGCACCTGCAGTGCCGAGACCAGCCCGTCACCTGTGGTCGAGAAGTCGGACAGCACGATGTGGCCCGACTGCTCACCGCCGACATTGAGCCCATGCGCGCGCATATGCTCCACGACATAGCGGTCGCCGACCTTGGTGCGGTGCAACTGCAGCTTCATGTCGCCGAGAAAGCGCTCGAGGCCGAGATTGGACATTACCGTCGAAACGACGCCACCGCCAGCCAGCCGCCCGCTCTGGTGCCAGGACTCGGCAATCAGCGCCATGATCTGGTCGCCGTCGACGATGGCGCCGTTCTCGTCGACGATGACGACCCGGTCCGCATCGCCATCAAGCGCGATGCCGATGTCGGCGCGCACTTCGTGCACCTTTTTCTGCAGATCGGCGGGATGGGTCGAGCCGCATTCCTTGTTGATGTTGAAGCCATTGGGTTCGACATTGATGGCCACGACTTCGGCGCCCAGTTCCCACAGCGCCTCGGGCGCCACCTTGTAGGCCGCGCCATTGGCACAGTCGACGACGATCCGCAGACCCGAAAGCGACATCGAGCGCGGCAAGGTGCGCTTGGCGAATTCGATGTAACGGTCATGCACGCCGTCGACGCGCTTGGCGCGGCCAAGCCCGTCGGAATCGGCGAGCGCCAGTTCGATATCCTTGTCGAGCATGCTCTCGATGCGCTCTTCGATCTCGTCGGACAGCTTGTAGCCGTCTGGGCCGAACAGCTTGATGCCGTTGTCGTAGTAGGGATTGTGAGAGGCCGAGATCATGACGCCAATGTCGGCGCGCAGCGAGCGCACCAGCATGGCAACCGCCGGGGTCGGGATCGGGCCGAGCAGAAACACGTCCATGCCGGCGGCGCAAAGGCCGGCCACCATCGCGTTTTCGATCATATAGCCGGACAGCCTGGTGTCCTTGCCGAGCACGACACGATGGCGATGGCTGCCGCGCTGGAACGAAAGGCCGGCGGCCATGCCGACCCGCATGGCGATTTCCGCGGTCATCGGAAACTTGTTGGCGCGCCCGCGAATGCCGTCCGTGCCGAAGTAATTCCCTGCCATGCCAGTCAGTTTCCTTGGTTGTCCTTAGCCGGCACGTCATGCCACAATTGGCCGTCGTGCCTCGATCACATTGTGTGATTATATGTTACCAATCCTTAGAAAATCATTGTTGTGCGTTGCACACAACATGGCCGCAGCCTAGCACGGAGACGCTGTGGCGTCACATATACCAGTTTTGCCAGCCATTCGGCGCGGATACATCCCGAGAATTCTTTCCTCGGCGGCAGTCAGGCCGAATGATTTCATCACCTTGTCGTTAGAAAGCGATTTCGGCGATATATAAGCCGCCTGGCATCTGGCGCAACCGACCGTTGAGCGTTATTGATTCGCTGGGACGTATAATGGGCTGCAGCCACGGAGAAACGCTATGCTCATCCACCGAATTGCTACTCTGACCGGCCTTGCGGTCGCGACGTTGTTCCTGGCCGCGCCAGCCAACGCGCTGACGATGGCCGAGTGCAGCACGAAGTACAACGCCGCCAAGGACGCTGGGACACTTGCCGGGGCGACCTGGAACCAGTTCCGCAAGGCACAGTGCGGCACTGACGCCGCCGCCACCACCGACACCAAGGCGGCCACGACCAAGGCTGCTGAAACCAAGCCGGCCGAAGCCAAGCCGGCCAAGACCACCAAGGCCGCCGCAGCGGCCAGCGACAGCACGGCCAAGGGCCTGACCGCCAAGGAATGCAGCACCAAGTACCAGGCGGCCAAGGCCGCCGGCACATTGAACGGCATGAAGTGGAACGACTTCCGCAAGGCCGAATGCGCCGCTGGCGCATCCGCCGCCGCCGACACCGTCAAGCCGGCGACCACCAAGGCTGCGACCACGACGGCCGCAGCTTCTGGCAAGGGCTTGAGCATGGCCGAATGCAGCACCAAGTACCAGGCTGCCAAGACGGCGAACACGCTGAAGGGCATGAAGTGGAACGACTTCCGCAAGGCCGAATGCGGCGCCAGTGCCTCGGATGACGACAGCGTGCCCGCTCCAAGCGAGGCGAGCTACACCAAGGAACCCGCAAAGCCGACGACGGTTGCCCCCAAGGGCGTCACCTTCCCGTCCGCGATCTCGGCGAAATATGCCAGCGAGACCCCCGGAAAAGGCCGCATGCATACCTGCCTTGACCAGTACTATGTCCTCAAGGACGCCAACGCACTCGGCGGTCTGAAGTGGATCCAGAAGGGCGGCGGCTTCTACAGCCTCTGCAATGCCAAGCTGAAGGGCTGAGCCGCGCATAGCATCCCCCCCGGGATCGATGGGGCATGACGGTGAATTGAATTAGATGAAATCTGGCAAGGCCAGGCAAAGGCCCGCGATGCATCTGCTTCGCGGGCCTTTTGTTGCGCACGAAGACGCCAGGGTCTTGCTCGCGTCTGCATATCGCGGAAGCTGCCTGTATCATCGCTTACACTCTCGCCGCGAGGCTGATTGGTAACTCATGAAAATTCTGATTGAACATATCAGGAACAAACAGTATACAAAACACGTCTGAACTTGTCATCAACCAGGAGGATCTTATGCCCAGTTTAAAATTGGCGGTATTGGCTGTGACGGCATTGGTTGCTTGCGGCGTCGCCCCTGCAAGCGCATTGACGATGAAGGAATGTGGCGAGACCTATCGGACAGCCAAGGAGAGCGGCACTCTGAATGGCATGGACTGGGCCGCTTTCCGCAAGGAGAAATGCGCGACGTCGGCTGCGGAGAGTGTCAGCGCGGATAAGGTCGAAACCGCACCGCAGCCGAAAAAAGAAACCAGCGCGGCACTTGCCCCCACTGTAGCGCCAGCGGGCGTAACATTCCCGACCACCCTCGCCGCCGAGTTCGAGACCGAAAAGCCCGCGAAGGCACGGATGAAGACCTGCCTGCAGGGTTACCATGGCAACAAGGAGGCAGGTACGTTGAACGGCCTTCGCTGGATCCAGAAGGGCGGTGGTTATTACAGCCTGTGCAATGCGCGGCTGAAAGCTGAATCATAAAAAGCGATAACGGCGGAAAGCGGTTCACCGTTTTTCCCGCAGACGTGGCCGTTATCCTCAGGCTGTCCCGAGGATCTGCTGTCGGGCGACATCTGGACCTCGGGCTAGCCCGAGGTTGACGTTCCAAATGTACGTCCGGCCAGCCTCCTGATGCGATGTCGCCCAAAGGTGGTTTGGGGGCGACGACATACTTAGAAGCAAAGACTTAAAGCGCGTCGGGGATAGCGTCAAAGAACAGAGCGGTTCTGCGTTCCGTGAAACGGTGAACCGCTCTGGTCTAGCTTGACGGCTGTGGCTCCATGCCGCCTTCGGGCTCGGGACCCTTCTTGCGGCGGCCGCCGGACTTCGGCACGGCCGAGCCACGGCTCGGCGGCGTGTCGTCGCCGAGGTCGCGCGAGGGCTTGTTGCCCGCGATCAGCTGCTTGATCTCCTCGCCCGACAGCGTCTCGTATTCGAGCAGGCCCTGCGCCAGCGCGATCCATTCCTTCTTCTTCTTGGTCAGCACCGACTTCGCCGTCGAATAGGCCTCGTCGATCAGGCGGCGCACCTCGCCGTCGATGATCTGCGCGGTCTCTTCCGAAATGTTCTGCGTGCGCGCCACCGAATGGCCGAGGAACACTTCCTCCTGGTTGTCGCCATAGGCGACATGGCCGAGCTTGTCGGAGAAGCCCCAGCGCGTGACCATGGCGCGCGCCAGCTTGGTCGCCTGCTCGATGTCGGAGGAAGCACCGGACGTGATGTTCTCCTTGCCGAACTTGAACTCCTCGGCAACGCGGCCGCCCATCATGATGGCGAGGCGCGAGACCATGTATTTGTAGCTCATGGAATAGCGGTCGCCTTCCGGCAACTGCATGACCATGCCGAGCGCGCGGCCGCGCGGGATGATGGTCGCCTTGTGCAGCGGATCGGCCGACGGCACGTTGAGCGCCAGGATGGCGTGTCCGGCCTCGTGATAGGCGGTCAGTTCCTTCTCGGCCTGGGTCATGGCCGACGAGCGGCGCTCGGCGCCCATCATGATCTTGTCCTTGGCGTCCTCGAACTCGGCCATGGTGACGAGGCGCTTGTTGCGCCGCGCCGCCATCAGCGCGGATTCGTTGACCAGGTTCATCAGGTCGGCGCCGGAGAAGCCGGGCGTACCACGGGCGACGACCTTGAGGTCGACATTGGGCGCCAGCGGCACGTTGCGCACATGCACCTTGAGGATCTTCTCGCGGCCGACGATGTCTGGGTTCGGCACCACCACCTGGCGGTCGAAACGGCCTGGACGCAGCAACGCCGGATCGAGCACGTCGGGCCGGTTGGTGGCGGCGATCAGGATGATGCTTTCGTTGGACTCGAAGCCGTCCATCTCGACCAGCAGCTGGTTCAGAGTCTGCTCGCGCTCGTCATTGCCACCGCCGAGGCCGGCACCGCGATGGCGGCCGACGGCATCGATTTCGTCGATGAAGATGATGCAGGGCGCATTCTTCTTGGCCTGGTCGAACATGTCGCGGACACGGGACGCGCCGACGCCGACGAACATCTCGACGAAATCCGAACCCGAAATGGTAAAGAACGGCACGTTGGCTTCACCGGCGACCGAACGGGCAAGCAGCGTCTTGCCGGTGCCGGGAGGGCCGACCAGCAGCACGCCGCGCGGAATCTTGCCGCCGAGGCGCTGGAACTTCTGCGGATCGCGCAGGAATTCGACGATCTCTTCGAGGTCTTCCTTGGCCTCGTCGACGCCGGCGACATCCTGGAAGGTGACGCGGCCATGCGCCTCGGTAAGCAGCTTGGCCTTCGACTTGCCGAAGCCCATGGCGCGCCCGGAGCCGGACTGCATCTGGCGCATGAAGAATATCCACACGCCGAGGATCAGGATCATCGGCAGCCACGAGATCAGATAGCCGAACAGCGAATTGGAGCCGTCGGTCTCGGGCCGCGCATTGATCGTGACGTTCTTGTCCTGCAGCCGCGAGACCAGCTGGGGATCGCCGGGCGAATAGGTCTGGAAGCCGCTGGAATTGTCGGTGTAGTTGCCGGTGATGCGGGCGCCCGCGATGGTCACCGTCTTGACCCGGCCGGCCGCGACGTCCTGCAGGAACTGCGAATAAGGCACATCGCTCGAAGCCCCGCGCGTCTGCGGCGTCTGGAACAGATTGAAGAGGGCGATGAGCAGGACCGCTATGATCGCCCAGAGCGCGAGGTTGCGATAGTTCGGATTCATCAATTGTCCCGTTGGCGTCCGCGAGCGGACAGCATCATGAGAGGAAACTTGGGCCTAACATAGGGAGAGCGTACCCCCTTGCCAAGCAGAACAGCATGTCTGGGTTAAGCTTTCGCCCAGCATCAACCGGCACTAGGGCCACGCAATGGCAGGGCGGGAAGCGGCGCCGCGCCGATCAACCCGGCGACGGCGCGCGCCGGGGCCAGGTCGAAGGACGGCAGGAAGCGGGCAAAGGGAGCAACGACCGGCGAGGCCGCGAACCCTTGCGATGTCGGCCTATCAGGCTCCGGACCCACCTTCTCGACGGCTTGCAGCCATCCTGGTTCCGCCGCCAATGCCGCACGCAGCAGGCTTGGCGGGGTTTCGTCCCGGCCTACAGCCAGCCGCTTCGCCGCCATTGTCCCGAATGGCGCGATCAACAATGCGCCGCCGGCGTCGTTCAATGTGATTTGGCGGCGCCCATCCCAGATGGCGCCGTCGATCGTTGCCGCCGCCGCCGGCAAATCGCGCATCTCCCGACGCAGGAAGATGCCGGCGCGCCGGAAGTCGACCACTGTCCGCGACAATGTGGCGCAAAGAAATCCGGCTTTCAGCCGGGCGAACAACGCCTCGCCGCGGGCTTGGTCCGGCAGGAAGGCAATCCCGCCTGACGTCGCCAGGAGAACGCGCAGTGCGTATATCGCCGCCCGATCGGCGCCGGCGCCGAGCAGGGCCGGATCGAGCCGGATGAGGCCCGCCGCCGGCTGGCTGGCAAAGCGCTCGATCAGACGGGCGGCCTCACCGCCAAGCCGCGTCCGGTCGCCGGCCTGCCGCGCGGCCAACGCCAGCGCGTCGTTCATGCGCTGCGCGCCGGCCTCCCCGGCAAGGGCTGCGCGCATGCGCGGCCGCTCGAAGGCTTCATCGGCATTGGTCGGGTCCTCGGCCCAGCCGACCTGTTGGCGCCGCAGGAAATCGCGCAGCGCATGGCGCCGCACGCCAAGAAGCGGTCGCACGATCCAGTCGCGCCAGTCATGCAGGGTGGCGGGCGCCATGCCGGCGAGGCCCCGTCCCTCGTCGCGGGTCGCATCGTTGCGATCGCGCCGCATCAGCACCGTCTCGGCCTGGTCGTCCGCTGTATGTCCGGTCACGATCAGGCCGATGCCTTCCGCCCGGGCGGCGCTGGCCAGCAGCTGGTAGCGCGCCTCGCGCGCCGCCGCCGGCAGGCCGGTCGACGGCTTGGCGCCGGACCAGGCCAGCATGCGGTGGGCGATGTCGCGATCCGCGCAAAGCTTCGCCACGGTCCGCGCCTCATCAGCCGAACCTTGCCGCAAGCCGTGGTCGATCGTGACCGCGAGCAGCTTCGCGGACGGTGCGGTTTTGTCGAGATGCTGTTTGAGAAGGAGAAGGAGCGCAGTCGAGTCGCTGCCCCCGGATACGGCCGCTACGGCGCCGTTGGAAAAATCGATATGCGAAAAGAGTCCGGTCGAAAGATCAGGCCCGGTATCGAGCATCAATCCATGTCGCCAAAAAGCGGTCCCGGTTTTGGGACTACGAGACCCCCAGAAAAAATCAGCACGCAGCCAGGGCCTTCTCCTGCTTGACGCGTTCCTTGAGTGTGCTGGAAATATCGGGATAGCGCTTGCCGACCTCGCTGAAGGTGGCGCAGGCAACATCGTGCTGCTTGAGACCGACCAGCGACACGCCCAGCTTCAACAGCATGTCGGGCGCCTTCTTGGCTTTGGGATAATCCTTGCTGGCGGCGAGGAACACTTCCGCCGCATCGCGGTATTTCTGCTGGCCAAGCAGCGATTCCCCCAGCCAGTAATGCGCGTCCGCCGCCTTGGCGTCCTTGGGGAAGCGCGAGATATGATCGCGGAAACCCTGTTCGGCGGTGCCGTAGTCACCCGACAGGATGAACTGGTAGGAGTTGCGATAGAGCTCTTCGGGATTGTTGGTCGCGGGCAGCGCGGCGACCACCGTGCCGCCGGACTTGCCGGCCTTGGTCGGCGCGCTGGCGGCTGGTGCCGTGTCCTGTGCCGGCGCGGTTGCCTGCGTGCTGCCGCCGGCATCGATCACATTGCCGTTCTTGTCGACAGTGATGGACCCAAAGGTCTTTTCGGGCGCTCCCTTGCCGGGGATCACCTTGCCGGGGTCACCGTCGGGTGACTCGACGATGACGTCCTCGACCGTCTTGCCGCCTGTGGATTGATCGCCGCCCGGCGCGGCGCCGGCATCGGCCGGCGCCTGGGTTGCCGGGGCCGAGGCCACGTCGGTGTTGGTCCCGGTGGTGGCATCTGATTTCTTCTGCGCCGGCGGTTGTCCACCTTGCGAGCCGCCTTCAAGCTGCTGGAAGCGGAACTCGTTGTCTTCCTGCTGTTTGCGGATCTGCTCCTGCATCTGCAGGATCTGGAAATTGAGTTCCTCGACCTTGCCGGTCAGTTGCCGCATTTGGTCCTCGAGCCCGGTCACGCCGGCGCCGCTCGACTGGGCGAGCTGGACCTGATCTTGCTTTTTCTTCTCGCCGAAAAGGCTGGGCAACTCGAGTGTCGGCAGATGGAAGGAAAAGCCGGTCTCGGCTGATTGCCCTGTACCGCTCGCCGAAGCGGTTACGCCTGATAGGAGCAGCAGCGCCAGCGTGCCGCTCAGAACCGATCTCAAATGCATGTGTCTCTCGCCGTCCAATCGTTAGCTTGTTCGCGCCTTCCAATCGATGTGAGACCAGCCAAGCGCCCTCGGCTCATAGCAGGGCGCGAGACTTCGGCCAAATTTTGTTTCGGGTGTCAGGATATGAAAAAGGCGGCCCGAGGACCGCCTTTCGCAAAGATGTGTTGTATTTTTGCCATCTGTGCCGTGGGCGCCTTTCGGCGCGCGAC